>NZ_JBICXQ010000100.1:0-1067 GCF_043200375.1 Streptomyces sp. NPDC048434 | reverse complement strand
GGTAGGTGATATCCGCCACCCATACCTGTTCCGGACGGCTGGCTATTACTTGATTGTCTCCCGCTTTTAGCAGGTTGGGATGGCGATAAAAACGATGATGGCTGTGCGTCGTCTTGTGATACGCCCGTTTAGGCATCACCAGTAACCGCGCGCAGCGCAGGATACTGAACAACTGGTCACGGCCCACATGCAACGCCGGTTCGGGGTGTTGCCGCAACAGGTGATGCAGCTTACGTGTCCCCAGTCGGGGTTGGTGCAAGCGGATGGCCGTCACCTGTTCGACGAGATGCCGGGCCTGCTCCTCTTTGCCTGCTTCACGCTGCAGGGACTGATACCACGCTTGTCGGCTGATGCCCATCCATCGGCAGGCCCGCGTTACTGTGAGTCCCGGTACTTGTGTTTGCGCGATAAGGCGGTTAGCTGCTTTTTTGTCAGCGTGGCGCCAAAGTCGGTGTTCATCACTTTGACGACAGCTTCGAAGAACTGGGCTTTGACTTCAGATTCAGCCAGTTGCTGCTCAAGTTCTTTAATACGCTGTTCGGGCGTCAGGGGGAGTTTGGGCATGTTGTCTCCGCACGTTCTGGTGGAAGGAGAAGTTCGCCAGTCAAGTTGACCGTATTTGCGCAGCCAGTTCATGACAGTCTGGCTGCCTTGGATACCGTAGCGATCTTGCGCCTGGCGGTATGTCATCTCGCCTTTTTCGACCTGTTCGACGACAGCCAGTTTAAAGGATAGAGAGTAATCGCGTTGTGTGCGTTTAATATACTGGTTCATCACATTTTCCTCTGTGCGTGAGTAAAATGTGTCAACGCTATTCAGGACGGGTCAATTGCATAAAAAAAGGGCACCGAAGTGCCCCTTTTTTGTGTCGAAAAATTATTCGCGATTAAGCGATAACTTTAGCAACAACACCAGCGCCTACAGTACGGCCGCCTTCACGGATTGCGAAACGCAGACCGTCGTCCATCGCGATTGGGTGAATCAGGGTTACAACCATGTTCACGTTGTCGCCTGGCATTACCATCTCTACGCCTTCTGGCAGTTCGATGGTACCGGTCACGTCAGTG
>NZ_JBICXQ010000099.1:0-1111 GCF_043200375.1 Streptomyces sp. NPDC048434 | reverse complement strand
CCTCAGCACTCGATGATGTTGACGGCGAGTCCGCCGCGTGCGGTTTCCTTGTATTTGACGCTCATGTCGGCGCCGGTGTCCTTCATGGTCTTGATGACCTTGTCGAGGGAGACGTGGTGGCGGCCGTCGCCGCGCAGGGCCATGCGGGCGGCGGTGACGGCCTTGACGGCGGCCATGCCGTTGCGTTCGATGCAGGGGATCTGGACGAGGCCGCCGACGGGGTCGCAGGTCAGGCCGAGGTTGTGTTCCATGCCGATCTCGGCGGCGTTCTCGACCTGTTCGGGGGAGCCGCCGAGGACCTCGGCGAGACCGCCGGCGGCCATGGAGCAGGCGGAGCCGACCTCGCCCTGGCAGCCGACCTCGGCGCCGGAGATGGAGGCGTTCTCCTTGAAGAGCATGCCGATGGCACCGGCGGCGAGCAGGAAGCGGACCACACCGTCCTCATCGGCGCCGGGCACGAAGTTGATGTAGTAGTGCAGGACGGCGGGGATGATGCCGGCGGCGCCGTTGGTGGGGGCGGTCACGACGCGGCCGCCGGCGGCGTTCTCCTCGTTGACGGACATGGCGTAGAGGGTGGTCCACTCCATGGCGTGGGCTTCGGCGTTGCCTTCGGAGCGCAGCTGGCGGGCGGAGTGGGCGGCGCGGCGGCGGACCTTGAGGCCGCCGGGCAGGATGCCCTCGCGGGACATGCCGCGGGTGACGCAGGACTGCATGACCTGCCAGATCTCCAGCAGTCCGGCGCGGATCTCGTCCTCGGTGCGCCAGGCCTTCTCGTTGTCCAGCATGAGGGCGGAGATGGACAGGCCGGTGTCCCGGGACAGGCGCAGGAGTTCGTCGCCGGTGCGGAAGGAGTGGGTCAGCGCGGTGTCGTCGGGCACGATCGGGTTTTCGCCGGCGACCGCGTCCTCGTCGACGACGAAGCCGCCGCCGACGGAGTAGTAGGTCTTCTCCAGCAGGGGTGCGCCGGTGCTGTCGTAGGCGAGGAGGGTCATGCCGTTGGCGTGGTAGGGCAGGGCGCGGCGGCGGTGGAGGATGAGTTCGGTGGCTTCGTCGAAGTCGATCTCGTGGGTGGTGCCTATTTCGGCGCCGAGCAGCCGCAGGCGTTTGGTGG
>NZ_JBICXQ010000098.1:0-1117 GCF_043200375.1 Streptomyces sp. NPDC048434 | reverse complement strand
ACCTTCACCGCCCGACCCTCGTCGGCGGTCACCGCGGCCCAGTCCACCTCCACACCAGCCGCATACAGACCAGCCAGCGCACGCAGCGCCGTCTCCGGCTCGTCCTGACCACCGCGCAACGCCGGGACCCACGTCCCCGCATCCCCATCAGCCATCGCCGACAGCGCACCATCCGGACCCAACTCGGCAAACACACCCACACCCTGGGCCCGCATCGCCTCCACCACATCGTGATAACGGACCGTATCCCGCACATGCCCCACCCAATAGGCAGGATCCGTCACATCCGCACCCGGGACACCCGACACCAACGCGATCCGCGGCTCACGACAGGTCACCCCGTCCAGGACCGCGGCGAACTCCTCCAGCATCGGATCCATCAACGGCGAATGAAACGCATGACTGACCCGCAGCCGACGAGCCCGCCCACCACGCTCCCGCCACAACCCCGCCAGCTCATCCACCACCGACTCAACACCCGAAATCACCGTCTGCCGGGCACTGTTAACCGCCGCAACCGCCACACCCTCACGACCCGCAACCAACTCGGCGACCTGCTCCGACGACGCATCCAGAGCAGCCATCGCCCCACCCGCCGGCAACTCCTGCATCAAACGGCCCCGCGCCGCCACCACCGCACACGCATCAGCCAGATCCCACACCCCGGCCACATACGCCGCCGTGACCTCACCGATCGAATGCCCCGCCACACACTGCGGCACCACACCCCACGACGACCACAACCGGAACAACGCCACCTGCACCGCAAACAAACCCGCCTGCGCAAACACCGTCCGGTCCAACTCCGGACCACCAGCCGCGATCACCTCACGCAACGAACCAGGCCCAGGCAACAACCCGTCCAGCTGAGCACACACCTCGTCAAACGCCCGCGCAAACACCGGGAACGCCTCATACAACCCAAGGCCCATCCCCACACACTGCGAACCCTGCCCCGAGAACACCACCGCAACCCGGCCATCACCAGCAGCACCCGTCACCACACCAGGCACCACCTGACCCACAGCAGCAGCGCTCAGCCCCTCCAACAGCCGGTCACGGTCCTGGCCGACCACCGCCAGACGGTGCGAGAACGCCGTCGTCCGCGTCACCGCCA
>NZ_JBICXQ010000097.1:0-1120 GCF_043200375.1 Streptomyces sp. NPDC048434 | reverse complement strand
TGTCGAGGAGGCGCATGTCGATGAGCGGTTCCAGCAGGTCAGCGGGGTGCGGTGTGCGGTCGTCGATGAGGGCGGCACCCAGCCAGCTCGGAATCTCCGCCCCCTCGGCCAGGCTGAGCAGGCACAACAGGCGACGGTCGGCCGCCGCCAGACCGTCATAGCTGAGCGAAAGACTTGCCCGGATCGACAGCTCGCCGTGTGCCAGCTCGTCCAACCGGCGGTGCTCGTTCTCGAGTCGGTGCCACATGGAGGTCAGTGACCAGTGCGGGCGCGCGGCCAGACGCGCGCCGATGATACGCAGCGCGAGCGGCAGCCCGCCCACGAAACGTATGAGCACCCGCGCTGCGTCCGCCTCACCCTCGACCCGGCGCCCCCCAATGATCCGTCCAAGCAACTGGAGGGCCTGTTCCTGGCTCAGCGGCTCCAGGTCGAACCGGCGTGTGCCCGGCAACGCCGTGAGCTGGCTGCGGCTGGTGACCAGCACGCCGCTGCTGCCGGTTCCGGGAAGCAGCGCCGTCACCTGCGACTCGCTCACCGCGTCGTCCAGCAACACCAGGATCCGGCGACCGGCCAGCAGACTGCGGTACATCTCTGCGCGCTCGTCAAGTGAATCGGGTATGGCCTCGCCGGGTATGCCCAGTGCTCGGAGGAATCGTCCCAATGCCTGGGCGGGGTCCATTGGTTGTCCGCCCGGCCCTCGCAGGTCGCAGTAGAGCTGTCCGTCGGGGAAGTACTCGGTTGCCAGTCGGTGCGCCACGTGCGTGGCCAACGTGCTTTTGCCGACACCGGGCCTGCCAAGCACCAACGTTACGCTCAGCGGCCCTTTTCCCTGGCCCTCGGTGACCGCGTCGGAGATCGCTGAGACGATCGTGTCGTCGGCTACGAAGTCGCCGATGTCGGCGGGCAGTTGTCGAGGTGTGACGACGGGGTCGGGATCGTCACCACGCTCTTGCGCCGGCTGAGAGACTTGCGTTGCCACGACGCCGCGCGGTTCGGATTGGTCAGTCAGTGCCAGGTCAGCGTCATCGGTCAGGATTGCCTGCGCCAGGTCGCGTAGTTCCCTTCCTGGGTCCAGGCCCAGTTCTTCGGTGAGCATCGCGCGGCCCTGGTGGTAGGTATC
>NZ_JBICXQ010000096.1:0-1129 GCF_043200375.1 Streptomyces sp. NPDC048434 | reverse complement strand
TGTCGAGGAGGCGCATGTCGATGAGCGGTTCCAGCAGGTCAGCGGGGTGCGGTGTGCGGTCGTCGATGAGGGCGGCACCCAGCCAGCTCGGAATCACTGCTCCTTCGGCCAGGCTGAGCAGGCACAACAGGCGACGGTCGGCCGCCGCCAGACCGTCATAGCTGAGCGAAAGACTTGCCCGGATCGACAACTCGCCGTGCGCCAGCTCGTCCAACCGGCGGTGCTCGTTCTCAAGCCGGTGCCACATGGAGGTCAGTGACCAGTGCGGGCGCGCTGCCAGACGCGCGCCGATGATACGCAGCGCGAGCGGCAGCCCACCCACCAAGCCTATGAGGACCCGCGCTGCCTCCCGCTCGCTCTCCACACGGTGCTCTCCAATGATCCGCCCCAGAAGCTGGATGGCCTGTTCCTGGCTCAGCGGCTCCAAGTCGAACCGGCGTGTGCCCGGCAACGCCGTGAGCAGACCGCGGCTGGTGACCAGCACGCCACTGCCGCCGGATCCGGGAAGAAGCGCCGTCACCTGCGACTCGCTCACCGCGTCGTCCAGCAACACCAGGATCCGGCGACCGGCCAGCAGACTGCGATACATCTCCGCGCGCTCATCAAGCGCATCGGGGATGGCCTCGCCAGGTATGCCCAGCGCTCGGAGGAATCGTCCCAATGCCTGAGCCGGATCCACCGGTTGTCCGCCAGGCCCTCGCAGGTCGCAGTAGAGCTGTCCGTCCGGGAAGTACTCGGTTGCCAGTCGGTGCGCCACGTGCCTGGCCAAGGTGCTCTTGCCGACACCAGGCCTGCCAAGCACCAGGACCGCGTTCAGTTGCCCCATTTCCTGGCCCTCAGTGACGGCGTCGCAGACCGCTGAGACGATCGTGTCGTCGGCTACGAAATCGCCGATGTCGGCGGGCAGTTGCCGAGGTGTGACGACCGGGTCGGGATCGGCACCACGCTCTTGCACCGCCTCAGAGAGCGGCGTCGCCACGAGAGAACGTGGTTCGGCCGACTCGACCGGTTCGGCCAGTGCCAGGTCAGCGTCGTCGGTCAGGATTGCCTGCGCCAGGTCGCGTAGTTCCCTTCCTGGGTCCAGGCCCAGTTCTTCGGTGAGCATCGCGCGGCCCTGGTGGTAGGTATC
>NZ_JBICXQ010000095.1:0-1268 GCF_043200375.1 Streptomyces sp. NPDC048434 | reverse complement strand
AGTCGTTGAGGAGGTCCCGTGGACAGTGGCCGGCCGGCGGAAGCCGAGGCGGTGCGCGGTACCACGGCGACGTGGGCGGACGGCGCAAGCGTGCATCTGATGGGCCGTGAACAGGAGTTGGGGGAGTTCGAGCGCTGCCTGGACGACCCGGACGGATCCGGCCTGGTGCTCGTCCACGGAGAACGGGGCGCGGGGCGCAGCGCGTTCGCGCACGCAACCGCCGAACGGCTACGTGCGCGGGATCACATGGTCCTGCCGCTGGTCTGCGTGCGCGGCGACCAGGATCGTCCGCTCCTGCTGGCGTTGCGGATGGTCACCGCGGTGCGGGAGCACCGGTCGGTCAACGGGAGGCAGCCTGCGGCCGGCCGGGCGGACCTGGACGCCGAGGTGCTGGCCGCCACGGAGAAGGGGGAGCGGGCGGCGCTCGCCGACGCGCTGGTGTCCGTGCTGACACACGCGGCGCCCGTGGCCGTGGTGGTGGACGACGCGCAGTACGCCGACGCGGCGTCCCTCGACGTCCTGGGAGTCGTCGCCGCCCGGCACCTCCCGGAGGTCCGGCTGGTGATCACGTCGGTACGGCACGCCACCGGAGCCGGCGACGCCGCGTCCGGCCGCCGGCAAGACCGCGCCGTCACACTGTTGGCGCAGGCGGACAAGGCGCTGACGATCGAGCTGCCACGCCTGACACGACCTCAGATCGCCGACATGGTGGCGCGGCGGTCGCAGGCGGTGCCCGACCCGGCCCTGGTGGAGCGCGTCCTCGGGCTGACCCGCGGGATTCCCGCAGCCGCCGACGCGCTGCTCACCGAGTGGTCGCGGCGGGACGCGGTGCGGATCGCCGACGGGCACGCCTTCCTCGCCGCGGGCGCGCCGGTGCCGGTGCTGCCCGATGAGGACCGGTTCATCAGGGCGCTGCACGAGCTCGGTGAACCGTGCCGGACGACGGCGGCGGCGTTGAGCGTGCTGTGGCCGCTCGGCCGGACGGCGATGACGCTGGTGGCCGAGACCACCGGTCTGTCCGACCGGCAGGTCGCCGACGGCGTGCGCCGCCTGATCGCCGCGGGACTCCTCGACGAACTGCCCGGCGAGGACAGCGGCGCTCCCCGGGGCTGGGCTTTCCGGTCGCCTCTGGTGGAGCACGCCACGCGGGGACGGCTCGGGCCCCTGGAACGCGGCCGGATGTCCGCCGCCGCGGTGGAGGCGCTCTGGGCGGCGCGGGACAACGCGGACGCCGCGGCGGCCCCGCACCGGCCGGCCGTGCTCGTCGA
>NZ_JBICXQ010000094.1:0-1292 GCF_043200375.1 Streptomyces sp. NPDC048434 | reverse complement strand
CGCCGCCTCCGACGACTTCAAGGAACGCCAGCAGCGCACCCTCGACGGCGCCCGCATCCTCGCCGAACGCCTCATCCAGCCCGACGTCACCGAAGTCGGCGTATCCGTGCTGTCCGGCGGCACCGACGTCCACCTCGTCCTCGTCGACCTGCGCGACTCCGAGCTGGACGGCCAACAGGCCGAGGACCGCCTCCACGAGGTCGGCATCACCGTCAACCGCAACGCCATCCCGAACGACCCACGACCCCCGATGATCACCTCCGGCCTGCGCATCGGCACCCCCGCCCTCGCCACCCGCGGCTTCCAGGCCGAGGACTTCCGCGAGGTCGCCGACATCATCGCCCAGGCACTCAAGCCCGCCCACGACGCCGAAGCCCTCAAGGCCCGCGTCACCGCACTCGCGGACAAGTTCCCGCTGTACCCGTCCCTGTGACACGCCTCATGCGCTGAGCCCGCTGCCCGCCGGTGACCGGCCGGGCAGCAGGTGAACGAGCGGTGAGCCCGGGGCGGTTGGTCCCGGGCTCACGGCCCGTGTGCCCGCTTTTCTCCCCTATCCCCCTCCCTCTCCCATCCCCTCTTTCGACCCATAACAGTGCATTTCGGTGCTTTCGCGGCGTGCATGGCCCAGGCGGCGGAGGGCAGCAGCCCTTCAACGGGGAGGCGGTATTCCGGCCGGCCCCATTCCGGCGGATCAGGGCCGGACAGGCCTCCCCCACGGGCCGGGACCCGTGCGCGGCCCGGCGTCCCCCGACCTCGTGTCCGCACCGACACCGACCGTTACCCCGGGCGACGGGCACCCGCCGGATTCCGTCCGGAAGCACCGAGCCGGGTCCGCGTTACGCTCGACCAACGGCGCAGAAACGTACCTCCTGCCCCATTGCTCCACCGTCCACCACGAGCAGACAAGGGAGTCCGCCCCCGTGGCCATCTCCGTCTTCGACCTCTTCTCCATCGGCATCGGCCCCTCCAGCTCCCACACCGTCGGCCCGATGCGCGCCGCCCGGATGTTCGTCGGACGCCTCAAGAAGGACGGCCTGCTCGCCCAGACGGTCAGCGTCCGCGCCGAACTCTTCGGCTCCCTGGGCGCCACCGGCCACGGCCACGGCACCCCCAAAGCCGTCCTCCTCGGCCTCGAAGGCCACTCCCCCCGCACCGTGGACGTCGAATCCGCCGACGACGAAATCGCCCGCATCCGCACCACCAAACGCCTGCGGCTGCTCGGCGCCGAAATAGGCACCACCCACGAGATCGACTTCGACGAAGCCACCGAACTCATCCTCCACCGCCGCCGC
>NZ_JBICXQ010000093.1:0-1317 GCF_043200375.1 Streptomyces sp. NPDC048434 | reverse complement strand
GGAGTCGGAGAGGTTCCGGGCGAATGTGCCGGTGGCGGTGGAGTTCGGGCGGTCGCTGGGCTGTACCGCCTTCAACGCCCTCTACGGCAACCGGGTGGCGGGGGTGTCGGCGGCGGAGCAGGACGAGCTGGCGCTGGAGAATCTGGCGTTCGCCGCGCGGGCGGTGGCCGAGGTCGAGGGGACGCTGCTGATCGAGGCGCTCAACGCCCCGGAGTCGCCGCACTGCCCCCTCGTCTCCGCGCCGAAGGCCGTTGAGGTCGTCGATGCGGTCAACGCCGCGACCGGCCTGGACAACGCCCGCTTCCTGATGGACCTCTACCACCTGTCCAGGAACGGCGAGGACCTGGAAGAGGTCATCGACCGCTACACCGCCAAGACCGCCCACGTGCAGATCGCCGACAGCCCCGGCCGCGGCGCCCCCGGCACCGGCAGCCTCGACCTCGCCGGCCTGCTCGACCGCCTCCACAAAGCCGGCTACGACGGCTGGACGGGCCTGGAGTACAAGCCCGGCGACGGCCCCAGCACCGGCGCCTTCGCATGGCTGCCCGCCCCCCTGCGCCCCGCCCACTGACCACCACCCCGCCCCCCCCGTTTTTGCTGTGACTGTGAAAGAGGCACCCTGATGAGCAACCTCCCCAAGATCGCGTGGATCGGTCTCGGCATCATGGGCTCCCCCATGGCCGAGAACCTGCTCAAGGCCGGGTACGCCGTGACCGGCTACACCCTGGAGAGCGACAAGCTGGAGCGGCTGGCCGCGGCCGGCGGCACCGCGGCCGGTTCGATCGCCGAGGCCGTCCAGGACGCCGACGTGGTGATCACCATGGTGCCCGCCTCCCCCCAGGTCGAGGCCATCGCCTACGGCCCCGACGGCATCCTGGCCCACGCCAGGCCCGGCACCCTGCTGATCGACATGTCCTCGATCACCCCCCAGACCTCCATCGACCTGGCCAACGCCGCCGCCGACAAGGGCATCCGCGTCCTGGACGCCCCCGTCTCCGGCGGCGAAGCCGGCGCCGTCGAAGCCGTCCTGTCCATCATGGCCGGCGGCGAACAAAGCGACTTCGACGCCGCCCGCCCCCTCCTCGAAACCCTCGGCAAAACCCTCGTCCTGTGCGGCCCCCACGGCGCCGGCCAGACCGTCAAGGCCGCCAACCAGCTCATCGTCGCCATCAACATCCAAGCCTGCGCCGAAGCCGTCGTCTTCCTGGAGAAGTCCGGCGTCGACCTCCCCGCCGCCCTCGACGTCCTCAACGGCGGCCTGGCCGCCTCCACCGTCCTGACCCGCAAGAAAGACAACTTCACCCACCGCGACTTCCG
>NZ_JBICXQ010000092.1:0-1430 GCF_043200375.1 Streptomyces sp. NPDC048434 | reverse complement strand
GGCTTCGATCAAGAGCTTCGCCTTGCGGCTGACCCCATCAATTAACCTTCCAGCACCGGGCAGGCGTCACACCGTATACGTCCACTTTCGTGTTTGCACAGTGCTGTGTTTTTATTAAACAGTTGCAGCCAGCTGGTATCTTCGACTGGCTTCAGCTCCATCCGCAAGGGACTTCACCTACATGCCAGCGTGCCTTCTCCCGAAGTTACGGCACCATTTTGCCTAGTTCCTTCACCCGAGTTCTCTCAAGCGCCTTGGTATTCTCTACCTGACCACCTGTGTCGGTTTGGGGTACGATTTAATGTTACCTGATGCTTAGAGGATTTTCCTGGAAGCAGGGCATCAACTACTTCTGCACCGTAGTGCATCGTCATCACGCCTCAGGGTTAGTATGCAACCGGATTTACCAGGTCACACCCCCTACACGCTTAAACCGGGACAACCGTCGCCCGGCTAGCCTAGCCTTCTCCGTCCCCCCTTCGCAGTAACACCAAGTACAGGAATATTAACCTGTTTCCCATCGACTACGCTTTTCAGCCTCGCCTTAGGGGTCGACTCACCCTGCCCCGATTAACGTTGGACAGGAACCCTTGGTCTTCCGGCGAGCGGGCTTTTCACCCGCTTTATCGTTACTTATGTCAGCATTCGCACTTCTGATACCTCCAGCAACCCTCACAGGCCACCTTCAACGGCTTACAGAACGCTCCCCTACCCAACAACGCCTAAGCGTCGCTGCCGCAGCTTCGGTGCATGGTTTAGCCCCGTTACATCTTCCGCGCAGGCCGACTCGACCAGTGAGCTATTACGCTTTCTTTAAATGATGGCTGCTTCTAAGCCAACATCCTGGCTGTCTATGCCTTCCCACATCGTTTCCCACTTAACCATGACTTTGGGACCTTAGCTGGCGGTCTGGGTTGTTTCCCTCTTCACGACGGACGTTAGCACCCGCCGTGTGTCTCCCGTGATAACATTCTTCGGTATTCGGAGTTTGCATCGGTTTGGTAAGCCGGGATGGCCCCCTAGCCGAAACAGTGCTCTACCCCCGAAGATGAGTTCACGAGGCGCTACCTAAATAGCTTTCGGGGAGAACCAGCTATCTCCCGGTTTGATTGGCCTTTCACCCCCAGCCACAAGTCATCCGCTAATTTTTCAACATTAGTCGGTTCGGTCCTCCAGTTAGTGTTACCCAACCTTCAACCTGCCCATGGCTAGATCACCGGGTTTCGGGTCTATACCTTGCAACTAATCGCCCAGTTAAGACTCGGTTTCCCTACGGCTCCCCTATACGGTTAACCTTGCTACAAAATATAAGTCGCTGACCCATTATACAAAAGGTACGCAGTCACACCACGAAGGTGCTCCCACTGCTTGTACGTACACGGTTTCAGGTTCTATTTCACTCCCCTCGCCGGGGTTCTTTTCGCCTTTCC
>NZ_JBICXQ010000091.1:0-1469 GCF_043200375.1 Streptomyces sp. NPDC048434 | reverse complement strand
CAATACCGGTGACTTTGGGGTGTTCGGGTCGTTGGGAGTGGTGTGCCAAGGCCCGGACAGGTGAAGTCGTCGGTGGATGACCGGCTTTCGGACCGGATTGCGCTCGGGGTGCTGACCCGCGCGTTTCCGCCGGAGCTGGTGGATGAGGTGATCGCGGAGTGCGGCCGCGCTGAGCGACGCCACCGGCTGTTGCCGGCCCGGGTGGTGGTCTATTTCGTGTTGGCGATGTGCCTGTTTTCCGGGCAGGGCTATGAGGAGGTCGCGCGACTCCTCACGCACGGGCTGCAGCGGATGGGTCGGTGGAAGGGGACGTGGCGGGTGCCGACCACTGCCGCGATCGGCCGGGCCCGGCTGCGGCTGGGCCCGGAACCCCTCAAGACCCTGTTCGCCCGGGTGTGCCGACCGGTGGCGACCGGAGAGACGAGCGGGGCCTGGTACCGGAGCTGGCGGCTGGTCGCCGTGGACGGCACCACCTTCGACGTGCCCGACACCGAAGCCAATGCCGGCTTCTTCGGTCGCCCGGGAGTCTGCCGGGGACAGGAGAAGAGCGCTTATCCGCAGGTGAGAGTGGCCGCGCTGGTCGAGTGCGGCACTCACGCCGTCTTCGCGGCCGAGACCGGTCCGCTGGCAGTCCATGAAACAGAGCTGGCCCAGCGCCTGTTCGGCGCACTGACGCCGGGGATGCTGCTGCTGGCCGACCGCGGTTTTCGCGGCTTCGACCTGTGGCAGGCCGCTGCCGCAACCGGTGCCGACCTGCTGTGGCGGGTCAAGAATGACGCCGTTCTGCCCATTCGGGCCCTGCTGGAGGACGGCTCCTACGTCTCGGAGATCGTCGCCGCCAGGGACAAGAACCGACGCGCGGACCCGGCACGGGTCCGCGTCATCGAGTACACCCTCGGCCCCGGCGGCACGGTCTACCGGCTGATCACCACCATCTTGGACCCCAAGGCTGCCTCCGCCACATCACTGGCCTTGCTCTACGCCCAGAGATGGGAGATCGAGACCACGCTGGACGAGATCAAAACCCATCAAGGCGGTCCCCGCCTCGTTCTGCGCTCACAGCACCCCCGCGGAGCCGAACAGGAAATCTTCGGCTTCCTCCTGGTGCACCACGCCCTGCGGGACCTGATTCACCAGGCAGCACAGCACTCCGGCCAGGACCCCGACCGGATCTCCTTCACCCGCACCCTGCGCATCGTCCGCCGCCACGTCACCGACCAGGCGGCATTTTCCCCCCTCACGACTGGCCCGGGCCCTGACCACAGCCCTGCATGAGATCCGCGAACGGCCCCTGCCACCCCGGCGGTTGCGCGCCAGCCCCCGCGTCATCAAACGCAAGATGTCCAACTGGAAACTCAAACGCACCCAGCACCGCAACCCGGCTCGGCCGGACACTCCCCGCGCGACGCTGGTCGGCCCGACCAAGACCAGACCTGCCAGCCGGAAAACAACCTAAATCACCGGTATTG
>NZ_JBICXQ010000090.1:0-1576 GCF_043200375.1 Streptomyces sp. NPDC048434 | reverse complement strand
CAACGAGCGCTTCGGCCTCGGGGGTGGCCCAGGGCGCCAGCCGCAGTGGCTCTCCCCAGCCGAACGGCGAGCTCACCTGCTCCGGTGCCCTCAGCAGCCGCGCCTCGTCAGCGAGCCATTTCCCGTACGGACGGCTGTCGGTGAGAGCCCGCAGGGTGAGGCCCAGCGGCCAACGTCTGCGCGAGCGGTATCCGCGCACGTGCCGGATTGCCTGCAATGGATGGCGGCGCACGAGTCCGTGCAGGTAGCCGGGGGTGGCCTGAAGCACTTCATCGCCGCCATGCCCTGCCAGGTGCAGGCTGATGTTGTGCTTGGTGTAGGCGGCTGCGCCGGCATCCAAAACGGCCCTGCCGCGCAGCAGCGGTGAGGGAGCGTCGGTCGGGCGTGGAGGGGACCCGGCGCAGGCGTACTGGGCGGGCACCTGGTCGCCTGCCAGGCAGAGCGCCGGTCCTGCGAGGCCGGGCAGCAGCTTCCGAGCACGTGCGGCCCAGCTCGGGTCGTCGTTGGCGGCGTCGGCGAACTGGACAGTCAACGTCCCCAGTTCGCTTAACGGGGCGGCGAAAAAGGCAAGGGATGTGGAATCGAGTCCCCCGGACAGATCACAGCCCACAACGCGTTCCTGGCTCTTCTCGGCACGCACGCGGTCCTCGACCGCCGCGGCGAGCGCTCCTCCCACCGCGAGTGCTCCCCGCTCCAACGAAGCCTCCGCTGCCGGGGCCCGCCACCAGGACCGAAGACGCGGGCGACCGTGGTGGTCGACGGTAACCGCGCTGCCGCTCGGCACCGCATCAACCCCGCTCCAGCAGGACAGATCATCCAACGGCGCAGGGAGCCCTCCAACGAGGAGCTGCGCGGCCAATGCCCGCGTCTCCACAGAGGCCCCGGTCAGCCGCGCCAGCACATCCGCGCGGTCGGCGACGACGCTCACGCCATGATGCCGGGCCTGGTGGCACAGGCGCTACGCGCCCGTGGTCCTCTCACTCCGCAAGCGGCGGATAAGGACCACCACATCCAGCATCCCGACGATGGCGAGCACGCCGCACACCACCGCGAGCACCAGCAGCACGGTGGGACTGGGGGAATCGTGCGGTCCGGCAGAGTGCGCTCCCATCGCGAGGCGCACGGTTGCCGCGGCGAAGACCACCAGTGCGGCGGAAGCCAGAATGAGCCGCAACCGCAGAGGGCTACGGGCCTCTACCGGCTCGGTCCCAGTGCGTGAACGTCTCATGGCTGCGCTCCTCGCAGATCAGATACGGCCCAGGGGCTGTCTTGCATCCGCCGTGCGATGCACAGCGCATGCGGTGTGCGAAGGCCACCCCGCTTCCCCTGGATGTGGGCGGGTGACCTCGCGCAAAGCGCCGGTGGCCGACACGAGCCGTGCACCAGGCCAGATCAGCCTGAACGCGAGACGCTACCGGCCGCGCTCGTGGAGCGGCGACAACGACGCGGATCACCCCTCCCGACCGGCGGTCGGCTTTCGAGCACACACTCCAACGCCTTCTCTCATTAACCCGGCCCCGCCGCTGTTACTGCTGGCCGAGCGCACCCGGCCTTCTGGGGCACTGGCAATCTCCGG
>NZ_JBICXQ010000089.1:0-2067 GCF_043200375.1 Streptomyces sp. NPDC048434 | reverse complement strand
ATCGGAAGTGCGAATGCTGACATGAGTAACGATAATGCGGGTGAAAAACCCGCACGCCGAAAGCCCAAGGTTTCCTTGCGCAACGTTAATCGGCGCAGGGTGAGTCGGCCCCTAAGGCGAGGACGAAAGTCGTAGTCGATGGGAAGCAGGTTAATATTCCTGCACCTCGCGTAAGTGCGATGGAGGGACGGAGAAGGTTAGGTGTACCAGGCGTTGGTTGTCCTGGGGAAAGGCGGTAGGTTTGGATCTTTGGCAAATCCGGGATCCTTTAAGACCGAGCACCGAGACGAGCCTTTATGGCGAAGTCACTGATACCACGCTTCCAGGAAAAGCTCCTAAGCTTCAGCTTACGCAGACCGTACCGTAAACCGACACAGGTGGGTAGGATGAGAATTCTCAGGCGCTTGAGAGAACTCGGGTGAAGGAACTAGGCAACATGGCACCGTAACTTCGGGAGAAGGTGCACCCTTTTTGGTGGCTCGTGCGAGCTATAGCTGAAGAGGGTCGCAGTAACCAGGCCGCTGCGACTGTTTATCAAAAACACAGCACTCTGCAAACACGAAAGTGGACGTATAGGGTGTGACGCCTGCCCGGTGCTGGAAGGTTAATTGATGGGGTCAGCCGCAAGGCGAAGCTCTTGATCGAAGCCCCAGTAAACGGCGGCCGTAACTATAACGGTCCTAAGGTAGCGAAATTCCTTGTCGGGTAAGTTCCGACCTGCACGAATGGCGTAATGATGGCCAGGCTGTCTCCACCCGAGACTCAGTGAAATTGAACTCGCTGTGAAGATGCAGTGTACCCGCGGCAAGACGGAAAGACCCCGTGAACCTTTACTATAGCTTGACACTGAACATTGAGTTCGTCTGTGTAGGATAGGTTGGAGGCTATGAAACTGTGGCGCTAGCTGCAGTGGAGCCATCCTTGAAATACCACCCTGTCGTGCTTGACGTTCTAACCTGGGCCCATTATCTGGGTCGGGGACCGTGTATGGTGGGTAGTTTGACTGGGGCGGTCTCCTCCCAAAGAGTAACGGAGGAGCTCGAAGGTACGCTCAGCGCGGTCGGACATCGCGCACTGTGTGCAAAGGCATAAGCGTGCTTGACTGCAAGATCGACGGATCAAGCAGGTAGGAAACTAGGACTTAGTGATCCGGTGGTTCTGTATGGAAGGGCCATCGCTCAACGGATAAAAGGTACTCCGGGGATAACAGGCTGATACCGCCCAAGAGTTCATATCGACGGCGGTGTTTGGCACCTCGATGTCGGCTCATCACATCCTGGGGCTGAAGTAGGTCCCAAGGGTATGGCTGTTCGCCATTTAAAGTGGTACGCGAGCTGGGTTTAGAACGTCGTGAGACAGTTCGGTCCCTATCTGCCGTGGGCGTTGGAAGATTGAGAGGGGTTGCTCCTAGTACGAGAGGACCGGAGTGAACGCACCACTGGTGTTCGGGTTGTCATGCCAATGGCATTGCCCGGTAGCTAAGTGCGGAAAAGATAAGCGCTGAAAGCATCTAAGCGCGAAACTTGCCTCAAGATGAGTCTTCCCTGGGCCTTTAAGGTCCCTGAAGGAACGTTTAAGACTAAGACGTTGATAGGCTGGGTGTGTAAGTGCAGCGATGCATTGAGCTAACCAGTACTAATGATCCGTGAGGCTTAACCTTACAACACCGAAGGTGTTTTTAGAGAGATTTTCAGCGACGTTCCGAGATTGGTTCTGATGGCTTCATGGAAGTGAGGCGGTTGGAATGAAACAGAATTTGCCTGGCGGCAATAGCGCGGTGGTCCCACCTGACCCCATGCCGAACTCAGAAGTGAAACGCCGTAGCGCCGATGGTAGTGTGGGGTCTCCCCATGCGAGAGTAGGACACTGCCAGGCATCAAATAAAGCCGAAAGCCCTGAACTGACGTTCAGGGCTTTTTGCTATGCGTAAAACGTAAAAAAGCGCAGCTACGCTGCGCTGCTCTCCCCAGTTTATCTCCGACAGACAGCCAGAGAAAAGGCCCCGAAGGGCCTTTGATTTGGGAGTGTTTGCTTTTTTTCACTTATTATTCGATTAATGCTAGCTGC
>NZ_JBICXQ010000088.1:0-2192 GCF_043200375.1 Streptomyces sp. NPDC048434 | reverse complement strand
CCCGCCCCATCTGGTTCAGGTGAACCTCACCGACGACCAGACCCACGCGGCTGACTTGCTGCCAGCCGAGGCCAACAGCGACACCCTCCCAGGTCGACGCCGGTGAGCAGCAGCCATGCGGAGCGCGCATAACCTGGGCCGGCCGCCACCCAGGCTTCCCTCCAAGCCGACCTGGCCAACGCAGGCGCCCGCGCGGCTCGCCTTACCGCCCGCGTCCAGCATCTGGAGAAGCGCCTGTCACAGGATCTTGGAGAGCAGGCTTGGCGGGAGTCAGGGCTCGGCGCCCCGGCAGACATCGACGAGCATCGCCGGACGATCACCCAGCTGGAACAGCAAGCCGTCGAGCTGGCATCACGCCCGGAAGAACGGGAGGCTGAACCGGAGGCTGCGCAGTCCGCCAACCGCGAGCTGACCCGGGCGTTGAACAAGCGCGGATGACCGACGGGCCGAGACCTACAGGCTCCGCCCCGGCAGGGAGAGCCAGAGGCTGAGTGACGGGCCCGGCATCGCGCTGCATTCGGCGCACGTCACGCAGCGCACGTGCTCTGTTGCGGGAGAGTTGGGATCTCGACTTGGCATCGACGGCGGCCGTGCCCCCATACTGCGACGGACGGAGCTGGTTTCGAACTGGAGATCGCCAAGCAGTAGGCTCATTCCGCAACACGACGCGAAGGGGCGATCGGTGGCGCGGGTTGCGGTGATCGGTGGGGGTATCAGCGGGCTGGGGACGGCGCTCATGCTTGGCCGGCGGGGCCACACGGTCACGTTGTTCGAGCAGAACGCGCGGCAGGCCGGAGAGGACCTGCACCGGGACTTCTTCGGCTGGGACAGGCCCCGAGTCCCGCAGGCCAACCATCCCCATTCGTTCCTCGCCCCCGTCCGCACCGTGTTGCGCACCGAGACCCCTGATGTCTACCTGGATCTGCTGGCACGCGGAGCCCGCGAATACCACGACTTCGACTGGTTCGGTGAACATCCGCCGCATCGGGCCGGTGATGAGGACTTGGTGACCCTGCGCACCCGCCGCATCGTGCTGGAGGCGGCCCTGACCGCGGCCGTGCGGCGGGAACCCACCGTTGAGGTGCGGCGAGGCTGCCGGGTGAGCGCCCTCACCTTCGAGGAGGGTCGCACTGCCCGGGTCACCGGCGTGCAGGTGGGCGCGGATATGCACCAGGCGGACCTTGTCGTCGACGCGTCGGGTCGCCGCTCGCCGGTCCCCGACTGGCTGACCGCGGCCGGCTGCCGCCCGCCCGTGGTCGACAGCCACCGCACCGGGATCGCCTACCTGTGCCGCTGGTACCGTCTGCGCGCCGACGGCCCACGTGACCCCGGACGAGTGAAGACCGGCTCGGCCGCACCGTTCGCGCTCGCCGGCGTCTTCCCTTCTGACAACGACACCTTCGCGGTGAGCCTGGTGCTCTCCACGGGTGATCCGACCCGCGGCGCGCTCACCGACCCTGCCGTGTTCGAGGCCGTCGCCCGCCGCTTCCCCGCCACCGCCGCCTGGCTCGACCTGGCCCCCGAACCACAGACAGCCGTCCTGGCGATGGCCGGCCTGGACAACCGCTGGACTTCCCTCGTCGACGGTGACGGACCTGTCGTCAGGGGCCTGGTCAACGCCGGGGACAGCCTCGTCCACACCAACCCCACCCTGGGCCATGGCGTGGCCCTCGGTCTGCTTGCCGCCCAGCACCTCGCCACCCATGTCGACCAGATCGCCGCGGCTCCCATCGGCTACCACACCTGGACGGCACAGGTCCTTCGCCCGTGGTTCGACGCGCAGGTGACGGCCGACCGCGGCAACGAGCAACGCCTCACCGAGAGCTCACCGTCCTCGGATCGGCGGGCTGCTGCCCTGGCCGCTTGCGCCTTTGACGATCCCGTCGTCATGCGAGCCCGAGCCCGGGTACGCCATCTCCTGCAACCGGCCGACGACGCCTACAGCACCGACGAAGTGGACCGAGCCGTCACCGACTGGCTGGCCGCCCACCCAGACTTCTCGCCAACGCACGACGGCCCGACCCGCGACCAGTGGGATGCACTCATCGAGAGAGGAGTCCGGGGCCGATAAGGGCGACCTGCTTTTCAAGTGCAGCTCGTGCGGCCTCCCCGAAACGGTCAGGCTTGGCCGCGAGCGTCCCTTCGCGGTCCAGCCCTGCTACCAGCACCCAACTGGCAGTGCACCAAGGAAC
>NZ_JBICXQ010000087.1:0-2445 GCF_043200375.1 Streptomyces sp. NPDC048434 | reverse complement strand
TGGGCGTCAAGCTCACCGAACTGCGCCCCGAGCAGGCCGCCTACATCGGCGTCCAGGTCGAGGGCCCGTACAAGCCCGACCACTACCGCTACTGACCACCCCCGGAACCGCCGACACCAGGAGTGCACATGTCCCGCCGCCTGTTCACCTCGGAGTCCGTGACCGAGGGCCACCCCGACAAGATCGCCGACCAGATCAGTGACACCGTCCTCGACGCGCTGCTGACGGCGGACCCCGCTTCCCGGGTCGCCGTCGAGACCCTCATCACCACCGGGCAGGTGCATCTCGCCGGTGAGGTGACCACCACCGCCTATGCCCCGATCGCCGCCCTCGTCCGCGAGAAGATCCTCGACATCGGCTACGACTCGTCCGCCAAGGGCTTCGACGGCGCCTCCTGCGGCGTCTCCGTCTCCCTCGGCGCCCAGTCCCCCGACATCGCGCAGGGCGTCGACACCGCATACGAGAAGCGGGCGGCGGACGCCGTCTCCGGCGCGGAGACCGATGAGCTCGACGGCCAGGGCGCCGGCGACCAGGGCCTGATGTTCGGCTATGCCTGCGACGACACCCCCGAGTTGATGCCGCTGCCGATACAGCTGGCGCACCGGCTCTCCCAGCGGCTGACGGAGGTCCGCAAGGACGGCACCGTGCCCTATCTGCGCCCGGACGGCAAGACACAGGTCACCATCGAGTACCTCGGCAGCCAGCCGACCCGTCTGGACACCGTCGTGGTCTCGTCCCAGCACGCCTCCGACATCGACCTGGACGCGCTACTGGCCCCCGACATCCGCGAGTTCGTCGTCGAGCACGTCCTCCAGCAGCTGGCGGACGACGGCATCAAGCTCGACACCGACGGCTACCGGCTGCTGGTCAACCCGACCGGCCGCTTCGAGGTCGGAGGCCCCATGGGCGATGCAGGTCTCACCGGCCGCAAGATCATCATCGATACGTACGGCGGTATGGCCCGGCACGGTGGCGGCGCCTTCTCGGGCAAGGACCCGTCCAAGGTCGACCGCTCCGCGGCCTATGCGATGCGCTGGGTGGCGAAGAACGTCGTCGCGGCCGGACTGGCCCGCCGCTGTGAGGTCCAGGTGGCCTACGCGATCGGCAAGGCGCAGCCCGTGGGCCTCTTCATCGAGACCTTCGGCACCGCCGTGGTGGCCACCGAGCGGATCGAGAAGGCCGTTACCGAGGTCTTCGACCTCCGGCCGGCGTCCCTCATCCGCGACCTCGATCTGCTCCGCCCGATCTACGCAAAAACGGCCGCCTACGGCCACTTCGGCCGGGAGCTGCCGGAGTTCACCTGGGAGCGCACCGACCGGGTGGACGCCCTGCGCAAGGCCGCAGGAGTCTGAGATGCGCATCGCCGTCAGCGGCTCCATCGCCACCGACCACCTCATGGCCTTCCCCGGAAGGTTCACCGACCAGCTCCTGCCGGACCAGCTGGCCAAGCTCTCGCTCTCCTTCCTCGTCGATGCCCTGGACGTCCGGCGTGGCGGGGCCGCCGCCAACATCGCGTACGGCCTCGGTGTCCTGGGGCTCAACCCCGTACTGGTCGGTGCCGTGGGCGACGACTTCGCGGAGTACCGGGTCTGGCTCAAGGACCACGGGGTCGACACCGACGTCGTCCATGTCTCCGCGACCCGGCAGACGGCGCGCTTCCTCAGCCTGACCGACCGGGACCTGAACCAGATCGCCGCCTTCTACGCGGGCGCCATGACGGAGGCACGGGACCTCGGCATCCCGCAGGTCGTGCAGCACACGGGCGGTCTCGACCTGGTGCTCGTCTCCCCGAACGACCCCGAGGCGATGCTGCGGCACACCGCTGAGTGCCGCGCCGCGGGCATCCCCTTCGCCGCCGACCCCTCGCAACAGCTCGCCAGCCTGGACGGTGCACAGGTGAGAGAGCTCGTGGACGGGGCGCGCTGGCTGTTCACCAATGAGTACGAGGCGGCCCTCCTCCTGGAACGCACCGGATGGCAGCGCCAGGACGTGCTGCGGCGGGCCGGGACCTGGGTCACCACCCTCGGTGCGGACGGCGTACGGATCGATCGCGACGGCGCGGAGCCGTGCCGGGTGCCGGCCGTCCCGGCCGGGGCGACGGCCGACCCGACCGGTGCGGGCGACGCCTTCCGCGCCGGTTTCCTCGCCGCGACGAGCCGGGGGCTCCAGCCGGCGGCCGCGGCGCAGCTGGGCTGCGCGCTGGCCACCGCAGCGCTGCGCACGACGGGCCCGCAAGAGTACGACGCACGCCCCGCCGGCCTGCTCGCGGACCTCACCACCGCCTATGGGCCCGGCGCAGCCCGGCTGTTCACCTCATGGCTGGGAGCACTCTCGTGAGCGCCCGCGTCGAATCGCTGCGTGAGGCGTTGGCCTCGCGGGTGGTGGTCGCCGATGGGGCGATGGGCACCATGCTGCAGGCGCAGGATCCGTCCATGGAGGACTTTC
>NZ_JBICXQ010000086.1:0-2582 GCF_043200375.1 Streptomyces sp. NPDC048434 | reverse complement strand
CACTGGCAATCTCCGGGCTCCGCGTGCGCTCTCTACTCCACGCCCCGGTCTCCATCGATCGACGGCCCTGATCCTGCCCCCTGCTTCAGGGCTCCGGGCGCAGGCCCGGCGATACCACACCGGCCTTCCTCGCGGGGCGAGCTCAGTTCGGCCTCTCCCTGCCCTAAGCGGGGCCGGGGCTTGTTGCCTTCCCCTCCGGATCATCCGGCGATGTGGGTTCCCTCAGGAAGCATTCGCTCTCCCAGATCAGGCTGCGCTCGATCTGGATGAAGTTCAGGCCCGTCACGTCGGCGAGCTCCTCCTCGTCAAGGTCCGGCTGGTTGCGCAAGGCCCGTGCGATCTTGCCCGCCCACAGCTCTTCCTTGGCGAAGGGGCGCTCGCGGTACTGATGCTGAAGCTCCCTGAGGTGTTCGGGGAGCAGGCCGCCAGGCGACGTAAGCCGTCAAGATCCGGGTCGTAGGGGTGTAGAAAGGTAGAATCAGGGACCAGGCTGCAGACCTGCGCTGTTGCAGGGGTGGCCACACCGCACAGGTCACACAGCCCAAGGACAGTCACCGGCTCGTCACCCTTGTCACTCCCGCGCTCCCCGTTCCCACCCCTGCCACGGCACTCGGGAACGGGTACGGAGGCCGCCAGACTCGAAGGCCGCCCCTGTCCCTGGAAGAAGCAGGGACGGCTCGTGCAAACCCGGCTGCCAGATACAGGGGCCTGCACCCAGGCCGGCAGCCACTCGCTGAGAGGCCTCCATCGACCGCGCGAAACCGACCAGCCTGGACACAAAACGCTACCGGATCAATCCGCAAAGCCACGGCAGCGGCGCGGCCTCGATTGCCGCCCTGCATGGCATTGCTCCTGCGCATCTCTCCGGTCGCGAGGCCAGGGCACCAGCCTTAGACAGGAACCATGAGCGAGAAAGCGCAGACCTTCCATCCGGGCGAGACCGTCCCCCAGAGCGGCATCTACGAGTGCAACTGCGGGCAGTCCCACCGATGGGACGCCAGCACCAACGTCAAGAACCACACCTTCCCTCCCCTGCCGGAAGACTGCTCCGGCGGAGCTTGGGCCCTGAAGGATCCCGCACACCCCGCAACCTGACCCGCATGGCACAAGCCGCGGCCGACCAGCGGGCCACCGGCAGCAATGCAGTCAGACGACAAGCGCGTTTCCCTCCATGACAACAGCCTGATCGTCTGGGAGGACGGTGGGCCGGACGGGCGGCGGGACGGAGGAGCAGCACGGCCAACACCCGCGACAGGAGGCGTGAGACCGGTGTTGATCACCTTCGGTCACAGCACCGCGGAACGCCAGCAGTTGATCGAGCTGCTGCGCGGGGCGGGCGTGCGGTCGGTGGTCGACGTACGAATCGGACCCGGCAGCCGTCGCAACCCCGACCTGTTCCGCAGCAGCCTGGCACATTGGCTGCCGCAAGCCGGCATCAGCTACCGCTGGGAACCAGACCTGGGCGGCTTCCGCAAAACGTCAGCCCGCTCCCCGGACGTTGTCTGGCGCAACGCCTCGTTCAGGGGGTATGCCGCCTACATGCGAGAGCCCGTGTTCGTAGCCGCCATTGACCGACTGCTCGAAGAAGCTGATGCCGGTGCCCGGACGGCGGTGATGTGCAGCGAAGCGGTCTGGTGGCGCTGCCACAGGCGTCTGATCGCCGACTTCGCCACCGTGGCGAGGCAGACGGTCGTCCAGCACCTGATGCACGACAAGCGGCTCGTCACTCACCGCCCGACACCAGGGCTGCGGCTGCGCTCCGACGGACTTCTGGTCTACGACGACACTGCAGCCGCCTCGACCGGAGCACCACGCGCTTCAGGCGCTGGTCAGTAGTTGGGGGCTGAGTTCTTTGAGCACGGTGTGGGTCCAGCGCATCTGTCGCCGCGTATAGGGCTGGCAGGTCGAAGCCAGCTCCAGCAGCCGGTCGTCTCTGTTTGCCTGTGCGGCTTGGGTGAGCATGTCCCAGTGCAGGGAGTTTCCCACGGCCGCGAGGTGCACCTCGCACAGCTCCCTCAGGAGGACCAGCCCGCTGTCCCGCCCCTGCGGTACGGAGACTGCATCCTGCCGTGGCCCTTCGCTCCGGTGGCTCGGGCGTGTGGCGTCGGGCAGGCTGTAATGCGGGCCGATCGCTCTGATGCGGTCTCCGCTGTCGTAGGACCATTGGGCGAGGTACCGCGCGACATGATGCACCTCGGTCTCGGCAGCATGCCGCTGCGCCAGGTCGAGCAGTCGGACCGCGAGCTTGTCCTCCCCGTCGAGGAGCGCGGCCAGAAAGTCGGTAATGCCGTTCACCCGGCGTCACCGTCCCGTGGTTCGTTCTCGTTTCGCGGACGGCCGGGGACTCGCCCCGTCTCCGGGCCCCGGCCACCGGTCGTCGCGTCGGGCGCAGCGGAATGGGCGGGTGCGGAGGCTGCGACGGACGGGGCGGGTGCACTCCGCCCGAGGCCGCGTTCGACGAGCGAGAGACGGGCAGCAGCGGTCTTGAAAATCGGCTGCTTCGAGACGGGGTCCCAGTCGGTGACCACGGTCTCGTTCGCCGCCCGGGCGTCGTCGTCTCCGGCGGGACCGCTGCCGTGGGG
>NZ_JBICXQ010000085.1:0-2724 GCF_043200375.1 Streptomyces sp. NPDC048434 | reverse complement strand
CCGAGCGACAGCAGGTGGGTGTGCCGCGCCGCCTCGGCCAGCCACGGCTGGGGATCGTCGCCGACCTCGGCGAGGACCTGGCAGCAGTACAGCATCATGTGCCGGTCGCCCCGCCGCTCGGCGGAGCGGTAGGCGTCGTGTGTGCCGTCCGCGTCACGGTGCAGCACCCCGCGGGCGACGAGCAGCGCCTCCCGGGTCATGGCCGTGTCCGCCTCCGCGTGCAGTGCCGCCAACTGCTCCAGGGCCTGCCGCGCCTGCCGCGGCCGGGTCTCCTCGGTGAACTCCAGGATGCGCAGCAGCACCCTCTCGACCCCCGCGAGCAGGCCGCTGCCGCGTGCCCGCCGCACGTCGTGCCACGCCTCCTCCAGTGCCGCGTCCTCCTGTCCCGACCAGTACCGCACGCCCAGCCGGGCGCGGGCCGCCAACGGGTGCACGACCGTGCCGGGAATGAGGTCGAGCCACTCGCGGGCGCGTACGAGGTCACCGCGGAAGCAGTGGATCTCGGCCGCCAGTGCCCGTGCCAACTGGCCGGTGTCCGGCCCACCGTGGGCCTCGCCGCGCCGCTCGATATCGCGGGCCGTCGACAGGGCGTCGTCCCAGCGCCCGGCCAGGTAGTCGCGGACCATGGCGTGGTAGCGGCCGGCGGTGCTGTGGCCCGAGCGTACGTAGCGCTCGCCCAGCACGGCTTCGAGGGCGCCCGCCAGGTCGCCGTAGGCCGCGGCGTCACGCAGCCGCCCGACCGCCGCCTCGCGGGTCTCCTCCGGCAGTCGGCCGCCAACGGCCCTCGCCAGCTCCTCGTGTCCGCCCACTGCGGCGGCCAGCGTCCGCAGTTCGGCCCAGGACGGCAGCGGACCGTGACCGTCGCGGAGCGGGCCGCCGTCCGGGGCAGGATCCGCGGACGGCGGCCACGGTGTGAGCGGGCCGATCCCGTACCGGCCGCCGAGCGCGGCCAGCAACGCCGCCCGCGGCATCCGCTCGAAGACCGCCCCGGGCACGGCGGCGTCGTCGTACGGCGACCGATGCTCGTGCAGCGAGGACAGCCCCCAGGCGATGGTGGCGAACTCCAGCCCGCCGCCGTCGGCGGGGCCGGGGTCCCGCAGGCCGGCGAGGATCGGTTCGCCCAGCGCGAGGACGGCGGTGTGGTCGCCGCTCCCCAGTCCCAGTTCGGCGGCCTCGCGCAACACGCCCAGCGTCGCGGGGTAGTTGGGCGGCAGGCGGCGCAGCGCGGACAAGTAGGCCCGCCCCGCCCGCGGGTGGTGGGACCTGGCATCCCTGCCGGCCGCCGCCAGCAGCAGCGGCACCGCCACACCGTCGTTCAGCGCGGAGCCCGCAGCCGCGACGTGGTCGGCCAGCAGTGGATGGCAGGCGCCCGTGGTGGCGGGACCCAGCCGCTCGGCCACCGTCTGCACGACGGCGGCGTGCAGCGACCGGACGTCGCGGCGGGGCAACAGCGTCCGCAGCGCCGCCGCCAGTGCGGGGACGGCGAAGGCCGACCGGCCGTCCCCGTCGATGGTCAGCACCCGCTCCCTGACCAGCCGGTCCACCGTCCCGCCGAGGTCCATGGCGAGCTCCTCGCAGGCCGGGATCAGACTGTGCAGGTCCTCCAGCCGCAGCTCGGCTCGGTGCAGAAGGCTTGCCAGGACGACGGCGTCCGTGCCGTCGGCGGTGACCCGGCGCAGCGGTTCCGCGTCCACGGTGAGTCGCAGGTCGTCCTCCGTTCCGGCCAGGCCGGTACGGCCGTCGAGGTCAACGAGGCCGCCGTCCTCGTCCAGCGCGGTGAGCACCGACAGCACGGCCGCGGGGTTGCCGGCCAGAGGTCCGAGGGAACGCCGCACCGCCCCGAGGAGCGCGGGTTCGGCGGGACGGCCGAGGCGCTGTCCGACGAGCTCGGCGACATCGTCCGGCCTCAGCGGCGGCAGGTCGAGCACCCGGTCGGCCGCCGTCGCCAGGTCGGGTTCGCCTGTCGGGCCCCAGGACACCGGGCGCCCGGCCATCACCACGGGCAGGCCCGCGGGCCGGAACGCGCGCAGCATCAGCTGGAGCGCGGATGCGGTCGGTGGGGGCATGCGCTCGGCGCCGTCGAGGACGAGGGCGAACGGGACGTGGTCCGCCGCGTCCGCGAGGGCCTCGCCCAGCGCGGACAGCAGCGTGAGTTCGCCGCCGTCGCCGAGGCGCAACTGCGCCCGGCGCACGGCGGTGAGGTGGGCCGGGAGCCGGCCGTCGTGGACCTTGGCGAGCACACCCCAGACGGCATCGGCAAGGGCCGCGGCCCCGGCCGGCCCGGTGGCGGTCTCCCAGGCCAGCCGCAGCACCTTGGCCCCCTCCTGGACCACCGCGTGCCGCGCCTCGGTCAGCACGGCGGTCTTGCCCGCTCCGGCCGCGCCGGTCACGAGCAGGGTCCGCGCCGTACCGGCCGGGCGCAGGCCGTCGGCGACCACGCCGACCTGGTGGTCCCTGCCGACGAGAGGTACACCGCGTTCCACTGGGACTCCTCACTCACCTTCGACCCACGTCGACCGGGGTCGTCCCGCCGATCGTGTTGTCGCGGGAGACGGCCATAATGCAGGCTCCGACGGGACCGGCGTACCGGCCCCGTCACGGGCACCGGGCGGAATGTCCGCCGGTGACAAGTCGTTGAGGAGGTCCCGTGGACAGTGGCCGGCCGGCGGAAGCCGAGGCGGTGCGCGGTACCACGGCGACGTGGGCGGACGGCGCAAGCGTGCA
>NZ_JBICXQ010000084.1:0-2890 GCF_043200375.1 Streptomyces sp. NPDC048434 | reverse complement strand
GTGGTGAAGCCACCGCTGCCGTACACCGGCACCTCGGTGCCGCTCGCCCCCAGCAGTCCGACGAGTGGCACCTGGAGCACCCGTGCCTTGAGGTCCCACAGGGCGATGTCGACGGCCGAGATGGCGCCCGCGACCAGGCCGGGCCGGCCGGCATTGCGCACCGCCCGGGACATCGCCTCGTTGGCGCCGGGCACATCCAGCGCGCAGCGGTCGGTCACGATGCCGGCAAGCTGCTCATCGATGACCTGGGCGGTGGCTGCGGCCCCGTAGGTGTAGCCCAGGCCCGTCGTCCCGCCGGAGCGGACCTGGGTCACGATCATGGTCGTGGAGTCCCAGGCCAGCGTGCCGTCGCCCTCGGGGGCATCGGTGGGGACCCGATAGACCGAGGTGGCGACCGAGTCGACAACGGGGTCCGCGCCCCGGGCATGGTGCCCCACAGTCAGTCCTGGTGGTGCTTACGGCCCGGGAGAAACTCCTGGACCTTGGCCTTCAAACCCTGCTTGACCATCGAGGCACGGTCGCTGTCGCCCTTGAGAACGGCGGTGGTCGCGGCCTCGATCTGGTCGAGGCTGGCGTGCGGCGGAATCGGCGGCACGGCGGGGTCGGTGCGGAAGTCGATGACGAACGGCCGGTCGGCAGTGAGCGCCTGGCGCCAGGCGGCTTCCACTTCGTCGGGCTTCTCCACCCGGACGCCACCGAGCCCGATGGACCGTGCGAAGTCGGCGTAGGGCACGTCCGGGAGTGCCTGCGAGGCGAGGAACTGCGGGGCGCCGGACATCGCGCGCATTTCCCAGGTGACCTGATTGAGGTCCTGATTGTTCAGGACGGCGACGATTAGGCGCGGGTCGTGCCACTCCTTCCAGTACTTGGCCGCGGTGATGAGCTCCGCCATGCCGTTCATCTGCATCGCGCCGTCCCCGACGATGGCCAGCGCCGGCCGGCCGGGATGGGCGAACTTCGCACCGATGACATATGGCACGCCCGGGCCCATGGTGGCGAGCGTCCCGGACAGTGAGCCGCGCATCGTGCCGCGCATCCGCAGGTGACGTGCGTACCAGTTGGCGGCCGAGCCGGAGTCCGCGGCCAGGATGACATCGTCCGGCAGCAGCGGATCCAGCGCGTGTACGACATACTCCGGGTTGATCGGATCGGCCTCCACAGCGGCCCGTCGCTCCATCACCTCCCACCAGCGTGCCGTGTCCTTCGCGATCTTCTTTCGCCACTCACCGTGCTTTTTGCGCTTGAGCTGCGGCAGTAGTCGTTGCACGGTTGCCCGGGCGTCTCCGACGAGATTGACCTCGAAGGGGTAGCGCATACCGACCATGTGCGGGTCGATGTCGATCTGCACCGCCCGTGCCTGGTCCAGCTCGGGCATGAACTGGGTGTAGGGGAAGCTGGAGCCGATGACGAGCAGGGTGTCGCAACCCTGCATCAGCTCGTACGAAGGACGGGTCCCCAGCAGGCCGATGGCGCCCGTGACGTACGGCAGATCGTCGGGGAGCACGTCCTTGCCCAGCAGCGCCTTGGCCACACCCGCGCTGAGCACATCGGCGACCTGCTCCACCTCGGCGCGCGCCCCGCGGGCGCCCTGACCGATCAGGAGGGCGACCTTCTCCCCAGCGTTGAGCACCTCGGCCGCGCGGGCCAGGTCGTCCTCGCTCGGCACCGGCGCGTAAGAGGCGATACCGAGGCTGGAGGGGACCATCTTGAAGGCGTGCGTCGGCGGCGAGTAGTCCAGTTCCTGAACGTCCGCCGGAATGATCACCGCGGTCACCGTCCGCCGGCCATAGGCGGTACGCATCGCCCGGTCGATGGCGTTCGGCAGTTGCTCGGGGACGGTCACCATCTCGCAAAAGTCGGAGGCGACGTCCTTGTACAAGCTCAGCAGATCGACTTCCTGCTGGTAGGAGCCGCCCATCGCACTGCGGTTGGTCTGCCCCACGATCGCCACGACCGGTACATGATCGAGCTTGGCGTCGTAGAGGCCGTTGAGCAGATGGATGGCGCCGGGCCCGGACGTGGCCGCGCAGACGCCGACCTTGCCGGAGAACTTGGCATACCCGACGGCTTGGAAGGCGGCCATCTCCTCGTGCCGGGCCTGGATGAATTTCGGCTTGTTGTCCGCACGTTCCCAGGCGGCGAGCAGCCCGTTGATGCCGTCACCGGCATAGGCGAAGACATGCTCGACGTCCCATTCGCGCAGACGCTCGAGGATGTGGTCGGAGACCTTGTTCGACACTGAAGCTCCTTCTCTGCTGGGTCAGGTGCGTCGTCGCAGAAACACCGCGCCCGCCGCGCCCGCCGCCACTGCCACGGCGGCGAGAGAGGCCGCGGTGACCAGGCGGGCGTCGCGGGCATCGGGCCCCGGACGATCGGCGAGCCGTTCTGGGTGGTGGGCAGGGGCGGGGCCGTCGAGGGCGAGTGCCAGCGCCTCGGCCAGGTGCAGCGCGGCCCGGCCGGTACGGGCCTGCGAGATCTGGGTACGGCAGCTGAAGCCGTCGGCCAACACCAGGGCACCGGGCGAAGCCTCGCGAACGGCGGGCAGTACGCCCAGTTCCCCGATTTCCATCGACAGGTTGTAATGGCCGCGTTCGAAACCGAAGTTGCCCGCCAGGCCGCAACAGCCGGCGTCCAGCACCTCGGCATCCAGGCCGGCCCGGCGCATCAGCTCCCGGTCGGCGTCGTCCTTCAGCACCGCGTGCTGGTGGCAGTGGGTCTGGACGATCGCCGTGCGGGCAGGCCGTGGCGGACGCCAGTCGTCGGGGGCGTGGTTGACGAGTTGTTCGGCCAGCGTGCGGACCTGCCCGGCCAGCCGCTGAACGTCCAGATCCCCCGGGAACAGCTCCGGCGCATCGGCGCGGAAGACCGCGGTGCACGACGGCTCCAGCCC
>NZ_JBICXQ010000083.1:0-3437 GCF_043200375.1 Streptomyces sp. NPDC048434 | reverse complement strand
CAGGACCGACAGCTGCGCATCTGGGTCGCGGAGCAGGGCATTCCGCGCGTCAAGATCAAGATCGGTGACTCATGGGGTGCCGCGCAGCAGCGCGACCGGCGACGCATCGCACTCGCCCGCCAGAGCATCGGCGACGCCACGGAGCTCTATGCCGACGCCAACGGCGCGTTCACCCGCAAACAGGCCATCCGGCTCGGCCCGTACCTCGACGCGCACGGCGTCACCTGGTTCGAGGAGCCGGTCTCCTCCGACGACCGGGCCGGTCTGGCGGAGGTCCGGGCCGGCGTCACGGCCGAGGTGACAGCCGGGGAGTACGGCTACACGCTGCCGTACTTCTGGCACCTCCTCCAGGCCGGTGCCGTGGACTGCCTACAGGCCGACGCCACCCGATGCGGCGGTCTGACCGTCTGGCTGCGAGCGGCAGCCCTGGCCGAAGCGGCCGGTCTGCAGATCTCCGGCCATTGCGCCCCGCATGTCCACGCCCATGCGGCAGCGTCTGTACCCAACCTGCGGCACCTGGAGTGGTTCCACGACCACGTGCGTATCGAGAACCTGTTCTTCAGCGGTGTGCTGGACCCGGCGGGCGGCACCGTCCGGCCGGGCGATGACCGGTCACCCGGCCATGGGCTCACGCTGCTCGCCGACCGTGCCGATCCCTACCGCATCATCTGAGGACACGGCGACGATGAGCACCGACCACCAGCCCGGCGAAGACCTCCGCTATCCGCCACAGGACCTGGGCAGTTACGCGCTGCTCGCTGACGGCGAGCGCGGGGCCCTGGTCGGGCCGCGAGGCGAGATCTGCTGGCTGTGCGCGCCGCGCTGGCACGACGAGGCGGTGTTCGCCGCGCTCATCGGGGGCGGCGGCCTGTATGCCGTCACTCCGGCGGAGCCGTTCGTGCCCGGCGGCGCGTATGAGGACGGTTCGTTGATCTGGCGCAGCCGGTGGGTGACGCGCAGCGGCATCGTCGAGTGCCGCGATGCGCTTGCCTTCCCCGGGCAGACCGGGCGCCTGGTGCTGCTGCGACGCATCGTGGCCCACGAAGGCCCGGCCCGGTTGCAGGTGGTGCTGCACCCGGTGGCGGCCTACGGGCGGGAGCCGATGCGCGAGGTGCGGCGCGACCCTGCCGGAGAGTGGCAGGCACGGCTGGGCGGGCTGGCGTTGCGGTGGTCGGGTGCCGGGGACGCCCGGCCGGCCGGCGGGGACGGCGACCGGTTCACGCTGGAGCTCAACCTGGCGGAGGGGCAGCAGCGCGATCTGGTGCTGGAGCTGAGCGCTGAGCCGCTGCGTAGGCCGGCCGTTGATCCGGGGCGCGCCTGGGCGGCCACCGAGCGCGCTTGGGCCTCGGCGGTCCCCGCACTCACCGACACCGTCGCGGTCCGCGACGCCCGGCAGTCGTACGCGATCCTGCGTGGCATGACGAGCGCCGACGGCGGGATGGTCGCCGCGGCCACCACTAGCCTGCCCGAGCGCGCCGAGGAAGGCCGCAACTACGACTACCGGTACGTCTGGATCCGCGACCAGGCCTATGCGGGCCAGGCCGTTGCCGCGGCTGCCCCCGGCCCGCTGCTGGACGACGCGGTCCGCTTCACCACGGCCCGGCTGCACGCCGACGGTCCGGGCCTCAGCCCCGCGTACACCGTGTCCGGGCATCCCGTCCCCGACCAGCACCAGCTCGACCTGCCCGGCTACCCCGGCGGCTACGACCGGATCGGCAACCACGTCAACCGGCAGTTCCAACTCGACTGCTTCGGTGAGGCACTGCTGCTCCTCGCCGCCGCGGCCGAGCACGGCCGTTTGAACGACGACGGCTGGGCGGCCGCCCGCATCGCCGCGGACACCGTCCGGCGACGGTGGCGGGAGGCGGACGCCGGAATCTGGGAACTGGGCAACCGGAACTGGACACACAGCCGCTTGATCTGCGCCGCCGGGCTGCGCCGCTTGGCCGGCGCAGCCCCCCGCGGCCCGGCCGCCCGTGACTGGTCCGGCCTGGCGGACGCCCTCCTCGCCGACACCGAAAAGCGCGCCCTGCACCCGGACGGCCACTGGCAGCGCTCGCCCGACGACCCCTCGCTCGACGCCGCGCTGCTGCTGCCTCCCCTGCGGGGCCTGCTGCCGCCCGATGACCCCCGCACCCGAGCCACACTCCGCACCTACACCGCGGACCTGACGGACACCTTCTACGCCTACCGCTTCCGGCACGACGAACGACCTCTCAGCGAGGCGGAAGGCGCATTCGTGCTCTGCGGTTTCGTCATGGCAATCGCCGAGCATCAGCAGGGCCACGAGATCGATGCCTACCGCTGGTTCGAGCGCAACCGCGGCGCTTGCGGCGCGCCGGGCCTGTACGCGGAGGAGTACGACGTCACCCAGCGCCGGCTGCTCGGCAACCTGCCCCAGGCGTTCGTCCACGCCCTGATGCTCGAAGCCGCCGCGCGCCTGGCCCGCCCGGCGTCACCCCTCTGAAATCCGGCCAGGACTGCGTAAACCGCCCCCCCCTAGCCGAAAGAGATCGATTGCTATGTCCCAGACAGTTGTCATCACCGGCGCCAGCGCCGGAATCGGTCGTGCGACCGCCCGCCTCTTCGCCGAACGCGGCGCGAACGTCGTACTCCTCGCCCGCGGAACAGTGGGCCTGGCCGCGGCCGCGGCCGAGGTCGAGGCGCTCGGCGGACGCGCCCTGACCGTGCCCACCGATGTCGCCGACCACGCTCAGGTCGAGTCGGCGGCACAGGCCGCGGAGGAGGCCTTCGGCCCCATCGACGTCTGGGTCAACAACGGCTTCGTCTCGGTCTTCGCCCCGTTCACCGAGATCGAGCCGGACGAGTACCGGCGCGTCACCGAGGTCACCTACCTGGGGTTCGTCCACGGCACCCGTACCGCACTGCGGCGCATGCTGCCCCGGAACCGAGGCACGATCGTGCAGGTCGGCTCGGCACTCGGCGAACGGTCCGTGCCGCTGCAGTCGGCCTACTGCGGCGCCAAGCACGCCATCAACGGCTTCACCTCCGCCCTGCGCACGGAACTCCTTCACCAGGGCAGCGCAGTCTGCGTCACCCTGGTGAAGATGCCGGCGGTCAACACCCCGCAGTTCTCCTGGGTCCTCTCCCGGCTCCCCCGTCACCCACAGCCTGTACCGCCGATCTACCAGCCGGAGGTCGCCGCCCGCGCCGTCGCCCACGCGGCCGACCACCCTCGGCGCAAGCAGTACGCCGTCGGCGCCTCGACCGTCGCCACCGTACTGGCCAACAAGCTGGCCCCGGCTCTCCTCGACCGCTATCTGGCCCGCACCGGGTTCGACTCCCAGCAGACCGATGATCCGGCGTGGGGGGGGCGGGCCCGCCACCCCCAGGGGCCCCCCCCCCCCCGCGCAGGGACCCACCGAGTTGGCCCCCCCCCCCGACACCACACGTAACACCCCCCCACCCCCCACCAG
>NZ_JBICXQ010000082.1:0-3677 GCF_043200375.1 Streptomyces sp. NPDC048434 | reverse complement strand
GCTTTTGGTGTTGCTGTTCGTTGGGGGCCGGGGTGCCATCCGCCACCCGGGCCCCTCCACGCGTTCCACAGAGAGGCGCAAATGACAGCAGACGACTCCTTCGGCCGTCTCGACGACGACGACTATCCCGCCTACACGATGGGCCGGGCCGCCGAGATGCTCGGTACCACGCAGGGCTTTCTCCGCGCCGTCGGTGAAGCCCGCCTCATCACCCCGCTGCGTTCCGAGGGCGGCCACCGCCGTTACTCCCGCTACCAGCTGCGCATCGCCGCCCGCGCCCGGGAGCTCGTCGACCAGGGCACCCCCATAGAGGCCGCCTGCCGCATCGTCATCCTCGAAGACCAGCTCGAAGAAGCCCAGCGCATCAACGCCGAATACCGCCGCGCCGCCGCCTCGGAGAACCCGACGACCGCAGGCTGAAGCGGCCCGGCCCCGCCTGCGCGCGGAGCGTGCTGCGGGCCGGGCCCCGGGCGGGCTGCCCTCCCGACTGATACGCCACGAACGATGGCCGCCGGCCATCAGGCGATGATGGCGGGATCCAGGGCATGTGCGAGCGGACCTGAATGCGGCGGGACGGGCTCATGGGCCGCCGTCGGGCGGAGGAGGGTGCCGCTGCAGTAGTTGTGCCCGCCGAGGCGTATGTGACGACCGCTCTTGCTGGAACACTGTGTTGCGGATGGGGCAATATCTATTGCCGCGAGACGAGGGTTAAATATGTCGCGCGGACAGCGTGTTTATCGCAGCGAACGAATTGGCTCTATCGGCCGTACGCGGGCCACTGCCGCGTGCTACTGTCGGTCCCAGTTGCAGTTGTGGTTCCCAAAAACTTCAACGCTTACGCCAGCATTTAGCTGCGGGAAGCGTTTTGTATTTCCGGTTGTTCTCCGGGCGGGGCATCATCGCGGCGACCCGGTATCCGTGGATTGCGGGTGCCGGCGTACTGCCCCACAAGGAGATATGACATGGCGTCTGGCACTGTGAAATGGTTCAACGCGGCCAAGGGCTTTGGCTTCATCGAGCAGGACGGCGGAGGTGCTGACGTGTTCGCCCACTTCTCGAACATCGCCGCCCAGGGCTTCCGCGAGTTGCTCGAAGGCCAGAAGGTCACCTTCGACATCGCACCGGGCCAGAAGGGCCCGACGGCCGAGAACATCGTTCCCGCCTGACGCTGACGCGCACTTCGTAGCTGGGGCCCGCATCCCTCGGGGTGTGGGCCCCAGCTACGGGCATTTCTCTCAGTGATGCCTCCTGTGGGACAGAACCGCCCCCAGCTCTTCAGCAGGGGGCACGCCTTTCCCGGGCCGCACCCATCGACGTCCGGGATCTCACGCCGATATGACGTCACCCATTTCATCGCCTGCGTCCCGCACCAGTTTCACTGCATGGCGAATTCTCTTTTGCATTCCATTTCGGCCCCTTCTTGTGATTCCCCGCGCTGCTCTTCCGCTGCGAGAATTCCTTGATATGTGCCGTATCGAGGAAGGTTCTCAAATGAATCCCACACGTACGAACGACCGCACCTCCCGGACCCGCCGAACCGGCGGCCCCGCTTTCTGACCGCGCAGGGCATGAGCGTCCCGTTCCCGATCCAGGGTGCGACCCTGCCCAACACTCTCGCGGGCCGCGACGTCCTGGGACGCGGGCGCACCGGATCTGGCAAGACCCTCGCCTTCGGCCTGGCCCTGCTGGCCCGCACCGCAGGCCGGCGCGCCGAGCCCCGCCAGCCGCTGGCCCTGATCCTCGTCCCGACGCGTGAGCTGGCCCAGCAGGTGACCGACGCGCTCACCCCCTACGCCCGCTCGGTGAAGCTGCGCCTGGCCACCGTCGTCGGCGGCATGTCGATCGGCCGGCAGGCCAACGCGTTGCGGGGCGGCGCCGAAGTCGTCGTGGCCACGCCGGGCCGGCTCAAGGACCTGATCGACCGCGGTGACTGCCGGCTGAACCAGGTCTCGATCACCGTCCTGGACGAGGCCGACCAGATGGCCGACATGGGCTTCATGCCCCAGGTCACCGCGCTCCTGGACCAGGTGCGCCCCGAGGGCCAGCGGATGCTGTTCTCGGCCACCCTCGACCGCAACGTCGACCTTCTGGTCCGCCGTTACCTCACTGACCCGGTCGTCCACTCCGTCGACCCGTCCGCCGGCGCGGTCACCACGATGGAGCACCACGTGCTGCACGTGCACAGCGCGGACAAGAACCGAACGACCACCGAGATCGCGGCCCGCGACGGCCGGGTGATCATGTTCCTGGACACCAAGCGTGCTGTGGACAAGCTCACCGACCACCTGCTGGCCAGCGGGGTGCGGGCCGCCGCACTGCACGGCGGGAAGGCCCAGTCGCAGCGAACCCGGACCCTGACTCAGTTCAAGACCGGGCACGTCACCGTGCTCGTCGCCACGAACGTCGCCGCCCGCGGCATCCACGTGGACAACCTGGACCTGGTCGTCAATATTGACCCACCGACCGACCACAAGGATTACCTCCACCGCGGCGGCCGCACCGCGCGGGCCGGCGAGTCAGGCAGCGTCGTCACCCTGGTCACCCCCAACCAGCGCCGCGACATGAGCCGTCTCATGACCGCCGCCGGGATCGTGCCCCAGACCACCCAGATCCGCGTCGGCGAAGAGGCGCTGAGTCAGATCACCGGTGCCCAGGCGCCCTCCGGTATCCCCGTCACGATCACCGCGCCGGTGACCGAGCGGCGTAAGCGCAGCGCGGCCTCACGCGGCCGACGCAGCCCCGCCTCGGCTGCCCTGCGCAGGACCGTGCGGCAGACCTCCTTCGACGCGGCGGCGGCCTAGAAACCTCATGATCAGGAAACTGACCCACCACTGCAGGAGGCACCTATTGACGCTGGTTCAGATGCGGCCCCGCTCGACGAACGTCACCCCCGCACACAGGACTGCGGCGGAAGCAATGGACTCAGGCGCACTGCAGGTCTGCGACGACATGACCATCGAAGTCGCTCTGTGCGTCATGGCCGGCGCCCGCACCGGGCACCTGTTCGTCTGCGACAACGACAGCCTGTGCACCCAACTGGTCACCCAGGGCCAGCTCACCGCAGTCCGTGACAGCCCCGCGTACACGGACCGGGTCCAACTGCGCGACATCCTCGGCGGCAGTGGGCCGTTCACCTCACCCGTGACCACGACCGCCGAAGCCGAGCACGCAGCCCTGGGCCGCCGGCTCGCTGCAATGCCGGTCGTCGAAGACCAGGACAGCGCTCGGGGCCTCCTCGCCCTTGCCCACTGAACCGCCTCACCGCGGTAGAACCGTCCCCTTCTTCTCCCTGTGAGGCATCATGCGCTGTGTCATCGCCCGCTTCCCGTTCGACCTCACCAAGAGCGGCGTCTTGGAATCCATGAAGGGCATCAAGCCCGAACAGGTCATCGGCGAGTCCGTGATCATCGGCCGCCGCACCTACCCGGTCAAGCAGGTCGGGCAGGCCATCACGCACCAGGACCGCCGCGATTTCAGCGCCGGTGAAGTTCTCCGGGCCATGACTCAGCTCGGCTTCACCTGCCCTGGCCTCCGCCAGGCCGCCGCGCCCAAACGTCTCCCCACCCCGTTCCAGCAGGCTTCCGCGATGCTCGGCGCCCCTGCCGCCGTCTGACCGACGAGCGGGCGCGAGCCGCCACCAGAACAACGAGTGAGGGTCCGACCGGCAGGGGCCGGTC
>NZ_JBICXQ010000081.1:0-3722 GCF_043200375.1 Streptomyces sp. NPDC048434 | reverse complement strand
TGCCATGCATAACCTGTTTCTGTGGTATCAGCCAGGCGATGTGGTCCGGCCAGCAAAGTTGCACCGCCGAACTCAGACCGACCTGACTACTCAGCCGTAACCGTTGGCCCCGCGGTCGATCACCGCGGAGACGTCCGCCCGCTGGTGTCGTTGGGTGACGAGGAAGGGCGTGTCGGGCCGGTTGGACAGGGTGCGCAGCTGGTCCAGTGCGGTGGTGTCGATGGTGCCGAAGCCGTGACGGCGGCGTCGGACTCGTGGGTTCTCCCGGGTGGGACTTCCTGGATGCGGTGGTCGAGCGGTAAGGAGCTGACGAGTCCCGGGTGGACCACGGCGTCGGGTGAGTGGACCGCCACACACACGTTGCCGGTGAGTATCTGCTGGGGCATTTTTCGCCTCCCCGTCGGAAATCGCCCATGAGGGACGAGGCGATGATCGTGCCACGTGCCTTTCGGCCATCGGCTTTCTGGATGGCTCGATTACTTAAGGACAGGGAAACCTGGCACGAAGAGCGGGAGCAGGGACCGGGCGGGTGGGACAAACGGGCAAGGTTGCCGGCGGGTGCTTGCCGCGGAGGGTCCCGCCCCGCATCATGAGGTGCTCAAGACCACGTCGCTACCTGGGCTTTCACCCCGTTCGGGACGTCCTTCGCGAGGCCCGCGCGCCGCGGGCCCACCTCCCCGCGGCACGGTCGCGGCGGCGACGCCGACCCGACCACTCAGGCAGGACGCTGTGGGGCGACCGCGCCGTGACGGCCTTCGCCGCCCCTTGGCATCAGGCTGAGGGCGGGGCGGCATCGGACCGCTGTCATTCCCCGGATTCGCATCCGCAGGGGAGTCGCCCGTTCCCAGGTGGGGCGGGCAGCCCTGCTGCGGCGCCCCTACGGCCACCGGTCCCGGCGTGACGCGCCGGTGTCTCGTCACGACGTGCAAGACCACACGTCCAGCAGGTGCAGGCCCTGGGAGGGAGGCTGTTCTACGCCCTCCCGAAGGGGGGAAGACCCGCACCGTGTCATGCCCGCCTCGGTGGCTGCGGAGCTGAAGCATCACGGCGAGCGCTATCCGCCGGTCGAGGTGGAGCTCCTTTGGGGAGAGCCGGCCGAGGAGAGGCCACGCAAGACATCCGATGTCCGGCGCACTCCGTCCTCGTGAGTGAGGACGCGCACGTCCACACAAGGAGGCAGGGATGTCCCGACCGACCTACACCGTGAGAGGAACCACCATGGTCGCGCACCTGTGCGACGGAACCGGCATGTCGCTTCCGCCCTCACGTTCCCACTGTCGTGGTTCCGGCCGGCCGATCTCGTGGTCCGTGTTGTGGTACTCCACGATTGTGCTGGTCACGAGCGTCAGATGAGGGTGAAAAGCCTCCGACCGCCTCTGACCCCACAGAAGTGGCGGGGTCGCGGACAGGAGGCAGGGTGCTCAACTCAATCCGGATGACAGACGTCGGTACGGCAGATGGCACCGCCGTGCCGCCGGCTCGTTCTCCCGTGGCGGTGCACGGCCGCCTGGTGAAACAGCGTCAGTCGCTGTGCTGGTTACGTCTGTCGTACCTCGTGACGGCGTGGACGAAGCACCCCGAGGACGAACACCGACTCAACTCCGCGGTGTTGGCCAGTCTGATTCTCGGAGAGGTGTTTCCCGCCACCGAACTGCTCGGCCCTCTCGGCTCTCTCGGCGCCCTGGGCCTCTCGCCCCTGGCCGAACTTCAAGCACCAGCGGCGCACGGTCCCGTAGAAGACGGTCTCGCCGCGCTGGAGCATCAGCTCCTCGACCTGGCGGAAACTGAGCGGGAACCGGAAGTACAGCCACACGCAGTGCGCGATGTTCTCCACCGGGTGGCGGTGGTCCGTGTACGACGGCGACGCGCTCTCCATGACAAGCCCCTCCCGCCAGGACCAACCCGAAGATCATCTCACTCACCGGTCAACGTGACAGCACCCTTCGGCACCTTCCTGGCCGATGCCAGACGGTGGACCACCGCCTGCTCGCTCTCATCACGTCCCAGCGCTCGCCCCCAAGTGCCGCACCCGCCCTGCCGCCTGCAGTTGTACTCACCGAAAGCGGAACCTGGCACCAAGCCCATGGCGGAGATCGTCATGTTTGTGTCCTTGCCGCCAAATGGCACGGCGGGCCATGCTGATCAGGTGACACAACGGCGCGTCGTCTTCCTTGTCTATCCGGGGTTTCAGGTGCTGGACCTGGCGGGACCGTATGAGGTGTTCGCGCAGACGGAACGGTGGGTGCCCGAGGATGAGGCCTATGCCGTTGAGATCGTCGCGGGCCGGGCCGGAGCAGTGCGGGCCTGTCACGGGATCGACGTTACGGCCGGCAGTGGCGTCCAGCAGTGTGAGGGACCGCTGGACACGCTGGTGGTCGTCGGTGGACCGGGCGATCGGGAGGCGGTGGACGATGAAGAGCTTGTCGGCTGGCTCAGGGCGGCGGCCGGCCGGGCCCGGCGGGTCGCTTCCGTGTGTACGGGCGCGTTCCTGCTCGCGCGGGCCGGGCTGCTCGACGGACGGCGCGCGGTGACGCACTGGGCGGCCTGCGAGCGACTGGCCCAAGAGCACCCGGACGTCACGGTCACCCCGGACCAGATCTTCGTACACGACCGGGCGGTGTGGACCTCCGCCGGAATCACGGCGGGGATGGACCTGGCGCTCGCCATGGTCGAGGAGGACCACGGGCCCGAGGTCTCCCGGGCCGTCGCGCGGATGCTGGTGATGTTCGTCCAACGCCCGGGCGGCCAAGCACAGTTCAGCACCCAGCTCGCCGCGCAGCGGCCCACGCGTAAGCCGCTGCGGGACGTTCAGGCATGGGTCACCGACCACCTCGCTGACGACCTGACCGTCCGGGTGCTCGCCGAACGGGCCGGTATGAGCGAGCGCAACTTCACCCGGGTCTTCCGCGCCGAGACCGGACTCACCCCGGCCGCCTACGTGGAAACCGTCCGCATCGAGGCTGCCCGGGCCCTACTGGAGACGACGGACACCACCATCGACGCGATCGCCCGAGTCTGCGGGTTCGGCTTCGCCGAGACTCTGCACCGCCGCTTCAGACGCACCCTGGGCGTCACGCCGGGGCAGTATCGCCACCACTTTTCCAGGGCACGGTGAAGGAGCGCCTGGGCCTGGCCGTCGCGGTGAGACGCCCGAGTGCCACCGGCACGTCTCCTTGGGCGCCTTCGGGCACTGCGGTTTGTGGAGCACGGTCAGCCCTCCACTGACCCGGACGCCGACCTGGTCGTGGGACTGCACGTCAACGGCCGGACCCGGCACGAACAGCACATGGAGCGCACGTTCCGGGTCAGCGACGCGGTACACCACGACCTCGGTCTCATCCAGCCGCGCACACCGCACCCTTCCTCCCGTTCCCCGTCCCGGTACACCGCTGATCGGAGCAGTCTCGATGAACGACACCACGTTGGCGGAGTTCTCCCCGCCCCGGAATGCAACGGTGGTTGGGCATCCGTGGGACTGGAAGTCGAAGGCGGCCGAACACGCGCCGGGTCCGGCCCCGGCCGAGTCGGCACGGCTCCAGCTGCCGCGCGGGCTCATGGACCTCACCGGGCGACGGTCGGCGACAGCCGAGCTCTTGGAGGTGCTTGGCGACGCAGCGAACGATTACAGCTGAGTAGTCAGGTCGGTCTGAGTTCGGCGGTGCAACTTTGCTGGCCGGACCACATCGCCTGGCTGATACCACAGAAACAGGTTATGCATGGCA
>NZ_JBICXQ010000080.1:0-3762 GCF_043200375.1 Streptomyces sp. NPDC048434 | reverse complement strand
CGCCGAGGCCGAACTGCCCGAGGGTATTGACTCCGATGCGGCCGGGTTCGGTCTGCATCCCGCTCTGCTCGACGCCGCCCTGCACAGTCTCCTGGCTGCCGGCACCAGCAGTGGCGGTGGTGGGACTGGGTTGCCGTTTGCGTGGTCGGGGGTGCGGCTGCTGGCCGGCGGTGCCCGCCACCTGCGAGTGGTGCTGGACCGTGGGTCGAGTGGCGTCTCGGTGACGGCGTTCGATGGTGTCGGTGAACCGGTGTTGGAGGCGCGGTCGTTGGCGCTGCGTGAGGCGTCGGCCGGTCAGCTCAGCGGCTCTGGTCGGCAGGTGCGGCAGTCGCTGTTCACCGTGGACTGGGTCCCGCTGGCGGCGCAGGCTTCGACTGCCGCAGTGGAGTGGGTTCGGCATGGTGAGTCGGTCGGGTCCGAGCTGGCGCCGGTGGTGGTTGCGGCCGTGCCGGCCGCTCCGTCGGGGACGTCGGCGCCGCAGGCGGCTCAGCTGGCTGCCGCGACGGTGTTGGGTTGGGTGCAGCAGTGGCTGGCCGACCCCGAGACCGACGGTTCGCGGTTGGTGATCTGGACCCAGGGCGTAGCCGCCGGGCAGGATCTGGCCGCCGCAGCGGTGACGGGCCTGATCCGCTCGACGCAGTCCGAGCACCCGGGTCGTCTGCTGCTGGTCGATGTCGACCCGTCAGCCAGCCTGGACCCCACTCACGACGCCGACGTGGACACCGTCCTGGCCGTGGCACTGGATGCCGATGAGCCTGAGGTCCGCATCCGTCCCGCTACTGACGGCGGGGGAGTCGCGGCCTTCGGTCGACGGCTGGCCCGCGCCAGTGAGTTGGCATTGCCCGTTGGTTCGGGGTGGCGGGTTGAGGTGGCTCAGCCGGGTGACCTGGGCAGTGCGGCTGTTGTCGACGCTCCCGAGGCGGGCGCTGAGTTGTCGGAGGGGCAGGTCCGGGTCGGTCTGCGTGCGGCGGGTGTGAACTTCCGCGACGTGGTGACCGGGCTGGGGATGGTCGCGGACAACAGAGGTCTTGGTGGGGAAGGCGCCGGGGTCGTGCTGGAGACCGGTCCTGGAGTGGACGGTCTGACGGTGGGTCAGCCGGTGATGGGCCTGGTACCGAACTGGGGGCCGGTCGGGATCGTGGACAGCCGCCTGCTTGCCCCGATCCCGCAGGGCTGGTCGTTCCAGCAGGCTGCGGCGGTGCCGGTAGGGTTCCTGACGGCGTTCTACGCGTTGCAGGATCTGGCCCAGGTCCGTCCCGGCCAGCGAGTCCTCATTCATGCCGGGACCGGTGGTGTGGGTACGGCTGCGGTGCAGCTCGCCCAGGCATGGGGACTGGAGGTCTTCGCGACTGCCAGCCCGGCCAAGCAGCCCGCGTTGCGAGCCATGGGCGTGGCTGACACCCACATCGCCTCGACCCGGGACCTGGCTTTCTGCGAGCGGTTCCTGGACGTGACCGGTGGCGAGGGCGTGGACGTGGTCGTCAACGCGCTGGCCGGGGAGTTCACGGACGCGTCGCTGCGGCTGCTGCCGCGCGGCGGCCGGTTCGTCGAGATGGGCAAGACCGACATCCGGAACCCTGAGCAGGTTGCTCAGTCCTACCCGGGAGTGGTCTACCAGGCGTTCGACCTGATGGACGCGGGCGAGCCGCGAGTCGCGGAGATGCTGGCCGAACTCGGGGCGATGTTCGAGGCGGGCACCCTGACCCCGCCGCCGGTGACGTGTTTCGAGCTGTCGCAGGCTGTGGCGGCGCTGCGGTATCTGCAGGCCGCCCGGCAGCTGGGCAAGGTGGTGGTGAACGTCCCGGCCGAGTGGGACCGGCAGGGCACCGTCCTGGTCACCGGCGGAACGGGGACGCTGGGTGGGGAGTTGGCCCGGCATCTGATGGATGCCCGTGGCATGCGGCACCTGGTGTTGCTGTCGCGGCGTGGCCCGGCCGCGCCGGGGGTTGCCCGTCTGGTTGCGGAGTTGGCGCAGTCGGGTGCGGAGGTGCGGGTGCAGGCCGGCGATGCCGCCGACCGCAGCGCCCTCGCCTCGGTCCTGGCGAAGATCGCGGTCGAGCGGCCGTTGACCGCGGTGGTGCATGCCGCTGGTGTGATCGACGACGCGACGGTGGAGTCGCTGACGCCTGAGCGGATGGCGACAGTACTGTCGGCGAAGGTCGACGCGGCGTGGAACCTGCACGAGCTGACCGAAGGCATCGGCCTGGCCGGCTTCGTGCTCTACTCCTCGGCTGCGGCTGTCATGGGCAGCGCGGGGCAGGGGAGTTACGCCGCCGCCAACGCGTTCCTGGACGTGCTGGCTGCCTACCGCCGGGACCGGCACCTGGCTGGTCAGTCGCTGGCCTGGGGCCTGTGGGCCCAGGCCTCGGAGATAACCGGGCATCTGGAGGGTGCGGGTCTGTCGCGTCTGCGGCGCGGTGGTGTTCAGCCGCTGACGACGGAGCAGGGCCTGGCGCTGTTCGACGCTGCTACTGCGTTGGGTGCGCCGTTGGCGGTCCCGGCCCGGCTGGACCTGACGGGGCTGTCTCGCGGAGGACGGCCGGTGCCCGCGCTGCTGCGGGGTCTGGCCGTTGGCGCTCTCGCCCGCCCGACCGCGGCCGTTGCCGTGGTTGCCGGTGGCCTGGCGGCCCGGTTGGCCGCGCTCGGTTCCGCCGAGCGCGAGCAGGAGGTTCTGCAGATCGTCCGAGCTGCTGCCGCCGTTGTCCTGGGTCATGCACACCCCGGGGACGTCGATCCCCAGCGGGCCTTCCGGGACATGGGTATCGACTCCCTGACCGGGCTGGAGCTGCGCAACCGGCTCTCGGCCGAGACGGGCCTGAGCCTTCCCGCCACCCTGGTCTTCGACCAGCCGACACCGCTGGAGGTTGCCCGGTACCTGGTCGCAGAGGCATGCGGCGCCGACGGGGTCGTCGGGGAGACCGCTGTGCCGGTGGTCCGTGTCGGCACGGACGAGCCGGTGGCGATTGTCGGTATGGGTTGCCGGTTCCCGGGCGGGGTCGAGGACCCGGAGGGTTTCTGGCAGTTGGTCGCCGCAGGGACCGACGCGATGTCGGGCTTCCCGGTGAACCGTGGCTGGGAGACGCCGGGCCTGTCCGAGTCTGGTGATGAGGGCGCTGCCTACACCCCGCTTGGTGGGTTCCTGGATGGTGCTGGTGATTTCGATGCGGAGTTCTTCGGGATCAGCCCGCGTGAGGCGTTGGGGATGGATCCCCAGCAGCGGATGTTGCTGGAGACCTGTTGGGAGGCACTGGAGGACGGGGGGATTGCCCCGGGGTCGCTGCGGGGCACCGACACCGGCGTCTACGCCGGCATTATCGCGTTGGGGTACCGGGTCGGGGAACAGGACGGTGCCGGCGGCTTCGGGATGACCGGGACCACGGCGAGTGTGGCGTCGGGACGCGTGGCGTACTCGCTGGGGCTGCAGGGTCCCGCGGTCTCGATCGACACGGCCTGCTCGTCCTCGCTGACGGCGATTCATCTTGCCGCGCAGGCACTGCGGTCCGGGGAGTGCGGGATCGCGCTGGCCGGTGGCGTGACCGTCATGCCCACCCCTGGGACGTTCACGGAGTTCGCGCGGCAGCGGGGGTTGGCTGGCGATGGCCGGTGCAAGCCGTTCGCGGATGCCGCTGACGGTACCGGGTGGGGCGAAGGCGTCGGGATGCTGGTTCTGGAGCGGCTGTCGGATGCGCGCGCTCGTGGCCACCGGGTGTTGGCGGTCGTGGCGGGCAGTGCGGTCAACCAGGACGGGGCCAGCAACGGCTT
>NZ_JBICXQ010000079.1:0-4019 GCF_043200375.1 Streptomyces sp. NPDC048434 | reverse complement strand
TCTGATGCCGTCGTGCAGTGGGCGCGGCACGGTGAGTCGGTCGGGTCCGAGGTGGCCCCGGTGGTTGTTGCTGCGGTTCCGGCTGCCCCGTCCGGTACTTCGGCGCCGCAGGCGGCTCAGCTGGCTGCCGCGACGGCGTTGGGTTGGGTGCAGCAGTGGCTGGCCGATCCCGAGACCGACGGTGCGCGGTTGGTGATCTGGACCCAGGGTGTGGCTGCTGGGCAGGATCTGGCCGGCGCGGCGGTGGCAGGCTTGGTCCGCTCGGCGCAGTCTGAGCATCCTGGTCGTCTGCTGCTGGTCGATGTCGACCCGGCGGCCGGCCTGGACCCCACCCACGACGCCGACGTGGACACCGTCCTGGCCGTGGCACTGGATGCCGACGAGTCTGAGATCCGTGTGCGCCCTGGCACTGACTCCACCAGCAATAGCGGCGGGGATGTGGTGGCGTTCGGTCGGCGGCTGGTCCGGGCCGGTGTGTCCGGTGAGTTGGTGCTGCCGGGTGGTTCGGGGTGGCGGGTTGAGGTGGCCCAGCCGGGTGACCTGAGCAGTGCGGCTGTTGTCGATGCTCCTGAGACGGGCGCCGAGTTGTCGGAGGGGCAGGTCCGGGTCGGTCTGCGTGCGGCGGGCGTGAACTTCCATGACGTGGTCGCCGGTCTGGGAATGGTCATGGATGGCCGGGTCCTTGGCGCAGAGGGCGCTGGGGTCGTCCTGGAGACCGGTCCCGGAGTGACCGATCTGACGGTGGGTCAGCCGGTGATGGGTCTGGTGCCGGGCTGGGGGCCGGTCGGGATCGTGGACAGCCGCCTGCTTGCCCCGATCCCGCAGGGTTGGTCGTTCCAGCAGGCCGCGGCAGTGTCGGCAGGGTTCCTAACGGCGTTCTACGCGTTGCGGGATCTGGCTCAGGTCCGTCCCGGGCAGCGAGTCCTCATTCATGCCGGTACTGGTGGTGTGGGTACGGCTGCGGTGCAGTTGGCAATGGAATGGGGCTTGGAGGTCTTCGCCACCGCCAGCCCGGCCAAGCAGCCGGCCTTGCGGGCGATGGGTGTGGACGAGACGCATATCGCCTCCACTCGTGATCTGGCTTTCTGCGAGCGGTTCCTGGCCGTGACCGGTGGCGAGGGCGTGGACGTGGTCGTCAACGCGCTGGCCGGGGAGTTCACGGACGCGTCGCTGCGGCTGCTGCCGCGCGGCGGTCAGTTCGTTGAGATGGGCAAGACCGACATCCGGAACCCCGAGCAGGTCGCCCAGGCCTACCCCGGGGTCGTCTACCAGGCGTTCGACCTGATGGACGCGGGCGTTCCGCGGATCGCGGAGATGTTCGCTGAGCTGGGGGCGATGTTCGAGGCGGGCACGCTGGTTCCGCCGCCGGTGACGTGCTTCGAGCTCTCCCAGGCTGTGACGGCGCTGCGGTATCTGCAGGCCGCCCGGCACCTCGGCAAGGTCGTACTGAACGTCCCCGCCGAGTGGGACCCGCAGGGCACCGTCCTGGTCACCGGCGGAACGGGGACGCTGGGTGGGGAGTTGGCCCGGCACCTGGTGGATGCCCGTGGCATGCGGCACCTGCTGCTGATGTCGCGGCGCGGCCCGGCCGCGCCGGGGGTTGCCCGTCTGGTTGCGGAGTTGGCGCAGTCGGGTGCGGAGGTGCGGGTGCAGGCCGGCGACGCCGCCGACCGCGACGCCCTCGCCTCGGTCCTGGCGCGGAGCACGGCTGAGCGGCCGTTGACCGCGGTGGTGCACGCCGCCGGTGTGATCGACGACGCTACCGTGGAGTCGCTGACACCGCAGCGCATGGCGACCGTCCTGTCGGCGAAGGCCGACGCGGCGTGGAACCTGCACGAGTTGACCGAGGGCGCGGGTCTGGCCGGGTTCGTGTTGTACTCCTCGGCTGCGGCTGTCATGGGCAGCGCGGGCCAGGGGAGTTACGCCGCTGCCAACGCGTTCCTGGACGCGCTGGCCGCCTACCGCCGCGACCGGCACCTGGCTGGTCAGTCGCTGGCCTGGGGGCTGTGGGCCCAGGCGTCGGAGATGACGGGGCATCTGGAGGGTGCGGGCCTGTCGCGTCTGCGCCGTGGCGGTGTTCAGCCGCTGGCGACCGAGCAGGGCCTGGCGCTGTTCGAGGCCGCTGCCGCGTTGGGTGCGCCGTTGGCGGTCCCGGCCCGGCTGGACCTGACGGGGCTGTCTCGCGGAGGGCGGCCGGTGCCCGCGTTGCTGCGCGGCTTGGCTGCTGGTGGTGTCTCCGCACGCCCGACCGCGGCCGTGGCCACGGCCGCGGACACGGGTGGCCTGGCGGCCCGGTTGGCCGCGCTCAGTCCCGCTGAGCGTGAGCATGACGTCGTGGACATCGTCCGGGCCGCTGCCGCTGTCGTTCTGGGCCATGAACGCGCTGGGGACATCGATCCTCAGCGGGCCTTCCGGGACATGGGTATCGACTCCCTGACCGGGCTGGAGCTGCGCAACCGGCTCGCGACTGAGACGGGCCTGAGCCTGCCCGCCACCTTGGTTTTCGACCAGCCGACACCGCTGGAGGTTGCCCGGTACCTGGTGGCAGAGGCATGTGGCGCCGACGGGGTCGTCGGGGAGACCGCTGTGCCGGTGGTCCGTGTCGGCACGGACGAGCCGGTGGCGATTGTCGGTATGGGTTGCCGGTTCCCGGGCGGGGTCGAGGACCCGGACGGTTTCTGGCAGCTGGTCGCCGCAGGGACCGACGCGATGTCGGGCTTCCCGGCGAATCGCGGCTGGGACGTGGCCGGCTTGCCGGATGCTGATTCCGGTGATGATGCGGGGGCTTTTGCCCGGGTGGGTGGGTTCCTGGATGGTGCTGGTGCTTTTGATGCGGAGTTCTTCGGGATCAGTCCGCGTGAGGCGTTGGGGATGGATCCCCAGCAGCGGTTGTTGCTGGAGACCTGTTGGGAGGCACTGGAGGACGCGGGGATCGCCCCGGGTTCGCTGCGTGGCACCGACACCGGCGTCTACGCCGGGATCGTCGCCTCGGGGTACCGGATCAGTGAGCAGGACGGTGCCGGCGGCTTCGGGATGACCGGGACCACGGCGAGTGTGGCGTCGGGTCGGGTGGCGTACTCGCTTGGGCTGCAGGGTCCCGCCGTCTCGATCGACACGGCGTGTTCCTCGTCGCTGACGGCGATTCACCTTGCGGCGCAGGCGCTGCGGTCCGGGGAGTGCGGGATCGCGCTGGCCGGTGGCGTCACGGTGATGGCCACCTCAGGGACATACACGGAGTTCGCGCGGCAGCGAGGACTGGCCGCTAACGGCCGGTGCAAGCCGTTCGCGGATGCCGCTGACGGTACCGGGTGGGGCGAAGGCGTCGGGATGGTGGCGCTGGAGCGGCTGTCGGATGCGCGCGCTCGTGGCCACCGGGTGTTGGCGGTCGTGGCGGGCAGTGCGGTCAACCAGGACGGGGCCAGCAACGGCTTGTCGGCGCCGAACGGGCCTTCGCAGCAGCGGGTGATCCGGGCTGCGTTGGCGAGCGCAAGGTTGCAGCCGGGCGATGTTGATGTGGTGGAGGCGCATGGCACCGGTACCGCATTGGGTGACCCGATCGAGGCGCAGGCGCTGCTGGCGACCTATGGTCAGGATCGGCCGGAGGGCCGGCCGTTGCTGCTGGGGTCGGTGAAGTCGAACATCGGCCACACGCAGGCTGCTGCCGGTGTGGCCAGTGTGATCAAGATGGTGCAGGCAATGCGGCACGGCATGCTGCCCCAGACGCTGCACGTGGATGCTCCGTCGTCGCATGTGGACTGGTCGGCCGGGGCGGTGGAACTGCTGACCGCACCTCGGGAATGGCCGGCGGGTTCCGGTCCGCGGCGGGCTGGTGTGTCGGCGTTCGGGATCAGCGGCACCAACGTCCACCTCATCCTGGAACAGCCCGCGCAGGATGTTCCGGCCCTGGACGCCCCTGTCCTGGATGGGCTGGAGTCTGCGGGTCCGGTGGCGTGGGTGTTGTCGGCGCGGTCCGGTGCGGCGGTGGCTGCGCAGGCGGGTCGGTTGGCGGAGTTCGTGAC
>NZ_JBICXQ010000078.1:0-4089 GCF_043200375.1 Streptomyces sp. NPDC048434 | reverse complement strand
GCCCCCCCCCACCAAACATCCCGTGGGGGTGCCGCCCGCTCGGGGCGGGCGGCACCCTCACCGCATTGCCGCGCGGTCCGTCAACGCGCAGCGTTGTATCTCACTGGTCGGAGTAGCTGAAGTCGCCCACGGTCCAAGCGCTGACGTCATCGATCGCCACGCGGTACATCCCGCCTGTCTCCGGGACCCCCGCCGTGCCCTGCAGAATCCGAGCCACATGGAAATGCAGATGCGTGGGCGCCTTGTCCTCACACGTCGTAGCGGTGAAGGCGGCGGAGAATTCATTGAGGCGGGCCGAGTCCGCCAGGACCTCGGACACCCGCTGCCTCCAGACAGCTTCGGGAGCCAGCCGACCCGTGATGACAGCACCACCGGCGACCACGGTCAGCGTCATCTGGTGGCTGTGCCCGGACTCCACCAAGGCAGCGACGTCAACAAGCAGTTCGTGAGGCTTCGGCTGAGAGGCGATTTAATCAACGCCGTTCGGTCCGCCTGAGTGGTGGCGCTGGTGCGACATGCAAGATCGAACTGCGCAGACGAGGGCGGCGCTTACCACACTGTTCCTTCATCGCCCAGCTAACCGGCGCACACGCATGCAACGTTGAGGAAGAAACGACAGGTCGCTGTCTCCCGCGCCTCGGCGGTCGTTGGCGTCCACGATGCGGTGGCTGATAGACGCGGGGTGCTGGATGAGGGTGTCGACGCTGCCGAGGGCGCTCGGCCAAGTCCTCTGGGGACACCGCGGTACGAAGTGCCGCTACCCGCTCGGCCAGCTTCTCGCGCTCGGCTTGCATCGCCGCGAACCCGCGTACGGCGCGGACGATCTCCTCATCAGTCCTGTCGCTCATCGGGTACCCCTTCGGTCTCCTGCCTCCGAGGTCACTCCATCACATCTAATCTCCAGCGTGGGCTGGGTTTCAGAAGCCGTTCTCCTATCGATCAACACTTTGCTTCTGATCGAACAAGGTCTCTGGTCGGGTGATCTTGCTTTGCTGGAGGCATGAAGGAGGGTAACGCTACGGGCCGTTTACCTGTTTCGTCAGGGTCGGGTAGGGAGCGGGTCCGGCTCCTTCGCCGTTTTCCTGAGGTGGCACGGGCCCCGTGGAAGGGCCGGCACAAGAGCTGCGCATGACTCCGTTGTCGAGCAGGAGACGAAGGGTTGTGCCTGGCAGGGCGGTTTCGCGGTGTGTGACCACCAGCAGTGCGCAGTGCTGTCCAATGTGCCGCAGGGCGGCGAGTACGGATTTCTCGGCTGCGGGGTCCAGGTGGGCGGTTGGTTCATCGAGGAGGATAAGGGCAGGGCGTGGCGCAAGGGCCCGGGCGATGGCGATGCGCTGCCGTTGGCCTCCGGACAGGGCCGTGCCGTGTTCGCCGACCATGGTGTCCAGGCCGTCGGGCAGTGTGCGGACGTGGTGTGCCAGCCCAGTGAGTTCCAGGAGAGTCCATAGTTCGTCGTCGGTGGCCTCGGGTTTGGCGTAGGCGAGGTTGTCGCGGATGGAACCGTGCAGGAGGGGGCTGTGTTGTTCCACGAGGCCGACCGCACGTCGGTAGTCCGCCGTGGGCAGCCGCGTCACGTCACTGCCCTGAAACAGGACGCGTCCGCTGTCTGGTGTGTGGAGACGGGCGGCGAGGTTGAGCACGGTTGTCTTGCCTGAGCCGGAGTCGCCGAAGAGTGCGGTGACTCCGCGCGGCGGCAACTGGAAGCTTGCTCCCTGTAGCACCATCCGTTCCCGCTCGTGGCTGTACCAGACGTTTTGAAACTCCAGGACGGGCGCGCCGCGCGCGAGGTCTGGGGGGCGCCTGCTGGTGCCGGCTGCGCTTGACGGCTGCTGTCGGACTCCTGCGGCTGGGCGAGGGTTTCGGCGATGCGGCCGACAGCGCCGCTGGCCTGTTGCAGCAGGGCGGCGGCGCTGACGAGGGCAGTGAGGGGGACGGAGAGGTAGTTGAGGTAGAGCAGGAACGCTGCCAGGTCAGCGATCGAGGCAGTGCCCTGCGTGGTGCGGACCGCCCCGACCACGACGGTTGCGGTCAGCGCGGTGTGGAGGGCGAGTTCGCTCGCCGGCATGAGACCTGCGTTCAGCCGCGCCATTCGGATCCCGGCGGCGCGGGCTTGGCGGGCGTGAGAGGTGATGCGGTCGGTCTCGCGCTGGGTGGCGCCGCTCATGCGCACCGTGCGGATCGCGCTGAGCGCGCGCTCCAGATCGGCGCTCATATTGCCCAGCATCCGCTGGTTGGCCTCGGCGGCCGGGCGCATGCGGTGTAGAGCGGGCAGCACCGCGAGAGCGATCACCGCGACGACGGTCACGGCGGTCGCCAGCAGCCACAGGTCGAGCCACGCCATCACTGCGAGGGAGCCCAGCAGGCCGATGACTCCCGTCACGGCCTCAGTGCAGCCCGTGGTGAGGGCATCGCGCAGGGCTGTGGTGTCGGTGCTCGCGCGGGAGAGCAGATCACCCAGGCGGTGGCGTTGGTAGTCGCGGGCCGGAAGCCGCAGAAGTTGTCCGATGAGAGTGGTTCGAAGCTGCAGGACGATGTCCTCACCGGTTCGTCCCAGCACGTAGCCGCTGGCGGTCTGGAGAAGTGCCTGGGCTGTAACGAGGGCGGCCAGGGCCCCGACGGCGGGCCACGGAGGTGGACCGTGGCGCCCGGCCCCATCGACGACATGGCTCACCAACAGCGGCTGGGACAAGCCGAGACCCAGAGTGCAGAGCGTCAGCACAATGCACAGGGCGAGAACCTTGCGATGTCCGCGGGTCAACCGGACCAGCATACGAAGCCTGAGCATGCTTTCTGGTACGACGTCGCTCACGTCGTGGTCTGCGGTACGTGGGCCCCGACAGCCATGATGGTCCGGTAGTGGTCTGCCGGATGCGGCTCGTCGACGGGTTGCCCTTCGGCCTCTACCCAGGCGTGGGCGGCGAACGGCTGGGTGCGCACTCCGGTACACCAAGTGGGCCAGCTGCCCCGCATCCGGCACAGCAGCGCGGTGGCGAGGGAGCGTTGCAAGCAGCCCTCGCCCGCGCAGAACACGCTGAGTGCGACCACACTGACGCGGGCCTGGCGCGCCTCGGCGAAGGTGGCGGGGCGCGCACCGCGCCGGATCCGGCTGAGCACGGCATGGATGCGGTGTGGCGGCTGCTTCGCCAGCAGCCAGGCGAGGACGATGGCGGCCCGGGCAGGAGGCCGACGCCAGAGTGCGGGGCGGGTCTCGGCGGGCAGGGCGGTGGAGACGCTCATGCCACATCTCCGCGGAGGGTACGGGCGTCAGGACCGTGGTCTGCTTCCGTGTCGGCCTCGGCCAGCCCCTGTTCCGTCAGGCATGTCACGAAAGCTGCGATGTCCGCGCTGACCTGCTCCACACCGGTGTCCGCTCCCGCCGTGAGGCGCTGGGCGAGCTCCTGGGGACAGGCTCCGTCCAGCAATGCCGTCAGGACGGTCGCCCCGGTGGCATTGAGTTCGAAGAACCTGCCCGTGGTCTCCTCCAGCACGGCCATGCCGTTGTCGGTCACGGCGGTGGAGACATGCGGCTTCAGTCGTACGGTCACGCGTATTCCTCGGTCTGGGACAGGTCGGTGGAAAGTGGTGCCGGGGCGCGGTGCAACAGCCAGTGATCGCAGGCGAGGGTGTCCTCCAGCGCCGTGGAGGTGTGCGGCGTCGGAACGAGCAGCGCGGTGCGCAAGGCCGCCGTCTCGATCAGCCCGCGCGCAGCCAGTTCGGACCGCTCCACGATGTCGACGAGCGCGCGGCGGTGGGTGCGCAGGCCGTCGTAGAAATCGGTGTCCGTGCTCCCCTTGGTGGTCCTGGCCAGCAGCTCGTTCGGGACGACGCCTCGCATGGCGGTGGTGAGCACCTGTTTATAGGCGTACGGGGTGCCGCGGTGAATCAGGTGTACCGCCAGGCACGCTTCGACCACCCTGTCGTCCAGGAACGGCAGGGCGGCCCAGGGCGTGTGCAATTCCTGGCGCATCAGCCGGTAGACCTGTGCTGCTGACCGGACACGGTGCAAGCTGTGATGCTGTCCCCGATCGGGGGCGAGCGGCTCGACGCCGTCGGCCGCTTCCTTCAACACCGCGGCAACGAGCGCTTCGG
>NZ_JBICXQ010000077.1:0-4133 GCF_043200375.1 Streptomyces sp. NPDC048434 | reverse complement strand
AGCACCGGATGCGGACTGACCTCCACGAACACCCGGTGACCCTCCGCCGCCAGCTCGGCAACGACCTCACCGAACCGCACCGTCTGACGCAGATTCCGGTACCAGTACCCGCCATCCAGCTCGGCGGTATCCACCACGCGGGCCTCAAGCGTGGAGCAGAACGGCACCGGGCTACTGCCAGCAGACACTCCGGCCAGGTCCTCGGCCAGACGCTCCCTGACCGCCTCGACATGCGCGGTGTGGGACGCGTAGTCCACCGCGATCCGCCGAGCACCGCGATCCGCGTAAGCCTCCGCGAACTCAACGCATGCCTGCGCGGCACCGGCCACCACGACCTGCCGGGGGCCATTCACCGCCGCCACTGACAGATCCTGGCCCCAGCGGGAGATCCACTCCCGTACCTCGTCCAGTCCGGCGGGCACCGACACCATCCCGCCCGTACCCGCCAGCCCGGCCAACGCCCGACTGCGCAACGCCACAACCCGCGCGCCGTCCTCCAGGGACAGGCCGCCCGCGACACACGCCGCGGCGATCTCGCCCTGACTGTGACCGGCCACAGCGGCGGGCTCCACGCCGCAAGCCCGCCACAGCTCGGCCAGACTCACCATCACCGCCCACGACGCCGGCTGGACCACATCCACCCGCGCCAACAACTCCGCATCGCCCAACACCTCACGCAACCGCCAGCCGACGAACGACGCCAACGCCTGCTCACAGCGCTCCATCGACGCCGCGAACACCGGCTCCTCGTCCCACAACTGCAGGCCCATCCCAGCCCACTGCGCACCCTGACCCGCGAACACAAACACCGGCCGCGACACCGACAACGAACCAACGCTCCCGCTCACCACACCAGGCGCCTCCTGCCCCGCAGCAGCCGCCGTCAGGCCCTCCAGCAGCTGGCCACGATCCTGGCCAACCACCGCCAACCGGTGCGAGAACGCCGTCGTCCGCGTCACCGCCAACGACAACGCCACATCCCCGACCGCGACCTCCGGACGATCAGCCACGAACTCCGCCAACCGACCCGCCTGCGCAGCCAGCGCCGCACCGGACCGCGCCGACAACACCCACGCCACCGGACCCGCAGACTCCAGCCCGGCCCTAGTCTCCAGGTCGTCCTGGGCAGGCTGCTCAAGAATGACGTGCACATTGGTGCCGCTGATCCCGAAACCCGACACACCAGCCCGCCGCGGACCGGAACCCTCAAGCCACTCGCGAGGCGCCGTCAGCAGTTCCACCGCCCCGGCCGACCAGTCCACATGCGAGGACGGAGCGTCCACGTGCAGCGTCTGAGGCAGCATCCCATGGCGCATCGCCTGCACCATCTTGATCACACTGGCCACACCGGCAGCCGCCTGCGTGTGACCGATATTCGACTTCACCGACCCCAGCAACAACGGCCGGCCCTCCGGCCGATCCTGACCATAGGTCGCCAGCAGCGCCTGCGCCTCGATCGGGTCACCCAATGCGGTACCGGTGCCATGCGCCTCCACCACATCAACATCACCCGGCTCCAACCTTGCGCTCGCCAACGCAGCCCGGATCACCCGCTGCTGCGACGGACCATTCGGCGCCGACAGACCATTACTCGCCCCGTCCTGGTTGACCGCACTACCCGCCACAACCGCCAACACCCGGTGCCCACGAGCACGCGCATCCGACAACCGCTCCAGAACCAGGACACCGACACCCTCACCCCACCCGGTGCCGTCGGCCGCCTCCGCGAACGGCTTGCACCGGCCATCGCCAGCCAACCCCCGCTGCCGCGCGAACTCCGTGAACATCTCCGGGTTGGGCATCACCGTTACGCCACCGGCCAACGCGATCCCGCACTCCCCGGACCGCAGCGCCTGCGCCGCAAGGTGAATCGCCGTCAGCGACGAGGAACACGCCGTGTCCACCGACACTGCGGGACCCTGCAGCCCCAGCGAGTACGCCACCCGGCCCGACGCCACACTCGCCGTGGTCCCGGTTATCCCGAAGCCACCGGCACCGTCCTGCTCACCAACCCGGTACCCCAGCGCGGTGATCCCGGCGTAAACCCCGGTGTCGGTGCCACGCAGCGAACCCGGGGCAATGCCCGCGTCCTCCAGCGCCTCCCAGCACGTCTCCAGCAACAACCGCTGCTGGGGATCCATCCCCAACGCCTCACGCGGACTGATCCCGAAGAACTCCGCATCGAAATCACCAGCACCATCCAGGAAACCACCCACCCGGGCAAAGGCAGCGCCCGCAGCACCGGAATCGGAGCCGTCCAAGCTCTCCAAGTCCCAGTCCCGGTTCGCCGGGAACCCCGACATCGCGTCGGTCCCTCCGGCGATCAACCGCCAGAAACCCTCCGGGTCCTCGACCCCGCCCGGGAACCGGCAACCCATCCCCACGATCACCACCGGCTCCTGCATCCGCGCAACTGCGGCAGGCGTTTCCCGCAGGGCCTCTTGCTCACCGGTCAGCTGCTGCCGCAGGTAGGCCACCAGCGCTGTCGGTGTCGGATGGTCGAACAGGACGGTGGCGGGCAGCTGCAGTGCGGTGGCGGTCATCAGCCGGTTGCGGAGGTCGAGCGCGCTGTAGGAGTCGAAGCCCTGCTCGCGGAAGCTCCGGTCGGCGTCGACATCCTGCGGCCCGTCATGACCGAGTACCTCGGCGGCAAGGGTCAAGACCAGGCGGGCGAGCTGACGCTCACCGTCGGCCCCCGACAAGCCGGTTGCCTGAGCGCCATCGTTCTGGGCCGGCGTCACCTCATGGCGTGATCCGCTCAGGATGGTGGACCGCAGCTCATCGGTGAGGTCCGCGATGACGACGCATGCGTCGTCGTGTCCCACGGCCCAGGTAAGTACTTCGGCCAGGTCGTCCGGGTCGGTGTGACGCAGGCCGTCGACGGCTCCAGCGCCGGCACCGTGCCAGGCGATGGAGGTGGCCGCGCGGCCTTCTGCCCAGCGCAGGCTCACCAGCGCGTCGGCGAAGGCACTGTAGGCACGCTTGTCCGCGTCCTGCTCGACCCCGAGCTGGGCGCCGGCGTGGGAGATCACGACGAACGCCGACAGATCGCGGTCGACGGTCCGGTCATGCAGGCGGAGCAGCGCCTCGATGTCCTGTGCCCCGGCCTGTTCGTCCGGCAGGCAGACGACCGCGGTGGCGTCCTGGGGCAGGTCCGTTCCCCGGACGGCCTCGGCGCCCGCAGCCGTCAGCCATCGGGTGATTGCCGCGGCGAGCGGGCCGCTGTCGTCACCGGCCAGCAGGACCTTGCCCGTCGGCTGCCACGGCAACCGTGACGTGTCGGCGTCGATGGGTGCGACGCGCACCTTCCTCGCGAACACTCCCGCCGTGCGCAGTGCGAGCCGGTCCTCGCTGTACCGGCCGCCGAGCACGGCGCGCAGCAGGCCTTGGGTGGTGGCGTCCCACGTTCGGGGCAGGTCAAGACATCCGCCGCGGCCGCCCGCCATCGACGGCCGATCCCAGATCGCGGACTGCCGCGGGTCGCCGGGCCGGTCGGCCGGCTCAGCAGGTACTGCCTCGACCGTGGCGTTCCACACCGGGACGCCGTCGACGATCGGCTGTCCAGGGGGCAGGAAGGAGACCACGCCGACGGCGTCAGGGTAGCGCTCACCCAGCAGGGCGCCGACCTGCGACGGGTCGGCCTGAAGACGGTGGACCACGCCGCCGTCGGCGGACAGCGCCTCCACCACCTCGGCAGCGACCCTCTCATCAGCGAATCCCGGGGGGACGAGGACCAGCCGGCTACCGCTGACCGCCGGTCGCATCTCCGCGGTCACCGGTTCCCACGCCACCCGGTACAGCTGCGAGTTGAACTTCGCACGACTGCGCTGCCGCTGCCGCAGGCCGGAGAGCGCCGGCATCAGCGATTCGACCACCGAACGCTCTGCGGTCAGGCCGAGTACTCCGGCGAGTGCCTCGACGTCGTTGCTCTCGATCGCCTGCCAGAACTCGCCATCGGCTGAGTCGCCGTCGTGATCGCCCGCAGCGGCGGCCTTCGGCCAGTAGTGCTGACGCTGGAACGGATACGTCGGCAGAGCAACCTTCACCGCCCGACCCTCGTCGGCGGTCACCGCGGCCCAGTCCACCTCCACACCAGCCGCATACAGACCAGCCAGCGCACGCAGCGCCGTCTC
>NZ_JBICXQ010000076.1:0-4157 GCF_043200375.1 Streptomyces sp. NPDC048434 | reverse complement strand
CGGGTGATCATCACCGAGATCGACCCGATCTGTGCGCTGCAGGCGGCGATGGACGGCTTCCAGGTCACCACTCTCGAAGAGGTCGTCGAGACCGCTGACATCTTCGTGACGACGACCGGCAACAAGGACATCATCATGGCGTCGGACATGGCGCGGATGAAGCACCAGGCGATCGTCGGCAACATCGGTCACTTCGACAACGAGATCGACATGGCCGGCCTGGCCAAGCTCGAGGGCATCGTCAAGGACGAGGTCAAGCCGCAGGTGCACACCTGGACCCACCCGGACGGCAAGGTTCTGATCGTGCTGTCCGAGGGCCGCCTGCTCAACCTGGGCAACGCCACCGGCCACCCCTCCTTCGTGATGTCCAACTCCTTCGCGGACCAGACCCTGGCCCAGATCGAGCTGTTCACCAAGCCGCAGGAGTACCCCACCGACGTCTACGTGCTGCCCAAGCACCTGGACGAGAAGGTGGCCCGCCTCCACCTCGACGCACTGGGCGTCAAGCTCACCGAACTGCGCCCCGAGCAGGCCGCCTACATCGGCGTCCAGGTCGAGGGCCCGTACAAGCCCGACCACTACCGCTACTGATCCAGCGGGCGATCACCAACCGGTCGGCCCCGCCGGCCGGTTGGTCTTCCCCACAGCAGCCGGTGATTCCAGGCCCTCGCCCCTCACGGCGGGGGCCTGGCCCATAACGACCCCGCACAGCCCCGCCGACCCCGACTCACCGGCACGTCGCCGCCCGAAGGACCTGACCCCCTATGCCCCGCGGCCACTACTCCCTCCACGACCCGCACGATCACACCCCCCTGGGTGAAGAGCACTTCCACTGCGCCACCGGCCCCTCCGGCTGGCGCTATGTCTCCCAGATCGTCAACCCCTCCGGCGACCACATCGGCTCCGTCGACCTCACCCTCGACGAGCTCGGCCGCCCCATCCGCCTCGAACTCCATGCCTCCGCCTGGCAGGTCCGCGGCGCCGCCCTGGAGGGCGTCACCTGGGTACGCACCGACCCGACCGGTGAACACGCCACCGAGGGCAACGTCCCCGCCCACTCCTTCACCGGCGCGTCCCCCGCGTTTCTCATCGCCACCGCGCGCCTCCTGCGCCCCGCCCTCGGTGCCGGCGCCGTCCGCACCCGCCTCGTCGCCTTCACACCCCCGGTCCTCGCCCCCCGCACGCTCGACCAGTCCTGGGCCCTGGTGAAAAGCACACCACACGCCACTGACAACGCCCCCCTCATCGCCGACGAATACCAGGTCAACGACCTGGAAACCGGCGAACAGCACGCCATCCACATCGCCGGCGACGTGGTCCTCTCCGCCCCCGGCATCGAACTCGAATCCCTCGAGTCCCCACCGTCGACGTTCCCCTGACCCGCCCGCGCCCGTCCGCCGGTCTCGCCCTCACCGGTCACAGCACGACCCGTCACGGCACGCCAGAGCCGGCGCGGAACACGCCACGCACCGAGCGCCGAAACGCCACGCTCCGAGCGGCACCAACCCCCGGGCACCCGAGGACCCCACCGGCCGGCTCCCGCACCCCACCTCACACCGGCGGGCTCACACCGGCGGCGCAAACCCCGTACGCGGCGGCCTTCCTCCTCCTTCACCGCCCCCCTCCTCGCCCCCACGGCCGTCCCGCACCGGCACCCCGAGCGACCCGACACCGTCATGACGCGTCAGCTCAGCCTGGGCCCCAGCTCCACCACCGGCCCCAAAAGCCCCCGCCTCACCCCCGGGCGCCGCCCAGACCCCCATCGACGCCGGCGACACCACATCCCCTGCCGCCCCCGGGTTCCCCGCCATCCCCGACGACGCGGCATCTCCCGCCACCCCCACGGGCTGAACCGACCCCGCCGGCTCACCACGCCAAGACTCCCCACCACCGGCAACCCCCGGCGCCCCGACGGCCGACGACGTCCCGACAGCCGCCGACACCCCGAACGCCCGCTGCGATTCCCGTGCCTGCCGTTCCCCGACCACCGCCGCCAGATACGCCGCCGGATGCACCCCCGCAGGCCCCGGCACCCCGGTGAACCCCCGCAGGTCCTCCGCCAGCCGCCCCGCCATCACTCCGCCGACCTGCGGATCGAGCTGCCCCATCCGCGTCAGGTACTGCCGAACTGTCAGCCACCACCTATCGGGCACCCGCGACAGATCCAGCGCGCCGACCTCCGCCACCAGCCACGGAGGCGGTGGCGGCAGCGCCACCCCCGCCTCCGCCACCGGCAGCCGCTCCCGTATGACCAACGTCCCCGCGAACACATCCCCCACCCGACGCCCCCGCGCCGACAGCAAGGAGGCGATCGCCGCCACCACTCCCATCGTCATCACGATCTCGATGGCCCCCATCGCCCCGCGCACCAACGCGTGCCGGAACCGGATCGGCCCGCCGTCCTCCCGGACGACCCGCAGCCCGCAGACCAGCTTCCCCAGCGACCGGCCATTGCTCAGCGTCTCGATGACGATGGGTATCCCGACCTGCACCAGCACGAACGTCGCCACTGATACGGCCGCCAACGCCGCACTGTCCATCGACGATGCCGCGCTCAACAGCAGCAGCGATACACCGAGGTAGACCGCCCAGGCCACAGCCACATCGACGGCCACCGCCAGCCCCCGGCTCGGCAGCCTGGCCGGCCGCAGCCCCAGCACCACCGCTTCACCCGTTACGAGCTCACTCACGCCGCGCCCCACTCCCTCTCGATCCCCGAAATCCCGCCCACCCCACGCCGGACAGGGCCAGTCTGCCAAGCTGATCCGGCACCCACCCACGGCGCCGCGAGGAGCGACACCAGATGGACCTCGATGTCTTCGTCACGGCCCACGGCGCCGAATGGGACCGCCTCGACACCCTGCTCCACCGCAAGCGCCGCCTCACCGGAGCCGAGGCCGACGAATTGGTCGCCCTCTACCAACGCACCACCACCCACCTCTCCCTCCTCCTCTCCAGCGCCCCGGACCCCGTGCTGACCAGCCGCCTGACCTCTCTCGTGGCCCGCGCCCGCAGCACGGTCACCGGCGCCCGCAAGGCCTCCTGGCGCGACACCGTCCACTTCTTCACCACGGCTTTCCCCGCAGCGGTCTACCGCCTGCGCCACTGGTGGATCCCGACCGCGATCCTCTCCACCGCGGTCGCCGCCCTCATCGGCTGGTGGATAGCCGCACACCCCGAGGTCCAGGCGGCGATCGGCGCCCAGGAGGACCTACGCAACATGACCCGCCCCGGCGGCCAGTACGAGACGTACTACTCCAGCCACCCCGCCGCATCCTTCGCCGCCCAGGTATGGACGAACAACGCCCAGGCCGTCGCCCTGTGCCTGGTCCTGGGAGCCTTCGCCGGCCTCCCCGTCCTGTGGATCCTCTTCCAGAACATGCTCAACTTGGGCGTCGGCATCGGCCTGATGTCCTCGGCCGGCCGCCTCGACACCTTCCTCGGACTGATCCTTCCGCACGGCCTCCTCGAACTGACCGCCGTCTTCATCGCGGCCGGCATCGGCCTCCGCCTGGGCTGGACCCTTATCGACCCGGGCCCGCGCACCCGCCGGACCGCCCTGGCCGAAGAAGGCCGCTCCGCCCTCGGCGTCGCCATCGGACTCGCCGCGGTGCTCTTCATATCCGGCGTACTCGAAGGCTTCGTCACCCCTTCCGGCCTGCCCACGTGGGCCCGCATAGGCATCGGCATTGCCGCCGAACTGGCTTTCCTCCTGTACGTCCATGTCCTGGGCGGCCGCGCCGTACGCGCCGGTTCCACCGGCGACGTCGACCTCACCGACCGCGAAGCCACCGTCCCGACCGCCGCGTGATGTGCATCGAGCCCCGCTGACCTGCTAATCTCCTCTTCGCCCCAGGGGTCCGTTGACACGAGCATCTGGGGGAGGTAGATTCGAACGGTTGCAACGAACTGGACAAGTTCATCCGCGACGGGTAGTCTCTTCTCCGCTTCGGCCGGAATTTCAATTCGGCGAAGCGCAACCGACCACTTACCGGAAGCCCCGGCCGATCAATTCGGCCGAATCCCTTCTGATAAAGTCGGAAAAGCCAAAAGGCACCCTCCCCGACGGGGAATCGGAAACGAATTCGGACCGGCAACGGAACGAAATAGGATCTGATAGAGTCGGAAAGGCCGGAAAGCGAAAGCCGAACGGCCGA
>NZ_JBICXQ010000075.1:0-4385 GCF_043200375.1 Streptomyces sp. NPDC048434 | reverse complement strand
GGTGACGGGCTGGTGTTGACGGGTCGTCTGTCGCTGGCCGCGATGCCGTGGCTGGCCGATCACGCGGTCCACGGCACGGTCCTGCTGCCCGGCACCGCGTTCGTGGACCTGGCGGTCCACGCCGGGGACCTGGCCGGGTGCGGCATGCTGGAGGAGTTGACGCTCCAGGAGCCGCTGGTCCTTCCCGGCTCCGGTGGCGTACAGCTGCAGATCCACGTTGGCGACAGCGACGGCGACAGTGGTCGGCGAACGGTCACCGTCTCGTCGCGCGAGGGGGAGGGCGAGTGGGTTCGGCACGCGGTCGGCGTGCTGGCCCCGGTCGGCAGCGAGCCTGCCCCCGCCCCGCTGGGTGCCTGGCCTCCGGCCGGTGCGGAGTCGGTCCCGGTTGACGACGCCTACGAGAGGCTTGCCCAGCGCGGCTATGGGTACGGGCCGGCGTTCCGGGGGCTGCGTCAGGTGTGGCGTGCCGGGGACACCGTCTACGCCGAGGTCGAGCTGCCCCAGGCTGTCGAAGCGGACGTTGCCGGGTTCGGCCTGCACCCTGCCCTGCTCGACGCCGCTCTGCACGGTCTCCTGGCCGCCGGAAACAGCAACAGCAACGGCAGCGGCAACGGTGGTGGGACGGGGCTGCCGTTCGCGTGGTCGGGGGTGCGGCTGCTGGCGGGCGGTGCCCGCCACCTGCGAGTGGTCTTGGCTCCCGGGTCGGGTGGGGTCTCGGTCACGGCGTTCGATGGTGTTGGTCAGCCGGTGTTGCAGGCGCGGTCGTTGGCGTTGCGGGAGATTCCGGCTGGTCAGTTCGCTGGGTCGGCCCGGCAGGTGCGGCAGTCGCTGTTCACGGTGGACTGGGTCCCGCTGCCGGTGCCGCAGGACTCTGACGCCGCCGTAGTGCAGTGGGTTCGGCATGGCGAGTCGGTCAGCTCTGAGGTGCCTCCGGTGGTTGTTGCGGCAGTGCCGACTGCCGCCCCAGGAGCTTCGGCGCCGCAGGCGGCCCAGCTGGCTGCCGCGACGGTGTTGGGTTGGGTGCAGCAGTGGCTGGCCGATCCCGAGACCGACGGTTCGCGGTTGGTGATCTGGACCCAGGGTGTGGCTGGTGGGCAGGACTTGGCCGGCGCGGCGGTGGCGGGCCTGGTCCGCTCGGCGCAGTCTGAGCATCCTGGTCGTCTGCTGCTGGTCGATGTTGACCCGTCAGCCGGCCTGGACCCCACCCACGACGCCGACGTGGACACTGTCCTGGCCGTGGCGCTGGATGCCGACGAGCCCGATATCTGCGTGCGCCCTGCTACCAACTCTGCCGGTACCAGTGGCGGGAGTGTGGTGGCGTTCGGTCGGCGGCTGGTCCGGGCCTGGACGGAGGAGCCTGGGGCCGTGCCCGCCGAGTGGGACCGGCAGGGCACCGTGCTGGTCACGGGTGGTACCGGGACGCTGGGCGGGGAGTTGGCCCGGCACCTGGTGGACGACCGTGGGATGCGGCACCTGGTGTTGCTGTCGCGGCGTGGCCCGGCCGCGCCGGGGGTTGCCCGTCTGGTCGCGGAGTTGGCACGGTCGGGTGCGGAGGTGCGGGTGCAGGCCGGCGACGCCGCCGACCGCGACGCCCTCGCCCCGGTGCTGGCCAAGATCGCGGCTGAGCGGCCGCTGACCGCAGTGGTGCACGCCGCCGGCGTGATCGACGACGTGACGGTGGAGTCGCTGACGCCTGAGCGGATGGCGACGGTGCTGGCGGCCAAGGCTGATGCCGCTTGGAATCTGCACGAGTTGACCGAGGGCACGGGTCTGGCCGGGTTCGTGCTGTACTCCTCGGCAGCTGCCATGCTGGGGAGCCCGGGGCAGGGAAGCTATTCCGCCGCCAACGCGTTCCTGGATGCGCTGGCCGCCTACCGCCGCGATCGGCAGCTGGCTGGTCAGTCGCTGGCGTGGGGACTGTGGGCTCAGACCTCGGAGATGACCGGGCATCTCAATGGCACCGGTCTGTCTCGCCTGCGTCGCGGCGGTATCCAGCCGATGACGACCGGGCAGGGCCTGGCGCTGTTCGAGGCTGCCACCGCGTTGGGTACGCCGTTGGCGGTCCCGGCCCGACTGGACTTGGCCGCGCTGTCGCGTGCCGGGGGGCCGTTGCCTCCGTTGCTGCGCGGCCTGGTCGCCGGTGTCTCCGCACGCCCGACCGCAGCGGTGGCCGCGGCTGCGGCCGGCTTGGCGGCCCGGTTGGCTGTGCTCAGTCCCGCTGAGCGTGAGCAGGAAATCCTGCAGATCGTTCGGTCTGCCGTCGCCGTCGTTCTGGGTCATGCCGGCCCTGGGGACGTTGATCCCCAGCGGGCCTTCCGGGACATGGGTATCGACTCCCTGACCGCGCTGGAGCTCCGCAACCGACTCTCGGCCGAGACCGGCCTCAGCCTTCCCGCCACCCTGGTCTTCGACTACCCGACACCGGCCGCGGTCGCCGGATACCTGCGGCCGGGAATAGTCGCCGACGGCGAGACGGGGATGGCGCCGATGATCGCCGAGCTCAACCAGCTCGAATCCCGTCTCCTGAACCTGGCGGCAAGCTGCGAGGTGCCCGACGGAATCACGAGAATCCTGCGCGGAATGCTGTCCAAATGGATGGATGCGCAGGGCGAGGTCCAGTCGGTAGACGAGTCTGACGACGCTTCCATAGCGTTTGATTCAGCGACTCCTGATGAAGTATTTGATTTCCTTGACAAAGAATTCCGATTGCATGGGTCGGAATCGGATGACTTTGATCGACGAATCGATGAGGAAGCCCTTTAATGGAAAACCAGGAAAAGCTCTTCGACTACCTGAAGAAGACGTCGGCTGAACTCGTCCAGATGCGCAAGCGCCTCAGGCACATGGAAGCACGTGAGCATGAGCCGGTGGCGATCGTGGGCATGGGTTGCCGGTTCCCGGGCGGGGTCGAGGACCCGGAGGGTTTCTGGCGGTTGATCGCCGGAGGGACCGACGCGATCTCGGGGTTCCCGGCGAACCGGGACTGGGACTTGGAGAGCTTGGACGGCTCCGATTCCGGTGCTGAGGGCGCTGCCTTTGCCCGGGTGGGTGGGTTCCTGGATGGTGCTGGTGATTTTGATGCGGAGTTCTTCGGGATCAGTCCGCGTGAGGCGTTGGGGATGGATCCCCAGCAGCGGTTGTTGCTGGAGACGTGCTGGGAGGCACTGGAGGACGCGGGCATTGCCCCGGGTTCGCTGCGGGGCACCGACACCGGCGTCTACGCCGGAATCACCGCGTCGGGCTACCAGGTTGGGGAGCAGGACGGTGCCGACGGTTATGTGATGACCGGGACCGCGGCGAGTGTGGCGTCGGGACGCGTGGCGTATTCCCTGGGGCTGCAGGGCCCCGCGGTATCGGTGGACACGGCGTGTTCGTCCTCGCTGACGGCGATTCATCTTGCCGCGCAGGCACTGCGCTCTGGGGAGTGCGGGATCGCGCTGGCTGGTGGCGTCACGGTGATGGCCACCCCGGGTGCGTACGTGGAGTTCGCGCGGCAGCGGGGGTTGGCTGGCGATGGCCGGTGCAAGCCGTTCGCGGATGCCGCTGACGGCACCGGGTGGGGCGAGGGCGTCGGGATGCTGGTTCTGGAGCGGTTGTCGGATGCCCGTGCTCGTGGGCACCGGGTGTTGGCGGTTGTGGCGGGTAGTGCGGTCAACCAGGACGGGGCGAGTAATGGTCTGTCGGCGCCGAATGGTCCGTCGCAGCAGCGGGTGATCCGGGCTGCGTTGGCGAGCGCAAGGTTGGAGCCGGGTGATGTCGATGTGGTGGAGGCGCATGGCACCGGTACGTCGCTGGGTGACCCGGTTGAGGCGCAGGCGCTGCTGGCGACCTATGGTCAGGACCGGCCGGAGGGTCGGCCGTTGCTGTTGGGGTCGGTGAAGTCGAACGTCGGTCACACGCAGGCGGCTGCCGGTGTGGCTGGTGTGATCAAGATGGTGCAGGCGATGCGGCACGGGATGCTGCCTCAGACGCTGCACGTGGATGCTCCGTCCTCGCATGTGGACTGGTCGGCCGGGGCGGTGGAGCTGCTGACCGCGCCTCGGGAGTGGCCGGCGGGTTCCGGTCCGCGGCGGGCTGGTGTGTCGGCGTTCGGGATCAGCGGCACCAATGTGCACCTCATCCTTGAAGAGCCCGCCCTGAACGCCCCTGCCCTGGACGGGTCTGCCGACGACGGACAGGCCCTGGATGCTCCTGCCCAGGATGCGTCTGCTTTGGACGCCCCTGTTTTGGATGGGGTGGAGTCTGCCTCGGAGTTGGGGCTGGAGTCTGCGGGTCCGGTGGCGTGGGTGTTGTCGGCGCGGTCCGGTGCGGCGGTGGCTGCGCAGGCGGGTCGGTTGGCGGAGTTCGTGACGGCGCGTCCGGAGGTCGCGGCCAGGGATGTGGCG
>NZ_JBICXQ010000074.1:1947-4469 GCF_043200375.1 Streptomyces sp. NPDC048434 | reverse complement strand
TATTCCGTCTGGTTGTTCCGCTCTCGTGTGTGTTTCACCCGATTACGGGTAAACATTCACGGAGAGTTTGATCCTGGCTCAGGACGAACGCTGGCGGCGTGCTTAACACATGCAAGTCGAACGATGAACCGGCTTCGGCCGGGGATTAGTGGCGAACGGGTGAGTAACACGTGGGCAATCTGCCCTTCACTCTGGGACAAGCCCTGGAAACGGGGTCTAATACCGGATACGACTACCGACCGCATGGTCTGGTGGTGGAAAGCTCCGGCGGTGAAGGATGAGCCCGCGGCCTATCAGCTTGTTGGTGGGGTGATGGCCTACCAAGGCGACGACGGGTAGCCGGCCTGAGAGGGCGACCGGCCACACTGGGACTGAGACACGGCCCAGACTCCTACGGGAGGCAGCAGTGGGGAATATTGCACAATGGGCGAAAGCCTGATGCAGCGACGCCGCGTGAGGGATGACGGCCTTCGGGTTGTAAACCTCTTTCAGCAGGGAAGAAGCGAGAGTGACGGTACCTGCAGAAGAAGCGCCGGCTAACTACGTGCCAGCAGCCGCGGTAATACGTAGGGCGCAAGCGTTGTCCGGAATTATTGGGCGTAAAGAGCTCGTAGGCGGCTTGTCACGTCGGATGTGAAAGCCCGGGGCTTAACCCCGGGTCTGCATTCGATACGGGCAGGCTAGAGTTCGGTAGGGGAGATCGGAATTCCTGGTGTAGCGGTGAAATGCGCAGATATCAGGAGGAACACCGGTGGCGAAGGCGGATCTCTGGGCCGATACTGACGCTGAGGAGCGAAAGCGTGGGGAGCGAACAGGATTAGATACCCTGGTAGTCCACGCCGTAAACGTTGGGAACTAGGTGTGGGCGACATTCCACGTCGTCCGCGCCGCAGCTAACGCATTAAGTTCCCCGCCTGGGGAGTACGGCCGCAAGGCTAAAACTCAAAGGAATTGACGGGGGCCCGCACAAGCAGCGGAGCATGTGGCTTAATTCGACGCAACGCGAAGAACCTTACCAAGGCTTGACATACACCGGAAACGTCTGGAGACAGGCGCCCCCTTGTGGTCGGTGTACAGGTGGTGCATGGCTGTCGTCAGCTCGTGTCGTGAGATGTTGGGTTAAGTCCCGCAACGAGCGCAACCCTTGTTCTGTGTTGCCAGCATGCCCTTCGGGGTGATGGGGACTCACAGGAGACTGCCGGGGTCAACTCGGAGGAAGGTGGGGACGACGTCAAGTCATCATGCCCCTTATGTCTTGGGCTGCACACGTGCTACAATGGCCGGTACAATGAGCTGCGATACCGCGAGGTGGAGCGAATCTCAAAAAGCCGGTCTCAGTTCGGATTGGGGTCTGCAACTCGACCCCATGAAGTCGGAGTTGCTAGTAATCGCAGATCAGCATTGCTGCGGTGAATACGTTCCCGGGCCTTGTACACACCGCCCGTCACGTCACGAAAGTCGGTAACACCCGAAGCCGGTGGCCCAACCCCTTGTGGGAGGGAATCGTCGAAGGTGGGACTGGCGATTGGGACGAAGTCGTAACAAGGTAGCCGTACCGGAAGGTGCGGCTGGATCACCTCCTTTCTAAGGAGCACTTCTTACTCGGACTTGTCCGGGTCAGAGGCCAGTTCATCAGCGAATGTCTGATGCTGGTTGCTCATGGGTGGAACGTTGACTATTCGGCACACTTGATTCTCTGGAAGTTAGTACTGCTTCGGCGTGGAACGCATCTGGGGGTTGAGTGGGCCGGGCACGTTGTTGGGTATCTGAGGGTACGGACCGTAGGTCTGGACCTTCGCGATGCCGGCCCCAGTGAACTCAGCCTTCGGGTTGGGGTGATGGGTGGCTGGTCGTTGCTTGAGAACTGCACAGTGGACGCGAGCATCTGTGGCCAAGTTTTTAAGGGCGCACGGTGGATGCCTTGGCACCAGGAACCGATGAAGGACGTGGGAGGCCACGATAGGCCCCGGGGAGCTGTCAACCAAGCTTTGATCCGGGGGTGTCCGAATGGGGAAACCCGGCAGTCGTCATGGGCTGTCACCCGCTGCTGAACACATAGGCAGTGTGGAGGGAACGCGGGGAAGTGAAACATCTCAGTACCCGCAGGAAGAGAAAACAACAGTGATTCCGGGAGTAGTGGCGAGCGAAACCGGATGAGGCCAAACCAGTCACGTGTGATACCCGGCAGGGGTTGCGTGGTTGGGGTTGTGGGAGTTTTCTTTCATCGTCTGCCGGCGATGAGGCAAGTCAGAAACCGTTGGTGTAGGCGAAGGACATGCGAAAGGTCCGGCGTAGAGGGTAAGACCCCCGTAGCTGAAACATCAACGGCTTGCTTGAGAACCACCCAAGTAGCACGGGGCCCGAGAAATCCCGTGTGAATCTGGCGGGACCACCCGTTAAGCCTAAATATTCCCTGGTGACCGATAGCGGATAGTACCGTGAGGGAATGGTGAAAAGTACCGCGGGAGCGGAGTGAAATAGTACCTGAAACCGTGTGCCTACAAGCCGTGGGAGCGTCGCTG
>NZ_JBICXQ010000074.1:0-1851 GCF_043200375.1 Streptomyces sp. NPDC048434 | reverse complement strand
CTGTGATGGGTAGGGGAGCGTCGTGTGCCGGGTGAAGCAGCCGTGGAAACGAGTTGTGGACGGTTCACGAGTGAGAATGCAGGCATGAGTAGCGATACACACGTGGGAAACGTGTGCGCCGATTGACTAAGGGTTCCTGGGTCAAGCTGATCTGCCCAGGGTAAGTCGGGACCTAAGGCGAGGCCGACAGGCGTAGTCGATGGACAACCGGTTGATATTCCGGTACCCGCTTTGAAACGCCCAGTATCGAATCCATTAATGCTAAGGCCGTGAAGCCGGCCTGGAGTCTTCGGACAAAGGGACGTGGTGGAGCCGCCGGTCCAAGGTGGTAGTAGGTAAGCGATGGGGTGACGCAGGAAGGTAGTCCAGCCCGGGCGGTGGTTGTCCCGGGGTAAGGGTGTAGGCCGTGTGGTAGGTAAATCCGTCACACGTTAAGGCTGAGACCTGATGCCGAGCCGATTGTGGTGAAGTGGATGATCCTATGCTGTCGAGAAAAGCCTCTAGCGAGTTTCATGGCGGCCCGTACCCTAAACCGACTCAGGTGGTCAGGTAGAGAATACCGAGGCGTTCGGGTGAACTATGGTTAAGGAACTCGGCAAAATGCCCCCGTAACTTCGGGAGAAGGGGGGCCATTGCTGGTGATCCGATTTACTCGGTGAGCTGGTGGTGGCCGCAGAGACCAGCGAGAAGCGACTGTTTACTAAAAACACAGGTCCGTGCGAAGCCGTAAGGCGATGTATACGGACTGACGCCTGCCCGGTGCTGGAACGTTAAGGGGACCGGTTAGTCATGATTCGTCATGGCGAAGCTGAGAACTTAAGCGCCAGTAAACGGCGGTGGTAACTATAACCATCCTAAGGTAGCGAAATTCCTTGTCGGGTAAGTTCCGACCTGCACGAATGGCGTAACGACTTCTCGACTGTCTCAACCATAGGCCCGGTGAAATTGCACTACGAGTAAAGATGCTCGTTTCGCGCAGCAGGACGGAAAGACCCCGGGACCTTTACTATAGCTTGATATTGGTGTTCGGTTCGGCTTGTGTAGGATAGGTGGGAGACTTTGAAGCAGCCACGCCAGTGGTTGTGGAGTCATTGTTGAAATACCACTCTGGTCGTGCTGGATGTCTAACCTGGGTCCGTGATCCGGATCAGGGACAGTGTCTGGTGGGTAGTTTAACTGGGGCGGTTGCCTCCTAAAGAGTAACGGAGGCGCCCAAAGGTTCCCTCAGCCTGGTTGGCAATCAGGTGTTGAGTGTAAGTGCACAAGGGAGCTTGACTGTGAGACTGACGGGTCGAGCAGGTACGAAAGTAGGGACTAGTGATCCGGCGGTGGCTTGTGGAAGCGCCGTCGCTCAACGGATAAAAGGTACCCCGGGGATAACAGGCTGATCTTCCCCAAGAGTCCATATCGACGGGATGGTTTGGCACCTCGATGTCGGCTCGTCGCATCCTGGGGCTGGAGTCGGTCCCAAGGGTTGGGCTGTTCGCCCATTAAAGCGGTACGCGAGCTGGGTTTAGAACGTCGTGAGACAGTTCGGTCCCTATCCGCTGTGCGCGTAGGAGTATTGAGAAGGGCTGTCCCTAGTACGAGAGGACCGGGACGGACGAACCTCTGGTGTGCCAGTTGTCCTGCCAAGGGCATGGCTGGTTGGCTACGTTCGGAAAGGATAACCGCTGAAAGCATCTAAGCGGGAAGCCTGCTTCGAGATGAGTACTCCCACCCCCTTTGAGGGGTTAAGGCTCCCAGTAGACGACTGGGTTGATAGGCCAGATATGGAAGCCTGGTAACGGGTGGAGTTGACTGGTACTAATAGGCCGAGGGCTTGTCCTCAGTTGCTCGCGTCCACTGTGT
>NZ_JBICXQ010000073.1:0-4489 GCF_043200375.1 Streptomyces sp. NPDC048434 | reverse complement strand
CCTCCGGACGGGCCGCCACGAAGTCCGCCAGTCGACCCGCCTGCGCGGCCAGCGCCGCACCGGACCGCGCCGACACTACCCACGCCACCGGACCCACAGACTCCAGCCCCAACTCCGAGGCCGGCTCCAACTCGTCCAGGGCAGCCGCTTCCTCTGCGGGCTGCTCAAGAATGACGTGCACATTGGTGCCGCTGATCCCGAAACCCGACACACCAACCCGCCGCGGACCAGAACCCGCAGGCCACTCCCGAGGCGCCGTCAGCAGCTCCACCGCCCCGGCCGACCAGTCCACATGCGACGACGGAGCATCCACGTGCAGCGTCTGGGGCAGCATCCCGTGCCGCATCGCCTGCACCATCTTGATCACACCAGCCACACCGGCAGCCGCCTGCGTGTGACCGATATTCGACTTCACCGACCCCAGCAGCAACGGCCGGCCCTCCGGCCGGTCCTGACCATAGGTCGCCAGCAGCGCCTGCGCCTCGATCGGGTCACCCAGCGCCGTACCGGTGCCATGCGCCTCCACCACATCAACATCGCCCGGCTGCAACCCCGCACTCGCCAACGCAGCCCGGATCACCCGCTGCTGCGACGGACCATTCGGCGCCGACAGACCATTACTCGCCCCGTCCTGGTTGACCGCACTACCCGCCACGACCGCCAACACCCGGTGCCCACGAGCACGCGCATCCGACAACCGCTCCAGAACCAGGACACCGACACCCTCACCCCACCCGGTGCCATCGGCGGCATCCGCGAACGGCTTGCACCGGCCATCGCCAGCCAACCCCCGCTGCCGCGCGAACTCCGTGAACGTCCCAGGCGAAGCCATCACCATGACGCCACCGGTCAGCGCGATCCCGCACTCCCCGGACCGCAGCGCCTGCGCCGCAAGGTGAATCGCCGTCAGCGAAGACGAACACGCCGTGTCCACCGACACCGCAGGACCCTGCAACCCCAGCGAGTACGCCACCCGACCCGACGCCACACTCGCAGCGGTCCCGGTTATTCCATAGCCGCTCGCGCTGTCCTGCTCACCGACCCGGTACTCCGACGTGATGATGCCGGCGTAGACGCCGGTGTCGGTGCCACGCAGCGAACCCGGGGTGATGCCAGCGTCCTCCAGCGCCTCCCAGCACGTCTCCAGCAACAACCGCTGCTGGGGATCCATCCCCAACGCCTCACGCGGACTGATCCCGAAGAACTCCGCATCGAAATCACCGGCACCGTCCAGGAAGCCGCCCACCCTGGCATAAGTCGGGCCCGCATCACCGGACTCGGACAGGCCCGGCGTCTCCCAGCCGCGGTTCACCGGGAAGCCGGTCATCGCGTCGGTCCCCGCGGCGATCAACTGCCAGAAGCCCTCCGGGTCCTCGACCCCGCCCGGGAACCGGCAACCCATACCGACAATCGCCACCGGCTCGTCCATGCCGACACGGACCGCGGGTACGGCGGCCACGCCGTCGGTCCCACATGCCTCTGTGACCAGATACCGAGCGAGTTCCAGCGGGACGGGGTAGTCGAAGACCAGAGTCGCGGGAAGGGTGAGGCTCGTCTCGGCTGCGAGTCGGTTGCGCAGCTCCAGCGCGGTCAGGGAGTCGATGCCCATCTCGCGGAAGGCCCGCTGGGAATCGATGTCCCCAGGGCTGGCGTGGCCCAGAATGGCTGCGGTGCCGGCCCGGACGATCTGCAGAACCTCCTGCTCACGATCGGCAGGACTGAGCGCGGCCAACTGGGCCGCGAGGCCACCCACGACCGCAGCCACAGCCGCGGACCGGCGCACGGAGCCACCACCGGCAACCAGACCGCGCAACAGCGGAGGCACCGACCCCCCAGCACGCGACAACGCGGCCAAGTCCAGTCGGGCCGGGACCGCCAACGGCGCACCCAACGCGGCAGCGGCCTCGAACAGCGCCAGGCCCTGCTCCGTCGCCATCGGCTGAACACCACCGCGCCGCAGACGCGACAGGTCAGCGCCATCCAGATGCCCGGTCATCCCCGAGGCCTGGGTCCACAGGCCCCAGGCCAGCGACTGACCGGCCAGGTGCCGGTCGCGGCGGTAGGCAGCCAGCACGTCCAGGAACGCGTTGGCCGCGGCGTAACTCCCCTGCCCCGGGCTCCCCAGGGCGGCCATGGCCGAGGAGTACAGGACGAAGCCGGCCAGGCCCGCGCCCTCGGTCAACTCGTGCAGGTTCCACGCCGCATCAGCCTTCGCCGACAGCACCGTCGCCATCCGCTCAGGCGTCAGCGACTCCACCGTGGCGTCGTCGATCACACCAGCGGCATGCACCACCGCCGTCAACGGCCGCTCAGCCCCGATCCTCGCCAACACCGACGCCAAGGCGTCGCGGTTGGCGGCGTCGCCGGCCTGCACCCGCACGCCCGCACCCGACTGCGCCAACTCCGCGACCAGACGGGCAACCCCCGGCGCCGCCGGGCCCCGCCGGGACAGCAACACCAGGTGCCGTATGCCACGGACGTCCACCAGGTGCCCGGCCAACTCCCCACCCAGCGTCCCTGTCCCACCCGTGACCAGGACGGTGCCCTGCGGGTCCCACTCGGCGTGGATGTTCAGCACGACCTTGCCCAGGTGCCGGGCGGCCTGCAGATGCCGCAGCGCCGCCACAGCCTGCGACAGCTCGAAACACGTCACCGGCGGCGGAACCAGCGTCCCCGCATCGAACATCGCCCCCAGCTCGGCCAGCATCTCCCCGACCCGTGGCACACCGGCATCCATCAGGTCGAACGCGCGGTAGACCACTCCCGGATAGGTCTGGGCCACCTGCTCGGAGTCGCGGATATCGGTCTTGCCCATCTCGACGAACCGGCCACCGCGCGGCAGCAGCCGCAGCGACGCATCCGTGAACTCCCCGGCCAGGGCGTTGACGACCACGTCCATACCCTCGCCACCGGTCACGTCCAAGAACTGCTCGCAGAAGGCCAGATCACGGGTCGAGGCGATGTGGCTCTCGTCCACACCCATCGCCCGCAAGGCCGGCTGCTTGGCCGGGCTGGCGGTCGCGAAGACCTCCAAGCCCCATTCCTTTGCCAACTGCACCGCAGCCGTGCCAACTCCACCGGTTCCGGCGTGGATGAGCACCCGCTGGCCGGGACGGGCCTGGGCCAGATCCCGCAACGCGTAGAACGCCGTCAGAAATGTCACCGGCACCGCTGCGGCCTGCTGGAAGGACCAACCTTGCGGGATGGCGGCCACCAAGCGGCTGTCGACAACCCCGACCGGCCCCCAACCGGGTACCAGACCCATCACCGACTGGCCCACAACCAGGCCGTCCACCCCGGGACCGGTCTCCAGCACGACCCCGGCACCCTCCATGCCCAGGACTCGGCCGTCGGAGACCATCCCCAGCCCGGCGACGACGTCGCGGAAGTTCACGCCCGCCGCACGCAGACCAACCCGGACCTGGCCCACCGACAACTCGACGTCAGCCTCGGGAGCATCGATCACGGCAGTACTGCTCAGGTCACCCGGCTGGGTCACTTCAACCCGCCACCCCGAACCACCGGGAAGCACCAACTCACCGGACGCACCGGCCCGGACCAGCCGACGCCCGAACACCGCGATTCCCCCGCCGTCAGTAGCGGGACGAATGCGGACCTCAGGCTCATCGGCATCCAGCGCCAACGCCAGAGCGGTGTCCACGTCGGCGTCGCGACTAGGGTCCAAGTCGGCTGACGGGTCGACATCGACCAGCAGCAGACGCCCCGGGTGCTCCGACTGCGCGGAGCGGATCAGGCCCGTCACTGCCCCACCGGCCAGGTCCTGCCCGGCGGCCGCGCCCTGGGTCCAGATCACCAACCGCGCACCGTCGGTCTCGGGGTCGGCGAGCCACTGCTGCACCCAACCCAGCACCGTCGCGGCGGCCAGCTGAGCCGCCTGCGGCGCCGAAGTCCCAGACGGAGCGGCCGGAACCGCAGCAACAACCACCGGGGCCACCTCGGACCCGACCGACTCACCGTGCCGCGCCCACTGCACGACGGCATCAGAGGCCTGAGGCGCCGGCAGCGGGACCCAGTCCACGGTGAACAGCGACTGCCGCACCTGCCGACCAGACCCGGCGAACTGACCAGCCGACGCCTCACGCAACGCCAACGACCGCGCCTGCAACACCGGCTGACCAACACCGTCAAACGCCGTCACCGAGACCCCACCCGGCCCGGAAGCGAACGCCACTCGCAGGTGGCGGGCGCCGCTCGCCAGCAGTTGCACCCCCGACCACGCGAACGGCAGCTCCGTCCCGCTACTGCCGTCGCTGGTGCCGACGGCCAGAAGACCGTGCAGAGCGGCGTCGAGCAGGGCAGGGTGCAGGCCGAACTCGGCCGCGTCGGAATCAATGACCTGGGGCAGCTCCACCTCGGCGTAGACGGTGTCCCCAGCACGCCACACCTGACGCAGCCCCCGGAACGCCGGCCCGTACCCATAGCCGCGCTGGGCAAGCCTCTCGTAGGCGTCGTCAACCGGGACCGACTC
>NZ_JBICXQ010000072.1:0-4541 GCF_043200375.1 Streptomyces sp. NPDC048434 | reverse complement strand
CGGGACCGCTGCCGTGGGGGGTGTCCCAGTATCCGTAGTGGAAGGGCACGAAGAGCATGCCGTCGCGGATGTGGGTGATCCGGAGCCTGCCGCGTACGGAGCCCTGGGGCGTGGCGGCCTCGACCATGTCGCCCTCCTCCAACCCGTGTCGGGCCGCCTCGGCCGGGGAGAGTTCGATCCACACGTCGGGGGCTGCGGCGTTCAACTGGGGGACGCGTCCGGTCTTCGTGCGGGTGTGGAAGTGGTAGAGAGTACGTCCGGTGGTGAGTTGAAGGGGGTACTCGGGGGACGGGGATTCGTGCGGCGGAAGGTATTCGGCCGCCTTGATCATCGCCTTTCCCTGCGGATTCGCCCCTTGGTACTCGATCCGGGAAGAGGCGGCTCCCGTGACGACGTCCTTTCCGTAGCTTTCGCACAGCGCGACGTCGGCCCACATGAACCCCTCGGTGTAAAGGCGTTCCGTTCCTCCGGGCGCGGAGGCCGTGCAGGGCCACTGGATGCCGCCGGCCTGCCGAAGTCGCTCATAGGTGAGGCCGGTGTAGTCGCAGGGCCGTCCGGCGCTGCACTTCTTCCACGCTTCGAAGGTGGATTCGGGGTCGTGCCAGGACACGAGTGGCCCTCCCTCCCGGTCGTGAAATTCCATGCGCCGGGCGTAGTCGAGAAAGATGTCGAGGTCGGCGCGCGCCCGGCCGGGCGGCTCGATGGCTTTCTCAGACAGATGGACAGTGCGGTCGGCGTTGGTGCAGGTGCCGGTCTTCTCTGCCCACGTCGCCGCAGGGAGCACCACATCGGCGAGCTGCGCGGTCTCGGTCAGGAAAATGTCCTGGACGACGGTGAAGAGACCCTCGTCCCTCAAAAGGGCACGGATACGGGCGAGTTCGGGCAGGGAGACGGCCGGGTTGGTTCCGCTGATCCAGAGCATCCTCAGCGATCCCTGTTCGGCGTAGCGGAACATCTGCATGGCATGCGTGGGCGGAGCGAAATGCGGAATGGTGGCAGGGTCGACGTTCCACACCCGGGCGAGTTCGGCGACGTGGTCGTCGTTCTGCCAGTTGCGGAAGCCCGGCAGATCTCCGTTGGCACCGCACTCCCGGGTGTTCTGCGCCGTGGGCTGGCCGTTCATCTGCAGCACTCCCGCGCCCGGTCGGCCGATCATGCCGCGCACCAGGTGCAGATTGTTGACCTGTACCGCGGCGGCGGTCGCCTGGTGGGACTGGTAGAAGCCCTGGAGCACCGTGGACACCAGCCGGCGTGCTGTGCCGAGGATCTCCGCAGCTTCCCGGATCGATTCGGCAGGCACGTCGCAGATGTCTGACGCCCAGTGCGGCGTGCACTCGGCCACGCACTGCTTCAGTTCGTCGAACCCCGTGGTGTGGGCCCGGACGTATTCTTCGTCGATCCGGCCGGTGCGGATGATTTCGTGGAGCAGCGCGTTCATCAGGGCGACGTTGGTGCCTGCCCGGGGCGCGAGGTGCACGGTCGCCCGGAGGGCGGAAGGCGTGGGCCGCGGGTCCACGCAGACCAGCTTCGGCGGCTGCCGCCCGGCCAGCCGGTCCAGTACACGCATCCACAGCACGGGCTGGGTCTCCGCCATGTTGTGCCCGAAGAGGGCGAGGGTGTCGGCGTGGTCGAGATCCGAGTAAGAGCCCGGCTGGCCGTCCGAGCCAAAGCTCTGCTTGAGCGCCTCGGCGGCGGTAGAGGTACAAAGGCGGGTGTTGCCGTCCAGATGGTTAGTGCCGACCCCGGCCCGTGCGATGACCGCGAGGGTGTAGTACTCCTCAAGGAACAACTGGCCGGTGGTGTAGAAGCCGATCGAGCCGGGACCGCACTCCGTCAGCAGGTGTTGCGACCGGTCGACGATCCGTCCCATGGCGGTAGGCCAGTCCGTCTCGGTCAGTCGGCCCGCCTCCCGCACCAGCGGCCGGGTGAGCCGGTCGGGAGCGGCATTCGCCTGCCAGCCGAAGAGGTCCTTGGGCCCGAGACGTCCTCGGTTGACCCTGTCATAGGGCCGGCCCCGCACCCCCAGGATCCGGCCCGCGCCGACCGCCACGTCCATCGCATCCCCGTTGGAGTGCAGAAGCGAGGTTGTAGGGACCCACCGCTCGACATCGGGCTCGGCCACACCGTCCGCGAGCTGAGTATCCACCCGGGCCGGCCACTCCTCCCCCAGCCCGAACGGGGTACGCGTCCCCCAGGGCTCTGCGATGCGATCGGGTGCTGGTGCCACCTCACACCTCCCTCGTGCTGCCGAGCATCAGGCCGAAATAGCTACTTCTCTTGTAGCAGGCGGGCGCTGGGAGGCGACCCTGGGGAGCGCGGTCAGGTGTTGAGCAGGCGGTTGAAGAATGAGCGGTATCGCTGGAGGGCGACGCGCAGTTCCTCCGTCGCCACTTCCTCACCGCGGTGCCACTGACCTTCGAGTCCTTGCTTGTGTTCGGAGAAGGTCGTTGCCAGTGCCTGCATGACCTCGGCGACCAGCGTGTCCGCCGCACCAACCGCCTCGCGGGGATCATCGACGAACTCGCTCTGGATCCGCTGCCACCGGCTGCGGAACTCCTCCTGCTCGGGCCCGAGCAGCGGCGCGTCCGGCTCCTGGACCTCGGCTTCCCGGTTGCTGTCCGGTGAGGCGTCCCGGCCTTCGTCTCGGGGCGTGGAGCCCCCCCGGTCTGCGGCTGTGGCCTCGCCCGGGAAGGTTGGTGGCGCCTCGGGCTGGGGCTCCTGGGTAGCGCCGCCCATGTGCTGTCGCGTGCCTGCCAGGTCTTCGGTGGACGGGCCGTCCGCTCCCGGCTCGGATATGTCTCTGCGCTCCATCTTTCCGCCTCCGTTTCCGTCCAGACCGTGCCTTGCCTGCCGGTGTCGCACGGGCTCACGAACCGCTCTGCCGTGGTTTCTGGCCGTTGTGCAGCAGTTCCGTGAACAGCGCGCGGTAGTGGACCATCGCGCCCCGCAGTTCCTCCGTCGTTGCCTCGTGCCGCGTACTGCGCCCATTGACCTCGTGGGCGGCCCTGTAGTGCTCCAGGGTGCGCCCGTGCTCCACCGACAGGTCACTCAGCTGCTGGTCAAGCCCTTCGGTGGGGTACCCGCGGTCGCTCATGAGTGAGGTCACCAGCCGGTCGGCGTCATGGACCGCGTCCTCGGGCTGGTCGACGAAGCGTTCCTGCACCTGGCCCCATTCATGGGCGTACCGGTCCCGGGCAGATGCTGGCAGCTCCTTGATGTGCAGCGCGTCGTGGCGCTGCTCGCGTGCACGCAGATCGCGCTCAGCCGCCCTGCGGCTGCCTTTGGCCTCCACGGTCCGCTCGTACTCCGGTCCGAACCGTGCTTGCAGCCGGCGACGACGCATGATCACCGATGCCGCCAGCGCGCACACCAGAAGCACGACCACGATCGGCACGATGATGGCTATGAGTGTCCCAGTGGACATCGGGTCCTCCGCTTGCAGTTGCTGACGCGAAAAGCAGATCAATTCCAGGTGAGCGGGTGAATCTAAGCGGCGCGGATGGCATGTAGCTGGTCTTCGGCAGGTTCTGCCTCGACTGCCGCCGACAGCTGGATGCCGTTACCAGTAGTGCTTTCGTCCCGCGACGGCGTGCCCCATCGTGCCCAGAAGCCACAGAATCGCGCCGATGGCCACGAGCACGATGCCGATGGTCCACAGGATGGACAGGCCCGTCACGAATCCGACGACCAGAAGAATGATGCCGAGAACGACCATGACCAGCTCCGATCTCGCATAAGTGTTCTTTTTTACTTTGATCCCGGACCGCGGCAACGGCAACTGGTGCTGTCGTCACCACCAGGGAGGCGCACCACCGTGACGCCGGGCGCAATGGGCTCGGGAGCCAACTGCCGCACACCCGTCACGCCGCCGGGTAGCTTCACGCTGCAGCGAGAAGACCCTCACGCAGCTTTCCGCAGATGCGGGTCAGCAGGCGGGAGACGTGCATCTGGGAGAGGCCGAGCTCCTCGCCGATTTCGGCCTGCGTCATTTCGCCGCCGAAGCGCAGCTGGAGGAGGGTGCGCTCGCGGTCGTCGAGCTTGGCCAGGTGCGGCTTGAGGGCATGGATGTCCTCGGCCAGGGCGAGGGCAGGGTCCTCGGTTCCGATGAGGTCGGCGACGAAGCCGGTCTGCTGCTTGCCGCCACCGCCGGCCTGGATCGGCCGGTCGATGGAGTCGCTGTCGTAGCCGTTGCAGGCCACCAGCCCCTCCGCCACCTCCTCCTCCGCCATGTCCAGGTGGTCGGCGAGGTCGGTGACGGACGGCTCGTGGCTGCCCTCCCCCTCCAGCTCCTCCCGGGCCCGGGCCAGGTCGATCCGGAGCTCCTGCAGGCGCCGCGGCACATGCACCGACCAGGTGGTGTCGCGGAAGAACCGCTTGATCTCGCCCTGGATGTACGGGACGGCGAGCGTGGTGAACTCCACGTCGCGAGAGACGTCATAGCGGTCGATCGCCTTGATCAGACCAATCGTCCCGACCTGCAGGACGTCCTCCATGGACTCCTTGCGGCTGGAGAAGCGCCGGGCGACATAGCGCACCAGGGA
>NZ_JBICXQ010000071.1:0-4566 GCF_043200375.1 Streptomyces sp. NPDC048434 | reverse complement strand
CGAAGCGGTGGACGGGACTGAGCCCCAGGGTGAGGTCGACGACACCGTAGAGCACGAGCGCCCCCACGGCGCCGAGCACCGCCGCCGGCAGCCATCCCGCGACGGCGGTGGTGAACGCACCGACCCGACCGGCCAGAGCACGGACGTTGAGCGGGCGCAGCATCAGGTAGGCGAAGAGGCCGAAAACCCAGAGGGCGATGCCGAAGAAGAACGGGGCCAGACCGCGTCCGTAGACCCCCGCCGGATGCAGGTTGCCGCGATCGAAGTGTACGGGTGTGCCCAGTACCTCGGCGGCGTGGGCGACCTGGTCGGGGCTGGTGCGGGGAATTTTGTGCAGTCCATCGTCCACGGTGCGGGAGACGTCGGAGGCACCGTCGTGCGCCTGGTCGGCGGCGGAGCGCAGGGCTCCGGAGCCCCTTTCCAAGGTGCCGAGCCCGTCGGCCAGGCCGCGCGCGCCGTCGGCGGCGCTGTGGGACCCGGTGTCGACGAGACGGAGCGGGGTGTGCAGGGCCAGCACATCACTTCTGAGTGAGCCGATGTCGCCCTGGAGGCGCTCGGCGTCACGGAGGGAGTGCCGGGCATTGTTCTCCGCGGCGGCGGCCCGGCCGTCGAGGTCGGTGGCGGTGGAATCCAGATCACGGGCGTGGCTCAGGGCGGTTCGGTAGACGGGGTCGGCCCGTAATTCGGGGTGGGAATCGGCGAGATCGGTGAGGTCCGTCACGGCACGCGAAGTGCCCTTGCGGGTGGCGGTGGTGGCGGCGTGCACCGCGTCCAGGCCGTCGGTGGTCAGCCGGGCGGTGGTCACCAGGGCGGAGACGGCTCCGGGCAAGCGGTCGGCGGCGGCCCGGTCGAGGCGGCCGGAGAGGTCGTCGATCTGCCCGGTGGCACGAGCGATCTGCCGCGCCCCGGCGGCGACGCCGTCGGCACCGTCGTGCAGGGTGGAGGTCGCCGACGCGACCGTGGAAGTGCCCTGCTGCGCCACGCGGGTGGCGCCCACCAGCCGGTGTGCGCCATCAGCCGCGGTGGACAGCTTGTCGCGCACATCCGACAACTCGCCGTAGACGCTGCGCACATAGGCGGCATGCGTGGCGGAGTTGACCTGGTCCTGCAGCTTGTTCTGCACCACCTCGGTCATGATGCCGGCGATGTAGTTGTTGGCATCGTTGAGTTCGATCCGGATGCCCGCCTGTTGCGGGCGGGTGTCGGCACCGGTGGCGAGTTTGCGGCTGAAGTCGGATGGGATGTCGATGGTGAAGAAGTAGCGTCCGTGCTCCAGCCCGTCCCTCGCCTCGTCCGGTCCGACGAAGTGCCAGTCGAAGGTGCCGGACGCCTTGAGCTGCTGGACCAGCTGGTCGCCGGCGTTGACCCGGTTGCCCTGCCGGGCATGCGCCAGCTGGTCCTGGTTGACGACGGCAACGGGCATGCGGTCGGTCTTGCCGTACGGATCCCAGTTCGCCCAGAGGTACATGGCGCCGTACAGCAATGGCACCAGGCAGAGCAGGACCGGGACCAGTCGGCGCATCGGGCCTCGGAAGCGCCGGAGTTCCAGCAGCGCCAGCTTGACAGCTTTCATGTGTCGGCGTCCTCTCGGACAGCGGCCGTCTCGGCCGGGAGACGGTCCCGGCTGCGCCGCGGAAGTAACAGCGCGATCAGGCCGGGAGTGGGCGGGGGCGGATGGAGGCAGCCGGCCAGCACGGTGGGACCGTTGTCCTGGACCCGGTGCAGGGCCTCCCACACGGGTCCGTGCGCGTCGGGCTGCAGACCGTCGTCGACGTCGTCGACCACGAGGGCGCCGGGCTGTTCGGCGAGGGCCAGTGCGGTCGCCAGCAGCAGCCCGTCAGCCGGACCGAGGTCCTCGACCAGATCTGCCTCTCGTGGGGCGAGGTCCAGGGTCTCGAATGCCTGGCGGATGCGGCGCTCCGTCACACCGGGGCTGGTCAGGCAGCGTTCGGCCATCACCTCCCGCACCCGCAGCCGCCCTTCGAGATCGACCGCGGGCGCGGCCCGGGCGATGGCGACCAGCTTGCGTACCCGTCGCCCCTCGGCGGGCAGGACGTACCCCCCGACCTGGATGGCTCCGCCGGAGAGCCGCATCCGCCCGGCAAGCGCAAGCAGCAGAGAGGTACGCCCGGAACCGGCCGGGCCGTGAGCAGCCAGCAGTCCGCCCGCCGGTATGTCCAGGTCCACTCCCTCGAACACCGGGCCCCTCGCTCCCCGCACGCTCGCCCCGCGGGCCACCACGTCAACTCCAGCAGCTGTCATGCAGCAAGTCCTAGCCGGGATCGGTCAACCCACCCCTGGAGCACGCCAGTTGTGACGCTCTTCACGTGATGGTGGCGGCGTCCCGGTGCCCGAGGGGGACGTGACGGTTGGGTGGCGGTGATGGTCAGGTTTCCCCGCACGCCGACGAATAGCAGACATCCCTCGGTAGGACGTGGGTACCTCCCTGACCCGCCCCGACCTGCCATCCCGCAACCACTTCACGAGAACGCGTCTCTATTCCCCGGCGGCATCGAGGCCAGCGAGACGCCGCCGGTGGGCAGCGGCCCGGCTCGGTCGAGGACGTGCTTGAAGTGCGGTCAGGTGCCCGGCCGGCCAGCGACTGCCGTACGAGGGCGAGTGGGAGGGCTGCTTCCCAGCGAACAGCGAGCCGGCAGGGAGACACCGGCGCCTCCGGAGCTTCGTCAGCGGGGAGTTCGATCACGGTCGGCTGCCCCTCAGCGCGATGCCGATGCGCACATACCCCCATGAGGAACACATCCCGTCCAATGTGCCGCATCAGACTCGGAACAGCAACGACTACAACATCTACCTTCATACAACCCCCTCAGTTTCATTGACCGCCCAACCACCATGACACGCCCAGGAATTGGGGTTGAATGGTGAGCGCCCTGTGATGTTCGAATGGTCTCTACGGAACGGTGGGCCTGGCACTCGTCCGCTTGTTTCATCGACCACAGCGAGTGCCGCGACAACGTCCAGGGGGACTGCATGACGTTTGTTCGTAAGACCATGGGGATCGCTCTTGCCGCGACAGTTCTGATGCCTTTCTCCGCACACGCAGCAACAGCGGAGAAGGGACCGCTCAAAAAAGCCGTCGTTCTCTCCAACGCGGAGTTCACCCGCTTGTATGGTGCGAAGGCTCTGACGAAGCCGATCGGAGCAGCGGTCAGTCCACTGCGGGGCCGGCCCGCGACCACGTCCATAACCGTCGCGGATCACGCATGGCACACCAATAAATTCAACAGCCGAGAGGTACATGGGCGAGAGATCCCGACTCGGTGGGGAAACAGCAAGCTCGGCTGGAACCACTTCTCCGGCCCCCATAACATCCACAACGAGAAGGTCGTCAAGGCGGCTTACAACGAGCACCCCGAGGCCAGTAAGGGCTACCGCAAGGAGTTCGGCGCCGTGGTACTCAAGAACGGACACACGGTTGCCAAGATCAGGGTGATTTCCTGGTGGCACTGGGAGACCAAGGACGGCCGCTACAAACTGCCGGGACACAAGGGCAAGATCGGTACGATCACGGCCTACTGCCAGGGCGTCAACCGGTGCCCTGACGTCGTGAACACCGTCTGACTCGCACTCTCAGGGAGAATCGATCACCGTGGTTGAGGACGACCCCACCGCCGGCCGCACCCCGCGCGACATTCTCCTTGAGAGCCTGCTGGGGAGGCTGCGAGAGTTCGTGGCCTCCCCCTTGACGCCGGGTTCGCATGTGCTGCGGGGGCTGCTCCCGCCCACAGACGACGATCGTGGTGCGAGAGTCGTCTTGTGGGACGGCCGAGACCTTGACTCCACATACGCCCTGGAGATCCCGCTGCTCGACGATGACGGCGAGGAAATCCCACACGATCAGGTCATCGCCGCACTACGCGCATGCATCGCCCACCGCGAGGCTCTCGGCCCGCCCTCCCACGACGAGGTCTTCCCGATCCCCGTACTCGACGCCCGGCGTCACTTCCTCGGTACCCTCCAAGCTCCGCCCGTCACCCTGGCGGATGCCCTGTACCTGCCGCTGCTTTCCCTCGGCCCGGCGAACGACGCAGCGTCCATCGATGAAGACCTGGAAGACGAAGCAGACGAAACAGGTGAGGTGGAGTGGCGTCTCCTCGGCTTCATGCTCGTCGACGAGCGTTACGCCCGGTACTACGTCAGATGGACGGAAACCGGTGATGTCTGGGGACTCGACTTCTGCATGCGCGACGAGGCGGGGAACCTCGACTCACGCGGCGGCACCGCCGACATGATCTTCCCGGCGCTGGCGTCGTCCCACGACCTCGACCGTTTCCAGCGACCGGTCTCCGATAGCCGCTGCCAGGCCGTATACGACCTCACCACCTGGTGCTGACTCCGGCCGACGGCTGCCGAACCGCACCCCTCCGCGTGGTGGACGCCACGACGGCTGGCGCCGTACGGCTGCCCCTTCTGTCTGTCGCGGCGAGAGGCCGGTCGGAAATCTCCGGTGCGCCGGGTTCCTGGGCAGCTCCGCCGTTTAAGGGCTGTCCCGTAATCCCTGGCGGGCGCACGACGACAGCTACGGCACTCCCCCAGCTAACGCTG
>NZ_JBICXQ010000070.1:0-4626 GCF_043200375.1 Streptomyces sp. NPDC048434 | reverse complement strand
CAGCACATCGACGGTCCGGCGCAGCACTCTCTTCGCCGTCTTCAGCTGACCGGTGGAAATCCATGTCAGCCCGCAGCACACGCTCCGCTCGGGGATGGCGATGCGGAACCCGGCGTCCTCCAGGACGCGCACCGCCGACTTCGCGACGTTCGGATGGAGATGGTTGCTGAAGGTGTCCGGCCAGAGCACCACCGTCCGCGGATCCGCGGGGTCCGGCTGCGGCAAGCCCCGAGCTCGAAACCACTCGGCGAAGCTCTCCTTGGCGAAGGCCGGCGCCTCCCGCTCGGCCGCCACGCCCGCTGCCCGCTTGCCCAGCCCCGCCAGCCCCGGAGCGTGCAGCGCCGCATTGACCAGGCGTGGTGCCACCCGGGCCAGACGGGCCCACACCGGCAGCCACCCCAGCGCGTAGTGAGCGGCCGGGCGCAGCCGGCCGGCGTAGTGGTGCGAGAGGAACTCCGCCTTGTACGTCGCCATGTCGACGCCGGTCGGGCAGTCGGACTTGCAGCCCTTGCACGCCAGACACAGATCCAGCGCGTCGCGCACCTCTGTCGAGCGCCAGCCGTCCTTGACGGCAGAATCGGGATGGCCGTCGAGCATCTCGAACAGCAGCCGCGCCCGCCCCCGGGTCGAATGTTCCTCCTCGCCGGTGGCCCGGTAGGACGGGCACATCACCCCGCCGCTGTGGGACCGGCAATTGCCGATCCCCACGCACCGCAGCACCGCGCGGCGGAAGGAGTGCTCGTCCTCGGGATAGCCGAAGTGCGTCGCGGGCTCCGCCGGCCGCCACTCCGCCCCCAGCCGGAGCCCCTCGTCGACCCGCCGTGGGGCGACGACCTTTCCGGGGTTCATCCGGTTGTCCGGATCGAACAGCGCCTTGAACTCCCCGAACGCGGTCACCAGGCGCTCCCCGAACATCTTCGGCAGCAGCTCGCCGCGCGCCTGTCCGTCGCCGTGCTCCCCGGAGAGCGATCCGCCGTACGAAGCCACCAGATCGGCGGCGCGCAGCAGGAACCGGCGGAAGTCCGCCACGCCGTCGGCGCTCTTGAGGTCGAAGGGGATACGGGTGTGCACACAGCCCTGGCCGAAGTGACCGTAGAGGGAGGGGTGGTCGTAGCCGAACTCCCCGAAGAGCTTTTTCAGGTCGCGAAGATATTCCCCGAGCCGCTCCGGCGGAACAGCCGAGTCCTCCCAGCCCTCCCAGGTCTCGCGGTCATCGGGCGGCCGAGCGGTCACCCCCAAGCCCGCCTCACGCGCCCTGAGCATCTGCTGCTCGCGCTGCGGATTGTCGGAGAACACCACCGACGGGTCGTCCTCGTCGCGCCCCAGCGCCCGCAGCAGCTCGCGACCCTGCCGGTCGACGTCCGACACGGTCTCCCCGCTGAACTGCACCAGCAGCCAGCTGTCGCCCTCCGGGAGCCGCTCCAGGGAGTCCAGGTAGGCGCCTTCCTCGCGCATCAGCTGCGCCATCCGTCCGTCCAGCGCCTCCAGCTGCGTGGGACGGCACAACTCCAGCAGGCGCGGCACCTCGTCCGCCGCGGCGCAGATATCGGGATAGCCGAGCACCACCATCGACTCGCACGCCGGCACCGGTACGAGATCCAACTCGGCCCTCAGCACGGTGACGAGTGTGCCCTCGCTTCCCACCAGGGCGCGGGCAAGGTCGAAACCGTTCTCCGGCAGCAGCGAGTCGAGGTTGTAGCCCGACACCCGCCGCGGAATCTTCGGAAAGCCCCGGCGGACGTCCCCCCGATAGCGGTCGATGAGCTCTCGCGCCCCCGCATACAGCTCCGCCCGGCGGCCACCGGATGCCACCAACCGGTCGTACTCCTCGTCCAAGGTGGGCCCCACCCACATCCGGACGCCGTCGTAGGTGAGAATCTCCAGCCGTCGCACATTGTCGACGGTCTTGCCGTACGCCTGCGCCGACGCTCCACACGAATTGTTGCCGATCATCCCGCCCAGCGAGCAGTGGCTGTGCGTCGACGGCTTGGGCCCAAACTTCAGCCCCTGATCGGCGAGTTGGCGATTTAGCTCGTCCAGGACGATGCCAGGCTCGACCACACATGTGCGCCGCTCCGCATCCACCGACACCAGGCGGTTGCAGTACTTCGTCCAGTCAATGACGACAGCGGCATTGGTGCACTGTCCACCCAGGCTGGTCCCGCCACCGCGGGAGAGAACCGGGGCCCCGAACTCCGCACACACCGCGACCGCGGCCGCCCCGTCCTCGACACCCCGGGGCACCACCACACCGATCGGCACCTGCCGGTAATTCGAGCCGTCGGTGGAGTACGTGCCGCGGCTCCCCGCGTCGAAACGGACCTCGCCGTCGACCCGGTCCCGCAGGGCCCGCAGCAGAGCCTTCGTGGACAGGCCGGACGCTCCGCCTTGAGCGGTGCCTGCGTCGTGCTCCATCGCCACACCTCCCACCGGTCGGACAGCCGCCGTCAGTCGGCCACAGGACACGCGTTCCCCTGAGGGGGGCCAGATAACGCGTGGATCAGCGCGGATTGCGCCGGGTGGAGCTGTGGGGGCGGCAGCAGTACGGCCTGTCATGCCCGGGCACTGCCTCGTCTCCCGCGTTCTGCTGGACCTGCAGTTCGCCAACGGGGTGGCGCTGGCCGAGGACGAGCCCTTTGTTGTCGTGGCCGAGAGCGGCGCCTACCGGCTCTGCCGTCCCTGGCTGAGAGGCTCACAAGCCGGCCGGTGCGACCGTCTCGCAAGCACGCATGCTCCTCAGCGGTTCCCACCTCGCCCAGCGCAGTCCGCAACAGGCGCCCGGCGGGACCCACGAACGGCTCGCCCGCCCGGTCCTCCTGATCTCCCGGCTGCTCGCCGACGAACATGATCCGCGCCGAGGATTCGCCCGCCCCGAAGACCGTCCCGGATGCGCCCTCGAAGAGCGGGCAACCCTGGCAGCGCGCCGCGGCACGCCGATGGGCCGGGAGACCACCACGGCGCGGCAGAAAGGGAGTGGCGTCGTAATCGTCTCCTCCCCCGGTGCTGCACCTGCGACCATCACCGTCACCTCCCGCAGCCCAGTCCACTGTCTTGAAGCGCTCGGCGCCAGCGGAGGAGCGACGAGGGCCAAGGGCTCATGATTAGCCGTATTTGGCTCCGGGAACCGGTCTTGCATGGCTCCTGACCACAGTCGTGCACCGGTATTGGAAGCGCTGGCCGAGTACCACGCCTCGAAACACCTCTCGTTCACTCCACCTGGCCACAAGCAGGCCCGAGGCGCCGATCCTCGGGTCCGGGACGTCTTGGGCGACGCCGTCTTCTACGGGGATGTCCTTGCTTCGGGCGGCCTGGATGACCGGCGTACCCGTAGCCAGGTCCTTGAGCGTGCCGAGAAGCTGATGGCCGACGCGGTGCACGCTTCCCACACTTTCTTCTCCACCTGCGGCAGCTCCCTGTCGGTGAAGGCCGCCATGCTCTCCGTGGCCCACCCTCACGAGAAGTTGCTGATCGGCCGGGACGCGCACAAATCTGTAGTTTCCGGTCTGATCCTCTCCGGCATTCAACCCGTGTGGGTGGAGCCCCGGTGGGATGCCGACCTCCACCTGGCCCACCCGCCGTCCGCCGCGGACTTCGAGGCAGCGTTTGCTGCCCAGCCGGACGCGAAGGGCGCCTTGGTCACCAGCCCGACCCCCTACGGTTCCTGCGCGGACCTCCGCGCCATCGCGGACACCTGCCATCGTCGGGGCCTTCCACTGATCGTGGATGAGGCGTGGGGTGCACATCTGCCCTTCCACCCTGACCTGCCCAGTTGGGCGATGGACGCAGGTGCGGATGTCTGTGTGACCAGCATCCACAAGATGGGCAGCGGCCTGGAGCAGGGCTCCGTCTTCCACCTTCAGGGCGACCTGATCGACCCGACCACCCTGAAGACTCGTGCCGACCTGCTCGGCACCACCAGCCCCTCCGTCCTTATCTACGCCGGCCTGGACGGCTGGCGGCGGCAAATGGCTCAGCACGGCCGAGGACTATTCGACCGGACCCTCGGGCTGGCTGCCCGTGTGCGGGCGGCGATCGAGGAAATCGAAGGGCTGCACGTACATGACCGTGCAGATTTCTGCGGGCCCGGCCTGGCAGATGACCTCGACCCGCTTCCCGTCGTCATCGACGTCAGCAGGCTCAATACGACGGGATACCGGGTGGCGGACTGGCTGCGCACACACCGAAGCGTCGATGTGCACCTCGCCGACCATCGCCGCATCAACACCCAGCTCACCCACGCCGACGACCATGAGACGACAGGGGCCCTCCTGGAAGCGTTGAAGGCTGCTTCGGCGGCCTCGCCGGACCTGCACGCCGGCCCCATGGTGGAGATTCCTCCGCCTGCACTGCTTCGACTCCAACAAACCTGTCTACCGCGCGACGCTTTCTTCGGCCGCCTGGAGGATGTCCCCGTGCAGGATGCTGTCGGCCGTGTGGCGGCAGAGATGCTCACGCCCTACCCACCGGGAATCCCCACCGTGTTGCCTGGCGAGCTCCTCACTGAGCCTGTGCTGCGGTACCTGCGCACAGGGATCGAGGCAGGGATGAATGTGCCCGACGCCGTCGACACCCAGCTCAACACGGTGCGGGTCATGCAGTGAGGGCGGGAAGCGCGATAGCCCCAAC
>NZ_JBICXQ010000069.1:0-5198 GCF_043200375.1 Streptomyces sp. NPDC048434 | reverse complement strand
TCACCGCCAACGACAACGCCACATCCCTGGCCGCGACCTCCGGACGCGCCGTCACGAACTCCGCCAACCGACCCGCCTGCGCAGCCACCGCCGCAGCAGACCGCGCCGACAACACCCACGCCACCGGACCCACAGACTCCAGCCCCAACTCCGAGGCAGACTCCACCCCATCCAAAACAGGGGCGTCCAAAGCAGACGCATCCTGGGCAGGAGCATCCTGGGTGGGCTCTTCAACGATCAGGTGGACGTTGGTGCCGCTGATCCCGAACGCCGACACACCAGCCCGCCGCGGACCAGAACCCTCAGGCCACTCCCGAGGCGCCGTCAGCAGCTCCACCGCCCCGGCCGACCAGTCCACATGCGAGGACGGGGCATCCACGTGCAGGGTCTGGGGCAGCATGCCGTGCCGCATCGCCTGCACCATCTTGATCACACTGGCCACACCGGCAGCCGCCTGCGTGTGGCCAATGTTCGACTTCACCGACCCCAGCAACAGCGGCCAGCCCTCCGGCCGGTCCTGACCATAGGTGGCCAGCAGCGCCTGCGCCTCGATCGGATCACCCAGCGCCGTACCGGTGCCATGCGCCTCCACCACATCAACATCACCCGGCTGCAACCTTGCGCTCGCCAACGCAGCCCGGATCACCCGCTGCTGCGACGGACCATTCGGCGCCGACAGACCATTACTGGCCCCGTCCTGGTTGACCGCACTGCCCGAGATCACCGCCAGCACCCGGTGCCCGCGCTCACGGGCATCGGACAGCCGCTCCAGAGCCAGGACACCGACACCCTCGCCCCACCCGGTACCGTCGGCCGCCTCCGCGAACGGCTTGCACCGGCCATCGCCAGCCAACCCCCGCTGCCGCGCGAACTCCGTGAACGTCCCAGGCGAAGCCATCACTGTGACCCCGCCGGCCAGGGCCATCCCGCACTCCCCGGACCGCAGCGCCTGCACGGCCAGGTGAATCGCCGTCAGCGACGAGGAACACGCCGTGTCGATCGAGACGGCGGGACCTTGCAACCCCAGCGAGTACGCCACCCGACCCGACGCCACACTCGCCGTAGTCCCGGTCAGGCCAAAACCACCAGCACCGTCCTGCTCACCGATCCGGTACCCGGACGCGATGATCCCGGCGTAGACGCCGGTGTCGGTGCCACGCAGCGAACCCGGGGCGATCCCCGCGTCCTCCAGTGCCTCCCAACAGGTCTCCAGCAACAACCGCTGCTGGGGATCCATCCCCAACGCCTCACGCGGACTGATCCCGAAGAACTCCGCATCGAAATCACCAGCACCATCCAGGAAACCACCCACTTGAGCATAGGCCGCGCCCTCATCGCCAGTGTCAAACGCGGCTGCCGCGTCCCAGCCGCGATTCGCCGGGAACCCCGACATCGCATCGGCCCCTGCGGCAACCAACCGCCAGAAACCCTCCGGGTCCTCGACTCCCCCCGGGAATCGGCAACCCATCCCTACAATCGCTACCGGTTCCTGCTCGCGTGCCTCTATCTTCCGCAGGCGTTCCTTGGTCTCGTAGGAGTCGGCCGTTACCTTCTTCAGGTAGCTGAGGAGCTTCTCGTGCTCTGTCATCTCAGTCATTGGATTAGGAAACTCCTAGCTCTTTAGCAATAAAGTCAAAGACTTCATCAGCCGAGGCCGACTCAAGTTTCTGTTTCGCGGTGTTCTCCGCCGCCGGCTCCTGGTCGCGCATCCATTTCGATACCACCGTCCGCAGCCGAGCCGTGATATCGGAGCGCATTTCGCTGTCCGCGGGTACCTCAGAGAGGATCGATTCCAGCTGGGTGAGCTGGGTGAGGACCGCCGGTTCCACAACCACATCCGCAAAGATCTCCGGGCACAGGTGCCTGGCGAGCTCGGCCGGTGTCGGGTGGTCGAAGACCAGGGTGGCGGGAAGACTCAGGCCCGTCTCGCTTGCGAGCCGGTTGCGGAGTTCCAGCCCGGTCAGGGAGTCGATACCCATGTCCCGGAAGGCCCGCTGGGGATCGACGTCCCCGGGTCGGGCATGGCCCAGAACGACGGCGACAGCGGCCCGGACGATCTCCAGGACTTCCTGCTCACGCTCGGCGGGACTGAACGCGGCCAACCGGGCCGCCAGGCCACCCGCGTCCGCGGCCGTGGCCACGGCCGCGGACGGGCGTGCGGAGACACCACCAGCAGCCAAGCCGCGCAGCAGCGCAGGCACCGGCCTTCCTCCGCGGGAGAACGCGGTCAGGTCCAGTCGAGCCGGGACCGCCAACGCCGCACCCAGCGCGGCAGCGGCCTCGAACAGCGCCAGGCCTTGCTCCGTCGTCAGCGGCTGGACACCGCCACGCCGCAGACGGGAGAGGTCAGCGCCGGCCAACTGCCCGGTTATCTCCGAGGCCTGGGCCCACAGCCCCCAGGCCAGCGACTGACCGGCCAGGTGCCGGTCGTGGCGGTAGGCGGCGAGTGCATCCAAGAACGCGTTGGCCGCGGCGTAACTCCCCTGACCCGGGCTGCCCACGCTGGCTGAAGCCGAGGAGTACAAGACGAAGCCGGCCAGGCCCGCGCCCTCGGTCAGCTCGTGCAGGTTCCAGGCCGCATCAGCCTTGGCCGCCAGGACGGTCGCCATGCGCTCAGGTGTCAGCGACTCCACCGTGGCGTCGTCGATCACACCGGCGGCATGCACCACCGCCGTCAACGGCCGCTCAGGAGCGATCCTCGCCAACACCGAGGCGAGGGCGCTGCGGTCGGCGGCGTCGCCGGCCTGCACCCGCACCTCCGCACCCGACTGGGCCAACTCCGCGACCAGACGGGCAACCCCCGGCGCGGCCGGGCCACGCCGCGACAGCAGCAGCAGATGCCGCATGCCACGAACGTTGACCAGGTGCCGGGCCAACTCCCCACCCAGCGTCCCTGTCCCACCCGTGACCAGCACCGTGCCCTGCCCGTCCCACTCAGCGGGGACGTTCAGCACGACCTTGCCGAGATGCCGGGCGGCCTGCAGATACCGCAGCGCCGCCACAGCCTGGGAGAGCTCGAAACACGTCACTGCGGGCGGCTGTAGCGTCCTCGCCTCGAACATCGCCCCGAGTTCGGCCAGCATCTCCGCGACTCGCGGCTCGCCCGCGTCCATCAGGTCGAACGCCTGGTAGACCACTCCCGGGTAGGACTGAGCAACCTGCTCGGGGTCCCGGATGTCGGTCTTGCCCATCTCGACGAACTGACCGCCGCGCGGCAGCAGCCGCAGCGACGCGTCCGTGAACTCCCCGGCCAGCGCGTTGACGACCACGTCCATACCTTCGCCGCCGGTCACGGCCAGGAACTGCTCGCAGAAGGCCAGATCACGAGTGGAGGCGATATGGCTCTCGTCCACACCCATCGCTCGCAACGCCGGCTGCTTGGCAGGGCTCGCGGTCGCGAAGACCTCCAAGCCCCACGCCTTTGCCAACTGCACCGCAGCCGTACCCACACCACCAGTACCGGCATGAATGAGCACTCGCTGGCCGGCGCGGACCTGGGCCAGATCCCGCAACGCGTAGAACGCCGTCAGGAACCCAATCGGCACCGCCGCGGCCTGCTGGAACGACCAGCCCTGCGGGATCGGGGCAAGCAGGCGGCTGTCCACGATCCCGACCGGCCCCCAGCTCGGCGCCAGGCCCATCACCGGCTGCCCCACAGCCAGACCGGTTACTCCGGGCCCGGTCTCCAGGACAACCCCGGCGCCTTCCCCACCAAGGACCCGGCCGTCAGAGACCATCCCCAGCCCGGTCACCACGTCGCGGAAGTTCACGCCCACCGCTCGCAGGCCCACCCGGACCTGACCCGCCAGCAGCGCAGTCTCCGTCTCGGGAGCTTCGACGACAGCCGCACTGCCCAGGTCACCCGGCTTGGCGACCTCAATCCGCCAGCCCGAACCACCGGGCAGCTCCAGTTCCCCGGACGCACCGGCGCGGGCCAGCCGACGCCCGAACGCCGCGATGCCCCCGCCGTCAGTAGCGGGACGGATGCGGACCTCAGGCTCATCGGCATCCAGTGCCACGGCCAGGACGGTGTCCACGTCGGCGTCGTGAGTGGGGTCCAGGCCGGCTGACGGGTCAACATCGACCAGCAGCAGACGACCCGGGTGCTCGGACTGCGTCGAGCGGACCAAGCCTGCCACCGCCGCGCCGGCCAGGTCCTGCCCGGCGGCCGCGCCCCGGGTCCAGATCACCAACCGCGCACCGTCGGTCTCGGGGTCGGCGAGCCACTGCTGCACCCAACCCAGCACCGTCGCGGCAGCCAGCTGAGCCGCCTGCGGCGCCGACGTCCCCGACGGAGCAGCCGGCACGGCCGCAACCACCACGGGAGGCAACTCAGACTCGACCGACTGGCCGTGCCGCACCCACTGCACTGCGGCATCAGGTGCCTGCGCCGGCAGCGGGACCCAGTCGACGGTGAACAGCGACTGCCGCACCTGCCGACCAGACCCGGTGAGCTGACCGGCCGAGGCCTCACGTAGCGCCAACGATCGCGCCTGCAAAACCGGCTGACCGACACCGTCGAACGCCGTCACCGAGACGCCGCCCGACTCACGGGCCAGCACCACTCGCAGGTGGCGGGCACCGCCGGCCAGCAGCCGCACCCCCGACCACGCGAACGGCAACCCAGTCCCACCACCGCCATGGCTTGCGGCCAGCAGACCGTGCAGAGCGGCGTCGAGCAGAGCGGGGTGCAGGCCGAACCCGGCCGCATCGGAGTCAATGCCCTGAGGCAGCTCGGCCTCGGCATAGACGGTGTCCCCAGCACGCCAAACCCGACGCAGCCCCTGGAACGCCGGCCCATAGCCGTAACCGCGCTGGGCGAAATTCTCGTAGGCATCGTCGACCGGAACCGACTCTGCACCGGCCGGGGGCCAGGCACCCAGCGGGGCGGGGACGGGCTCACTGCCGGCCGGAGCCAGCACGCCGACCGCGTGCCGAACCCATTCGCCCTCTCCCTCTCGGGAGGAGACCATGACGGTTCGCCGACCACTGTCGCCGTCACTGTCGCCGACCTGGATCTGCAACTGCACGCCACCGGAACCGGGAAGGACCAGCGGCTCCTGGAGCGTCAACTCCTCCAGCATGCCGCACCCAGCCAGATCACCGGCGTGGACCGCCAGGTCCACGAACGCCGTACCCGGCAGCAGGACCGTGCCATGCACCGCGTGATCGGCCAGCCACGGCATCGCGGCCAACGA
>NZ_JBICXQ010000068.1:0-5523 GCF_043200375.1 Streptomyces sp. NPDC048434 | reverse complement strand
TCGCTGGCCGCGATGCCGTGGCTGGCCGATCACGCGGTCCACGGCACGGTCCTGCTGCCGGGTACGGCGTTCGTGGACCTGGCGGTCCACGCCGGTGATCTGGCTGGGTGCGGCATGCTGGAGGAGCTGACGCTCCAGGAGCCGCTGGTCCTTCCCGGTTCCGGTGGCGTGCAGTTGCAGGTCCATGTCGGTGACAGTGACGGCGACAGTGGTCGGCGGACGGTGATGGTCTCCTCCCGAGAGGGAGAGGGCGAGTGGGTTCGGCACGCGGTCGGCGTGCTGGCTCCTGCCGGCAGTGAGCCTGCCCCCGCCCCGCTGGGTGCCTGGCCCCCGGCCGGTGCGGAGTCGGTTCCGGTCGACGATGCCTACGAAGGCTTTGCCCAGCGCGGTTACGGCTACGGGCCGGCGTTCCAGGGCCTGCGTCAGATGTGGCGGGCCGGGGACACCGTCTACGCCGAGGCCGAACTGCCCGAGGGTATTGACTCCGATGCGGCCGGGTTCGGTCTGCATCCCGCTCTGCTCGACGCCGCCCTGCACAGTCTCCTGGTCGCCAGTGATGGTGTGCCGTTCGCGTGGTCGGGGGTGCGGCTGCTGGCGGGCGGTGCACGCCACCTGCGAGTGGTCTTGGCCCGCGGGGCGGGCGGCGTCTCGGTGACAGCGTTTGACGCTGTCGGTCAGCCGGTATTGGAGGCCCGGTCGCTGGCATTGCGTGAGATTCCGGCTGGTCAGTTCGCTGGGTCTGGTCGGCAGGTGCGGCAGTCGCTGTTCACGGTGGACTGGGTCCCGCTGCCGGTGCCGCAGGACTCTGACGCCGCCGCAGTGCAGTGGGTGCGGCACGGCCAGTCGGTCGAGTCTGAGTTGCCTCCGGTGGTGGTTGCTGCGGTTCCGGCTGCTCCGTCGGGGGCGTCGGCGCCGCAGGCGGCTCAGCTGGCTGCCGCGACGGTGCTGGGCTGGGTGCAGCAGTGGCTCGCCGACCCCGAGACCGACAACGCGCGGTTGGTGATCTGGACCCAGGGCGTAGCCGCCGGGCAGGACCTGGCCTCCGCAGCGGTGGCAGGCTTGGTCCGCTCCACGCAGTCCGAGCACCCGGGCCGTCTGCTGCTGGTCGATGTCGACCCGGCGGCCGGCCTGGACCCTGGTCACGACGCTGACGTGGACGCTGTCCTGGCTGTGGCACTGGACGCCGGCGATCCCGAGGTCTGCATCCGTCCCGCTACTGACGGCGGGGGAGTCGCGGCGTTCGGTCGACGGCTGGTCCGGGCCGGTGTGTCCGGTGAGTTGGTGCTGCCGGGTGGTTCGGGGTGGCGGGTTGAGGTGGCTCAGCCGGGTGACCTGGGCAGTGCGGCTGTTGTCGATGCTCCCGAGGTGGGCGCGGCGTTGTCGGCGGGTCAGGTCCGGGTTGGTCTGCGTGCGGCGGGTGTGAACTTCCGCGACGTGGTGACCGGGCTGGGGATGGTCACGGACAACAGAGGTCTTGGTGGGGAAGGCGCCGGGGTCGTGCTGGAGACCGGTCCTGGAGTGAGCGATCTGACGGTGGGTCAGCCAGTCATGGGTCTGGTGCCCGGTTGGGGGCCGGTCGGGATTGTCGACAGCCGGTTGGTGGCCGCCATCCCGCAGGGTTGGTCTTTCCAGCAGGCTGCGGCGGTGCCGGTAGGGTTCCTCACCGCGTTCTACGCGTTGCGGGATCTGGCCCGAGTCCGTCCCGGGCAGCGAGTCCTCATCCACGCCGGGACCGGTGGTGTGGGTACGGCTGCGGTGCAGTTGGCAAAGGCATGGGGGTTGGAGGTCTTCGCGACTGCCAGCCCGGCCAAGCAGTACGCGTTGCGGGCCATGGGCGTGGCTGACACCCACATTGCCTCGACCCGGGACCTGGCTTTCTGCGAGCGGTTCCTGGCCGTGACCGGTGGCGAGGGTATGGACGTGGTCGTCAACGCGCTGGCCGGGGAGTTCACGGACGCGTCGCTGCGGCTGCTGCCGCGCGGTGGCCGGTTCGTCGAGATGGGCAAGACCGACATCCGGGACCCCGAGCAGGTTGCTCAGTCCTACCCGGGAGTGGTCTACCAGGCGTTCGACCTGATGGACGCGGGCGAGCCGCGAGTCGCGGAGATGCTGGCCGAACTCGGGGCGATGTTCGAGGCGAGGACGCTACAGCCGCCCGCAGTGACGTGTTTCGAGCTCTCCCAGGCTGTGGCGGCGCTGCGGTATCTGCAGGCCGCCCGGCATCTCGGCAAGGTCGTACTGAACGTCCCCGCCGAGTGGGACCCGCAGGGCACCGTCCTGGTCACGGGTGGGACAGGGACGCTGGGTGGGGAGTTGGCCCGGCACCTGGTGGACGTCCGTGGCATGCGGCATCTGCTGCTGATGTCGCGGCGGGGCCCGGCCGCGCCGGGAGTTGCCCGTCTGGTTGCGGAGTTGGCGCAGTCGGGTGCGGAGGTGCGGGTGCAGGCCGGCGACGCCGCCGACCGCAGCGCCCTCGCCTCGGTGTTGGCGAAGATCGGGGCTGAGCGGCCGCTGACCGCGGTGGTGCACGCCGCCGGTGTGATCGACGACGCCACCGTGGAGTCGCTGACACCGCAGCGCATGGCGACCGTCCTGGCGGCCAAGGCTGATGCGGCCTGGAACCTGCACGAGCTGACCGAGGGCGCGGGCCTGGCCGGCTTCGTCCTGTACTCCTCGGCCGCAGCTGTCATGGGCAGTCCGGGGCAGGGGAGTTACGCCGCGGCCAACGCGTTCCTGGACGCGCTGGCCGCCTACCGCCGCGACCGGCACCTGGCTGGTCAGTCGCTGGCCTGGGGCCTGTGGGCCCAGACCTCGGAGATAACCGGGCAACTGGCCGGCGCTGACCTCTCCCGTCTGCGCCGTGGCGGTGTCCAGCCGCTGACGACCGAGCAGGGCCTCGCGTTGTTCGACGCTGCTACTGCGTTGGGTGCGCCGTTGGCGGTCCCGGCCCGACTGGACCTGACCGCGTTGTCACGCGCTGCAGGGCCAGTGCCTGCGCTGCTGCACGGCCTGGTTGCCGGTGGTGTCTCCGCGCGCCCTTCGGCGGCCGTGGCTGCCGTCGTGGGCGGCTTGGCGGCGCGGTTGGCCGCGCTTGCCCCCGCCGAGCGTGAGCAGGAAGTCCTGCAGATCGTTCGGTCTGCCACCGCTGTTGTCCTGGGTCATGCCCGACCTGGGGACGTCGATCCCCAGCGGGCCTTCCGCGACATGGGCATCGACTCCCTGACCGGGCTGGAACTCCGCAATCGACTCGCTGCTGAGACGGGCCTGAGCCTTCCCGCCACCCTGATCTTCGACCACCCGACACCGGTGGAGCTCGCCCGGTATCTGGTCGCAGAGGTGTGCGGGACCGACGGGGTGGCCGCCGTATCTGCGGTCCGCGTCGGCACGGACGAGCCGGTGGCGATTGTCGGTATGGGTTGCCGGTTCCCGGGCGGGGTCGAGGACCCGGAGGGTTTCTGGCAGCTGGTCGCCGGAGGGTCCGATGCGATGTCGGGCTTCCCGGTGAACCGTGGCTGGGAGACGCCGGGCCTGTCTGAGTCCGGTGATGCGGGCACGGGTTATGCCCGGGTGGGTGGGTTCCTTGACGGCGCTGGTGATTTCGATGCGGAGTTCTTCGGGATCAGTCCGCGTGAGGCATTGGGGATGGACCCCCAGCAGCGGTTGTTGCTGGAGACGTGCTGGGAGGCACTGGAGGACGCGGGGATCGAGCCGGGTTCGCTCCGGGATTCTGATGCCGGGGTCTATGCCGGAATCATCGCGTCGGGCTACCAGGTTGGGGAGCAGGATCGTGCCGGCGGCTTCGGGATAACCGGGACCACGGCGAGTGTGGCGTCGGGCCGGGTGGCGTACTCGCTGGGGCTGCAGGGTCCCGCGGTCTCGATCGACACGGCGTGTTCCTCGTCGCTGACGGCGATTCACCTGGCCGCGCAGGCACTCCGCTCTGGGGAGTGCGGGATCGCGCTGGCCGGTGGCGTCACGGTGATGGCCACCCCGGGTGCGTTCACGGAGTTCGCGCGGCAGCGAGGACTGGCCGCTAACGGCCGGTGCAAGCCGTTCGCGGATGCCGCTGACGGTACCGGGTGGGGCGAAGGCGTCGGGATGGTGGCGCTGGAGCGGCTGTCGGATGCGCGCGCTCGTGGCCACCGGGTGTTGGCGGTCGTGGCGGGCAGTGCGGTCAACCAGGACGGGGCCAGCAACGGCTTGTCGGCGCCGAATGGTCCGTCGCAGCAGCGGGTGATCCGGGCTGCGTTGGCGAGTGCGGGGTTGCAGCCGGGCGATGTTGATGTGGTGGAGGCGCATGGCACCGGCACCGCATTGGGTGACCCGATCGAGGCGCAGGCGCTGCTGGCCACCTATGGTCAGGACCGGCCGGAGGGCCGGCCGTTGCTGCTGGGGTCGGTGAAGTCGAACATCGGTCACACCCAGGCGGCTGCCGGTGTGGCCAGTGTGATCAAGATGGTGCAGGCGATGCGCCATGGGATGCTGCCCCAGACGCTGCACGTGGATGCCCCGTCTACGCATGTGGACTGGTCGGCCGGGGCGGTGGAACTGCTGACGGCGCCTCGCGAGTGGCTTGAGGGTTCTGGTCCGCGGCGTGCGGGTGTGTCGGCGTTCGGGATCAGCGGCACCAACGTCCACCTGATCCTGGAACAGCCCGCGCAGGACGTCCCTGCCGTGGATGCTCCTGTCCTGGATGGGCTGGACTCTGCGGGTCCGGTGGCGTGGGTGTTGTCGGCGCGGTCTGCTGCGGCGCTGGCTGCGCAGGCGGGTCGGTTGGCGGACTTCGTGGCTGATCGTCCGGAGGTCGCGGTCGGGGATGTGGCGTTGTCGTTGGCGGTGACGCGGACGATGGCGTTCTCCCACCGGCTGGCCGTGATCGGCCAGGACCGTGGCCAGCTGCTGGAGGGCCTGACTGCGGCTGCCGCGGGTCAGGAGGCGCCCGGTGTGGTGACCGGGAGCGTTGGTTCGTTGTCGGTGTCGCGGCCGGTGTTTGTGTTCGCGGGTCAGGGTGCGCAGTGGGCTGGGATGGGCTTGCAGTTGTGGGACGAGGAGCCCGTCTTCGCCGCAGCGATGCAACGCTGTGAGCAGGCCCTGGCGCCGTTCGTCGACTGGCGGTTGCGTGATGTGTTGGGCGATGCGGAGTTGTTGGCGCGGGTGGATGTGGTCCAGCCGGCGTCGTGGGCGGTGATGGTGAGTCTGGCCGAGTTGTGGCGGGTCTGCGGCGTGGAGCCGGCGGCGGTGGTTGGTCACAGTCAGGGCGAGATCGCGGCGGCGTGTGTCGCGGGCGGGTTGTCGTTGGAGGACGGCGCGCGGGTTGTGGCGTTGCGCAGTCGGGCGTTGGCCGGGCTGGCGGGTACGGGCGGGATGGTGTCGGTGCCCGCCGGACTGGAGGAGGTGCGGGAGTGGATCTCCCGCTGGGGCCAGGATCTGTCGGTGGCGGCGGTGAATGGCCCCCGGCAGGTGGTGGTGGCTGGAGACGCGCAGGCATGCGCGGAGTTCGCGGACGCCTACGCCGATCGCGGT
>NZ_JBICXQ010000067.1:0-7354 GCF_043200375.1 Streptomyces sp. NPDC048434 | reverse complement strand
GGATTTCGCTACCTTCAAGGTCGATTGGGCCCTGGACAAGCCCGTGCCCTGGACAGCCGGAGAGGCATCGTCCGCGGGCACGGTCCACGTGGCCGAAAGCGTCGATGCGCTCACCCGCTTCGCGGCGCAGATCGCTATGGGAGAGGTACCCGACCGGCCCTTCGCGCTCTTCGGCCAGATGTCCACGGCGGACCCCTCCCGCTCCCCCGTAGGCACCGAGTCGGCATGGGCCTATACACATGTGCCGCAACGGGTTCGCAGTGACGCCGGGGCGGACGGCATCACGGGTGTGTGGGACCGACGGGAGCAGGAAGCCATGGCGGATCGGATAGAAGGCCAAGTGGAACGGTTCGCGCCGGGCTTTCGCTCGCGTATCCAACGGCGTCGGATCCTCGCCCCGCCAACGCTGCAGGCGCTCGACGCCAATCTGCATGGTGGTGCCATCAACGGGGGGACCGCTGCCTTGCACCAACAGTTGGTGTTCCGGCCCCTTCCTGGCACGGGGCGCCCGGAAACACCGGTCAAGGGCCTGTACTTGGCCTCCGCCGGCGCCCACCCCGGCGGAGGTGTCCACGGGGCGCCCGGCGCAAACGCCGCACGCGCGGCACTGCGCAGGCTGTCTCCCAGTACGGTCCTCTCGCTGGCTCAACGCGCATTGACCCCCCGAAGCAGGAACGACGACCCACGTCAGGGTCGCCTTTAGGGAGTGCGGCCAGCTCCCACCAGAGGTGGAGTAACGGGGAGCTCGCCGGGGCCCACGCTTTGCTCGACGGATGGCCCTGCGCAGAGTGCTGACTGCTGCTCATGCTTGGCCGACGCTCGTGTGCCGCCGCCAAGCGCGGGGCACTCGGGCCATGACCTGCCGACAGCGAGGAGAGGGCAACGGACGTATCGAAGCCACCCGAGTCCAGCTGCCGCCCTACGTGGCGGCAAAGGAGAGAGACGATCTGGAGGCGAAATATGGACCTGCAGCACGGCCCGCTATTGCGTGCCTGGCGCCGGTGGCGGCGCCCCCGTGACCTGCCTGTCCCCGCACGCGCATTCGGCGCGGAAGACGCGAACCGGCGTTTTCTCATGTACGGGGTGCTGCCTTTGTGGTGTGTGCCGGCCGTGGCGGACTGGATCATGCACCGCCGCACCCGTATCGAGGACACCACGGGGGCGCGTGAGTCAGCGTTGCATGCACTGATGATGACGGAAGCGGGCGTCCCCGTGGCAATGGGCCTGCTCGCCAAGGTCAATCCGCTCGTACTGTCCGTGATGGGAGGCGCCGCCGTGGCTCACGGGGCTACGGCGCTGTGGGACGTCAGCTTGGCGACCGACGAGCGGGAAGTCCGCCCGGTGGAGCAGCACATCCACAGCTTCCTGGAGGTCTTGCCGCTCGCGGCAACGGCCTTCACCTGCTGTCTGCATGCCGACCAGGTACGCGCCACGCTGCGCGGCGGAGTCGAGCCGGACGACTGGAGGTTGCTCCCCAAGGAAAACCCCCTCTCCGTCAAGTACCTCGCCGGCCTGAGCCTGGCCATCGGCGCCTGCGTTGCCCTCCCCTATGCCGAAGAGATGACGCGGTGGGGCCGCAGACGGAACGGTTTGGCGACTGACACCCTCGGATTCCGGAGCCCTCCGGGCGGATGCCGTTGCCCACACCGGTGGAAGACTGCTCTGCCTGGAGCCCACCGTGGATGGTCAACTGCTGGTGTGCGACACACAACGAGGTCTGGTGCGTGTCGACCCGCGCGACGGGGCCGTACGCGTGCTGGCCGGCGGGGCGGGCGGCGAGCCCTTGCGATTCTGCAGCAACGTTGCCCTAGGAGCAGACGGGGCCCTCTACTTCAGCGTTTCCTGTCGCCGTTACGCCCTCGAAGACTGGATGGGCGACATCCTGGAGCACACCGGAACCGGGCAGCTGCTGCGGCGGCGGCCAGGTGGCGAACCAGAAGTTCTGCTGGACGGCTTGCATCTTGCCAACAGTGTGGCGCTGGCTGAGGACGAGTCCTTCGTCATCGTGGCCGAGAGCAGCGCGTACCGGATCCGCCGGCTCTGGCTCAGCGGCCCGCGATCCGGCCGGTGCGACACTTCCCGGGTTCCCCGACAGCATTTCGCTCGGGCCCGGGGGCGTGTTCTGGGTCGCTCTGGCCGGGCCCCGGGAACGCGGCGTCGACTTGCTGCACCGAATGTCTCCCACGTCCAGGAGAGCGGTGTGGCGCAGGGTGAAGCCGTTCACCCCCGCCCGCGCCGTACCGTGCGAGTCATGGCCCTACGCCCCGACGGCGGTTTGCCGTGCGATCTGAGCCGGGCCAAGTCGCCGTACCGGATGGTGACGAGTGTCTGCCGGTCCGGCTCATGCTTGATCATGGGGAGTCTCATAGAAAGTGGCTGCGCAGTGTGCGAGCTTCCCGTATCACCGTCGGCATTCGCCGGCTGATCCCCGGTACCGCGGTGATCATCGCCCAGATTCGGCGGCAGCGACGACAGTTCGAGGGCGTGCCGACTGGTCGGCGAGCTACTGGAAGTCCTCTCCACAGACTGACACCCCTCCATGGCACGGCGATCGCCGGTGATCGAATCTACTACCGCGCCACCGAGCAGCGGTCGGAGCGGTGTCGCGGCCCTGGCCATGGCGTGCCGGGGGGCTCGGCGACCGCGAGCTACGTCGTCCTTTTCGGCGGCTCAGCGCGGGCAAAGACACCCAGCGCGAGGGCCCCACCCGAGCCTCGCCTGCACAGCGTTCGGTTCCCGCAGCACAGTCTGCGCCCGCCCACGTGTGCCCCACGAAGCCGGCCGTGTTCAGTGAGCGCGCTCAGAGAATCTGCGCGCCGAGACCTCTATGCCCCAGCGTCCTCCCTGCAGGGGGCGCGCGGGCTCACCGGCCGTGCCCGGCATGCCTCCTCCTCGTCGTCGCTCGTGACGGGGCGCGTTCACCATCGCGTCTCGACGATCGCATTCACCGCAGCACTCGCTGGCCCCATACCTCCAGGCTCGTGCACTGCACCTCAGCGCGGCCCGGTTCATTGCCGGAAGCGGGCCGCAGCATGGCCCAAGGTCATGCCCACGACACCGCCGCCGGGTGGCCAGTGGATCGGATAGCTAGCAGGCTGAAGAAGACGCGCGCGGACCATCCAGATCCTCGTTCTCGGCTCTCGGAGCGGAGGTGCCTTATGAGCACGTGGCCAGCCACGCTCCCCAGACGCCATCCGCTGGTGACGCTTGCTGGTGTCTATCTGCCACAGCACGACACGCGGCTCCTGTTGCGCGCCCTGTACCGCGAAGGTGTGGGGGCGGGCACCGAGCTCCTGGACCTCGGTTCGGGCAGTGGGGCCCTCGCGGTGGGAGCGGCGCGACGTGGCGCTCTGGTCACCGCCGTCGACATCTCCTGGCAGGCAGTCTTGGCCACAAGGATCAACGCCTGGCTCTCCGGGCAGCGGGTCACGGTGCGTCGCGGCGATCTGACCGCAGCTGTCGGCGGCCGTTCCTTCGACGTGCTCGTCAGCAACCCGCCTTACGTCCCCGCCCCCGGCAACCAGACTCCCCGGGGGTCGGCCCGCGCCTGGGACGCGGGACGCGACGGACGGCTGCTCGTCGACCGGATCTGCGACGCCGCACCGCGTGTGCTCCGCCCTGGCGGCGTTTTGCTCATGGTCCATTCCGGACTGTGCGGCACCGAGGACACCTTGGAGCGGCTGGCCTCCGCGGGGCTGCGGGGGACGGTCAGCGACCGCGCGGTCATACCGTTCGGTCCGGTCCTGCGCTCCCGGCTGGCCTGGCTGCGGTGCCAGGGCCTCTTGGACGAGGTCCAGGACTCAGAGGAATTGGTGATCATCCGTGCCGAGAACTCCTGAGCGTCCACGCCGCATCACCCTCGTCCGAAACGGTCCGCTCCTGGTGGAGGGGCCGGTGGAAGTAGTCGGTGACGACGGTGCAGTGGCCGTCTCCCGACGCTTCACCGTTGCGATCTGCATGTGCCGGCGCAGCCGGAGCTACCCCTGGTGCGACACCAGCCACCGCGCTCGTTCGAAGCTCCCGTCCGACCGCGCCGCCGGCACCGGCTGCCCGGCGGCCGACCGGAGCGCCGAAGGAGACCAGCGATGAAGGCCGACCTCGGAGCCGCCCGGCCCGGCAAGCCGCAGCTTCCGCGACCGCGCGGCTACCTGTCCGACACGGTGATCTCGTGGCTCCGCATCGGGAAGGGGCCCTTGCCGACACGGGAGGCGGTCCAGCGCGAGGGCCCGTACGGGGCAGATCTCCAGCTCGCCCTCTACGTGCTGTATGAACTGCACTACCAGGGGTTCGACGGCGTGGACGACGACCGCGAATGGTCTCCTGCACCGCTGTCGGCGCGGCGCTACCTGGAGGAGGCGTTCCTCCGGGCCCTGCGTGCTGACGTCCCGGCGCTCGGCATGCAGGAGGCGATGACGGACCTGCTGACCGAGCCCGCCGACGACGGCAGCAGCGTCAGTCACTTCTTGAAACGCGAAGGCCGGCTTTGGCAGCTGAGGGAGTACGCGGCCCTGCGCTCGCTGTACCACCTCAAGGAAGCGGACCCGCACGCATGGGTCCTACCCCGACTGCGAGGCCGCGCCAAAGCCGGGATGGCCGCCATCGAATTCGACGAGTTCGGTGCCGGACGCGCCGAGGACATCCACGCCCAGCTCTTCGCCGACCTCATGGCAGACCTCGCCCTGGAAACCGCGTACGGTCACTACCTCGACCTGGCGCCCGCCGAAACGCTCGCCGTGGTCAATCTCATGTCCCTGCTGGGGCTGCACCGATCCCTGCGCGGGGCACTGGTCGGCCACTTCGCCACGGTCGAGGTGACTTCGTCGCCAGGATCACGACGTCTCGCGGAAGCCATGCGCCGCACAGGTGCCGGCTCCGCTGCGGAGAGGTTCTACGACGAGCATGTCGAAGCCGACGCCGTCCATGAACAGGTCGTCCGCACAGAAGTGGTCGATGGTCTGCTGAGGGACGAGCCGGATCTGGAACCCGATGTCGCCTTCGGAATCGGTGCCACCACACTTCTCGAGGGCCGACTTGCCGCATATCTACTTGCCGCCTGGCGGGAGAACCGCACCGCACTGCCGGCACCGTTGCCGCGCGTCCGTGCCCGCAGGCCCGCACGGAGCGAGTCCTGAAAGCCGCGTCCTCATCAATAGGACCGCGGGGGACAACAGGAGGGTGTGATGGACGAGAGTGCTGAAAGGTTCTGGGATCCGGCGGAGAGCACGGTCTTTCAGGAGTGTCCGCCCGCCGTGGCGGCGGCGCGCGAGTCCTTGGCCTCGACCGGCGTCCATCTCATGCCCGCAGCCACCGTGAAGGCACACTTCGCCACCGGACAGGAGGAGTGGACGCGCTTCGCCAAGCACTGGGAGCACCTTTCCCACGACCGGTACGCCTCCGAACGCGGCACCTGTCGGCTGCGCCGCTACGGAAAGTTCTCGCTGACCCCGTCCACCGGTGGGCTGACCCAGTTGCCGGACACCCCGTTCGTGCAGCCGGATCGCAGTAACCCGCTCTACGTGGACGTCGACCGTCACTTCGATCCGCTGACCGACGCCTTTGCGGCGGACCCGCTCCTGAGCTCGGTCGTCACGCTCCTTGGGCATGTCGCGTGCGTCCTGGACTCCGCCGCATGCTGGGATCGCGAAGGTGCATCCGTTCCGGGTCGTCGCCAGGGCCGGCGGTGAAGGGCAGCCGACTCCGGAGGGCCGGCACCGCGACGGAGTGACGCTGGTCTCTTCGTTGCTGGTCGGCCGCAACAATGCGACCGGGGGCCGGAGCACCGTCTTCGCTCCGGACGGGCTCGAACTGCTCTCGGCCACTCTGGACGAACCCGCGACTCTGCTGCTGTCGGACGACCGCCACACATTGCACGGCGTGTCACCCATCCGTCCGCTGGATCCGTCCAGGCCCGCGCGCCGGGATGTGCTGGTGACCACGCTCACGCCGGCCTGACGGTGACGCGTCCCGGTGGACGTCGTCCCGGTGGCTCTCCTCGTCGAACATCAGCCGCTCGAGATCATCCACTACGTCCGCCAGGTGTGCACGACGACGCCACGAGGTCCGCTGACGCTGAGCTTCGCAGCCCCGCTCGGCAAGGCGGCGCAGGAAGCCGACAGCCCGGTCGAGATCCCCGAGCGCCTCCAGCGCGGGGGCGGACATGCTCGACGAGCCGGACGGCCTGCACAGAGCAGGGCAGCATCCGGCCCGTCAGTGCATCGACCCCGTTGCCGGACCACCCGTCGCGCGCGGCTCGCCAGTAGGCGGCGCGCACCAGTTCGCCACAGGTCTCGGGGCCGGTGTGGCCGCGCTGTACCAGCGCGCTGGCCGTCACCACGAGCGCCCGGATCAGCACCGCCAGGCCGACGGTGTCCGCCGCCTCCGCCGGGACATCCATGACCCGGATCTCCAGGGTGGGGAACTGGGGATTGGGCCGCACGTCCCAGAAGGGGATGCCAGCATCCAGCATCGCCTCGGAATCCTGCAGGGCGGCGGCAAGCCGCTCGTAGTGGTCCAAGGACTCGACGTACGGCGGGGGGCCCAGGGCCGGGAAGCGGCCCCTGATAACGGTGCGCCAGCTGGCATACCCCATGTCACGCCGATCGAGGAAAGGCGAGTTGGCGCTCATCGCCACGAGCGGCGGCAGCCACGGCCGCAGGTGAATGCCGACCAGCACCGCCACCTCCCGATCCGGCATGTGCACGTGGATGTGCGCGGCGCAGATGGCGAATCCGTCTAGCAAGGTGCCGAACTGGTCCAGGCCGGCCCGCTAGCGCGGATGGTCCCCGACGATTGCCGGGCCCTCGCGCCCCATGACCGGTGTACCGGAAGCACAGACACCGAGCCCTTCGGCCCGCTCGGCTGCGGCGGCGGCCCCTCGTACGGCGACCAGCTCGTCGTACAAGGCGGAGCCCTCCCGGCAAGGGGGCGTTTTCACCTCAACCTGACACTCATCGAACTCTCACTCCCCTGCTCACTCCCCTGGCGGAGGACTGCACCGGCGGAGCCTTGGCAATGAAATATCCCGCACACTTCACCGACTGCCCCCACATGGCGCAAGCCTCGATTGACCAGCGGCCAGCGGCACACCTACAGCGAGCCGCGACAAGCAAGCCAACGCCTCAGCCGTCGAACGTCGAGGCACCCAACCCTCAAGCCCTGACGGCCCTACCGCTTTGAGGAAGGCCCGGCCTGATGGAGGGCCGGGCCTTCAGCCTTTGGGGAAGCAGCGTGCGCCGAGCGGATTCCGCCCGAGCGGTCACCGGGCAACAAGGAGCCTTCGCCGACCGGGTCGACGAAGGCTCATATTTCGGTGCTGCCACGGCCGCTGTCCACTACGGCGTCAGCGTCACCGCAC
>NZ_JBICXQ010000066.1:0-9649 GCF_043200375.1 Streptomyces sp. NPDC048434 | reverse complement strand
GCCAAGCACCTCATGCCTTGTTCCCGTCGGCGTTGGTGTGGCGAGGGAGCGGGCAGTCGAAGACGATCTCTGCCAGTGCTCGCGCTGGGTGTGTGCATCGCGTCGCTGGTGACCACGGTGTCTGCCAGGTCCGCGATGCTCTCCAGCAGGGGCTGGAAGCAGGTGATCTCGTTCGTCTTCACCTCCACATCCAGCCGGGTCAGGACCAGGCCGGTGGTGTGGTCCAGGGCGGCGAGTCTACGTGGCCAACCGCGCAAGCCGTTTGGCGGCAGGGACTTCAAGGCCCTCTGCAGCATCGCCCTGTCCAGCAAGCGTGCCGACGCCGGGATCGGTCATAAGGGCGTCGGCTTCACGAGCGTGCTGCACCTGTGCAACGCCCCCGAGGTCTACAGCGTGGCCCGGGAGGGGTCCCGCATCCTCGACGGGTTCACCTTCCGTTTCGGCGGCTCGACGACTTCCGCAGGTCTCCGAGCTGGATGCCGTGGGCTGGGCGGGGGTTCCCGAAGACCGGGTCTCTGGCTGGCTCGACGGGCTCCCGGAGGCGTCGATGGCGATGCCTAATCTGAAGGGCATCACCGAGACGGGATCTGCCTCGACCAAAACCCCCAACGGCTCGAGCGGTTGCTGTGGGAGCTCCACAGGCGTTCCACCGCCCAAGGATCTTCGGCACCGCTTCACGCGCGGCGCTCCCCGAGGGGGCGCTGCGCGTCGGCCAGGCCGCGGGTTCGGACGGGTTCCGGGTTTCAGGGCAGGGTGCCTGCGCTCCCGCTGGGCGGCTTCGTGCCTCCGTAGGACAGGAGGATCAGGACGAACGCGGTCACGCCGAGCGCCGTTGCCGGCCAGGCCAGGGCGGCGGGCGGGGCCACGGTCAGCACGGAGCCGCCGATCAGGCTCCCCAGGCCAATGCCCAGATACAGGGTGGAACTGTTGAGGGCCACGGCGAGCGAGCCGAGGGTGTCCGAGCCGGTCAGGGCCAGCAGCCGGTGTTGTTGCGGGGTGACGTACATCCAGCCGGTGGCGCCCCAGCAGCCCATGGCCGCAGCCGCTGCGGGCAGCGAAGCCGACCACAGCGGCAGGGCCGCGAACAGTACGGTCATCCCGGACACCGAGATGAGCATGGTCATCCGGCTGTCGCGGCGGTCGGTCAGGTGTCCGGCGAGCGCGTTCCCGGCCACCGCGCCGACGCCGAAGACGAGCAGCAGTAGTGCCAGGCTCGACGGATCGCCGCCGGTCGCGCCTTCCAGTACCGGACCGACGTAGCTGTACACGAGCTGTTCGGACGTCGCCGTCAGCAGCGAGATCGCCAGGACGCGGACGACGGCTCGGTGGCGGAGCAAGGCCAGGGGGACGTGCGGCGTCGAGGAACGGGGCGCGGCCTTCTCCCGGGGGAAGGTGACCCGGATGCCGACGAGTGCGCAGACCGCCAGGACGGCGACGGCGACGGGAGCGGTGCGCCACCCGAACGCGCCGCCCGCCGCCGTGCCCAGCGGCACCCCGCAGACGGTGGCGAGCGTGATACCTCCCACGATCACCGACAGGGCCTTGGCCCGTTGTTCCGCGGGCACCAGGCGTCCCGCGTGCACGGCGGCCTGCGGGGTCAGGGTCGAGGCGCCGAGCGCGGCGGCGATCCGACCCGCCAGGGCCAGCGGGTAGGTGGGCGCGCAGGCGGTGATCACATCGCCGAAGGCGAACACGGCGAGCGCGCCGGTCAGCACGGTACGCCCGGGCAGCCGGGCCGCCGCGCTCGCGCCCAGCGGGGCCAGCAGCGCGTACGCGAGCGCGAAGACGGTGACGAGTTGTCCGGCAGCGCTCACCGACACCCCCAGGTCCTCGGCCACCTGCGGCAGGATGCCTGCCATGACGTAGGCGTCGGTGCCGACGGTGAAGGTGCCCAGGGCCAGCAGCCACAGCATGGCGGGCATGTCAGCGGACCTCGGCGGCCATGCGCCGCGGCCCGAACCGTACGGGCAACTCGGTGCGCTCCTCCATGACGTCGCAGACGAACTCGCCCCAGGCGGGCCCGTGTTTGAAGCCGTGCCCGGAGTCGCCGCCGACCAGCCACACCGCGGGCGTCGTCGCACCGGGACGGGTGAGAAGGAAGTGGGCGTCGGACGTCGTGGTGTAGTGGCAGCGTTCGCGGCGGGTCAGGGGTGCACGGTCGAGTCCGGGCAGCCGGTGGCGCAGGTGGGCGTGGACGCGGGCGGGGAGCGGGCCCTCGTCGGGATGGTCCGGTGCGTCCCAGGGCGTCTCGACGTCCGGCACCACCTTGATGCCCTTGGCGGACACGGCCGGGATCCCGTAGCAACCGTCGTCCTGGTCGATCCACGCCGTGCGGGGGCCGGTCGCCGCCGGCGCGGCGACGTACCAGCAGTCCTGGCGAACCGTGCGCAGCCCGCACTCCGCCGCGACGGCCGGGAACAGCGTGGTCAGCGCTGCGCCCGCCGCCCACACGGTCAGCCGGGTCCGCCGGGTGCGGCCATCGACCACAGCCCGGCCCTCGCCGTCGGGGACGGCGGTGCCGCTGGTCAGGTGGGCGCCATGGGCTCGGACCGACAGGGCCAGTGCCCCGACGGCGGCGGCCGCTCGCAGAACGGCGCCCTGCGGCTCGTACAGCAGCGGTCCCGACACGTCCGCGAAGTGGAGTCCGAACCGGGACGCGGCCTCGGCGGGCCGGACGGTCTCGGCAGGGACACCGAGCCCGTCCAGCACCTGGAACGCGCTGTCCGCGCCGAGCGAGAGGACGCCGACGGGCAGCAGGAACCGCTCCCCCGTCTCGCGCTCCAGGCCGCGCCACCGGCGGCGGGCACGGTGGGCGAGATCCGCGTACCAGAGGTCGTCCCCGTACGCGCAGCGCAGAATTCGCGTGTCACCTGCGGACGGGCCGTACGCGCCAGGGGCGGTGGCGGCCACGATCTCGACCCTCCAGCCGCGGCGGGCCAGTTCACGGGCCACGGAGAGGCCGAACACCCCGGCCCCCACGACCGTCGCGGTGCGGGTCATGCCTGCCGTCCGAGCGTGGTCACTTCGCCATCACCCGCTGCTCGATGTCGTCTGGGAGCGGAGTGAAGAAGCGGCGCGCGGTGTCGACCTTGGTTCCGGGCGCGGGCGCACGGACCCCGTCCCACACGGGCGTGCCCTGCTCACCCAGCGCGGTCCACAGCGCGGCGGCGAAATCGGGCAGTACGGGGTATGCCAGCTGGGCCAGGGTGCGGGCCGCGGCGGCCTCCGCGACCAGCGGTGCGAGGTTGCCGGTGGCGCGGATCCGTGTGGTTCCCGCGGCGAAGTCGTCCGCGAGAAGCACCAGTTCGCCCAGAAGGCGGGTGGCACGGCGGGGCGAAAAGTCGGCGGCCGAGTAGGCGCGCAGTGCGGCGCCTGCGATGTCTTCCAGGTGGGCGAGGAAGCGGGTCTGGAAGCCGTCCGGGGCGGCGGCCTCGGGCACCAGGGAGTTGCTCTCGGTCTCCAGACGGGTGAACAGACCGGTGAGCCAGCCCTGCCAGGTGCCGGCCAGTTCACCGCACGCGACCTCGAGCAGCCGGTCCCAGCCGAAGGACGTGCGCGCGTACTCGGGCCGGTCCTTGGCGAGGACGAAGCGGGCGATGTCGGCGGGGACCGCCGCGAGCAGGTCGTTGGCCCAGATGGCGTGCCGGCGGCTGGTGGAGAACTTCGAGTCGCCCAGTTGGTAGAACTCGTTGGTGACCTGGGCGGTGGGCAGCCTGAAGTCCTCGTCGTACGCCATGAGCAGGGCGGGCTGGAGCAGGGCGTGGAAGTAGCCGTTGTCGAAACCGAAGAACTGGGTGATCTCGGTGTCCGGCGCGTTCCACACCTCGGGCCAGGTATGGGGGTCGCGGCCCTGCGCGGCGAGCGCCTCGGCTAGTTCGGCGAAGTAGCCCGGCATCATCTCGGCCCACACGTAGATGCGCTGGTCCTCGAAGCCGGGGGCCGGCATCGGGATGCCCCAGCCGCTGGGGTGCGTGACGGGCACATCCGGGAGCCCTCGCTCGATCAGGTCCGCGCAGAGCGCCTCCAACTGGGGGCTGAGCACCGCCCGCGCGTGGAAGGCGCGCAGCCGGTCCGCGTACCTGCTCAGCGGGAACACCAGACGGCGCACGTCCTGCTGCACGGGGGTGCCGCCGCAGGCGTTGCAGCGGGCGTCGACGACGTCGATGACGGCATTCGGACGGGCGCAGTTCTCGCAGGAGTTGCCGTCGCTCGCGGCGTCGCAGTGCGGGCAGCGGCCGGTGAGGTGCGCCTCGAAGAGATAGCGGTCGCAGGAGCCGCAGTACAGGCCCTTCTCGGTTCGGGGCTCCAGCGCGCCGCGCTGGTGCAAGCGGGCGAAGAACTCCGTGACGATGGTGCGATGCAGCTCCGACCGCCAGGGCCGCACATACGCGTCCGGCTCGAAGTGCGCCCCGGCGAAGATGCGGGCGATCTCGTCGGCGTAGCCGTCTGCCATCTCGACCGGGTCCAGGCCGTCCTTGGCCGCCTTGGTGGGGACGTACGACTGGTGCAGGTCCGAACCGGTCATGTACAGGCCCTCACCGCCCTGCAACCGGTGTGCCCTGATCCGAATGTCGGCGCCCGAGTATGGGCCGGAAAGGTGTCCGAGGTGCAGGTCGCCGTTGGGAGTCGGCGGGGCGGCGGTGACCAGGGCGAAGGGTTGAGCCATGACGGAACTCCTCGGGGCGGGGCGGTGGTTCACAGGTCGATGGGGCCGTGCTCGGCCGGCCAGTACACGGAGAGGAAGACCAGCGGCTCCTCGTCCGAGGTGTTCCGCACGAGGTGCCGGCTGCCTCCCGACTGGAGGGTGGTGACCTCCGGGCCCACCTCGCAGGTCTCGCCGTCGACGTCCAGAATGCCGTGGCCGCTGAGGAACACGAACATCTCGTGGTCGGGGTGGGAGTGCGGTTCCGTGGCGCCGCCGGGTTCGACGACCGCGCGGCCCACTCCCCAGGGCGCGAGGTGCTCGCCGCCGTGCGGATAGATCTGCTGGTAGCGGATGCCGTACGCGTTGACGAGCTGGTCGTCGCCGGTCTTTCGGATCAGCAAGAGGAGTCTCCGGGAAGGTAGCGGACGCTGGTTCGGGTCACAGGCAGTCGCCACCACGAGGGTGGGTACTGACCGTCGGCGAGCGCCTTTCGTCATCGGCGCAGCGATGTCCGGTTGAGGTTCGGCGGTTGCCCCGGGGGGTTCAGGGGCTGCCGAAGGTGGTGAAGGCGGACCTGCTTGGCAGTGGATGGATGGTCCGGCCCGCCACGGCGTTGAGGATGGCCGCCGACCGCCAGGCCGCCAGGCCGAGGTCGGGCGCGCCCACGCCGTGCGTGTGGCGCTCCGCGTTCTGCACGAACACTCCGCCGGTGAGGGAGTCGTCGCAGACCAGGCGGTGGTCGGCGTCTACGAGCGGGCGACCCGAGCCGTCCTTGCGCAGCAGCGGCTCGATGCCCTTGAGCAGGCCGTCGGCGGGGCGTTCGCGATACCCCGTGGCGAGCACCACGGCGTCCGTGCGCAGCAGGTCGGTGGAGCCCTGCTGGGTGTGTTCCAGGGTGAGCTCGAACCGGCCGTCGTCCAGGAGCTGTCCGGACCGAACCGCGGTCGCGGGCCGCAGCACGGCATCGGGCCAGCTTCCGGACAGCGTACGCCGGTACAGCTCGTCGTGGATCTCGGCGAGCGTCTCGGCGCTGACCGCCTTGTACAACTGCCACTGCTGAGGCAGCAGCTGGTCACGGGTGGCCTCCGGCAGGTTCCGGAAGAACCGGATGTAGTCCGGGGTGAACTGTTCGAGCCCGAGCTTGGAGTACTCCATCGGCGCGAAGGCGGGCGACCGCGACACCCAGTGCAGGCCCTCAGTCCCCTGCGGCCGGGCCCGCAGCAGGTCCAGGAAGACCTCGGCACCGGACTGCCCGGAGCCGACGACCGTGACATGCCGCTGGGCGAGCAGGTCCGCGCGCTGGTCGAGGTAGCGGGCGGCGTGCAGGACGCGTGCGCGTCGCGCTCCGTCGGTCAGGTGCTCCAGCTCCGGCGGGACGTACGGTTCGGTGCCTATGCCGAGGACCAGATGGCGGGTGTAGGCGCGGGCGACCGCGGGACCCGTTGTCCCGGTGCCCGCCGCGCAGTAATCGACGGCGTACAGCTCCCGCTCCGCGTCCCAGGAGACGGACTCGAGGCGGCAGCCGAAGTGACAGTTCGTCAGGGAGGCGCTGCACCAGCGCAGATAGGCGTCGTACTCGGCCCGGTCGATATGGAAACGCTCGGCGAAGTAGAACGGGAACAGCCGCTCCATCGAGCGCAGATAGCTCAGGAACGACCAGCGGCTGTCGGGCGCGACCAGGGTCACCAGGTCGGCCAGGAAAGGCACTTGGAGCGTGGCTCCTTCGATCATGAGGCCGGGGTGCCAGGAGAAGGCCGACCGCTGTTCGAGGAAGGCCGTACGCAGATCCGGCATGTCGTCGGCGAGCGCGGCGAGCGACAGGTTGAACGGCCCGATCCCGACGCCCAGCAGATCCAGCGACTCATGCGGCGAGGCGATCAACGGGGGTGAGGTCATGGGTGGTTGGTCCTCCAGGAAGGTCCGCGACTCGGTGGCCCGGTCGGCCATGCTGCATGATCATGTTCGCGCTGCGCAAGGGATCTCGTCGTTAAGAGTTTCTTGAGCAACGGTTTACGAAGATTCATGGCGGTTCTTCGATGGAATCAGTACTGTTCCCCGTCGTCACCTCACCGTAGGACCACCCGCCCCGTTCACACCTCAGAAGGGAAGCATCCATGAACTCCGGTACTCCCGAACGGCAGTTGCCGGTCACCGAGCGCACCCGCCACCGCCGCTTGCGGGAACAGGGGAGCCTGGACCGCGACCAGCTCGACGCGATCCTCGACGCCGGCTTCATCTGCCACCTCGGCGTCAGCTTCGAGGAGACCCTGATGGTGGTACCGACCGTCTACGGATCAGACGGCAGCACCCTGTACTTCCACGGTTCGGTCGCCAGCCGCAGCCTGATCGCGTCACCCGCCGCCACGGTCTGCGTCGCCGTCACCCATGTCGACGGACTCGTACTGGCCCGCTCGGTCTTCGAGCACGGGGTCAACTACCGCAGCGCCATGATCTTCGGTACTCCCCGCCTTGTCACGGACCCCGACGAGAAGCTGGCCGGCCTGCGCTGCCTGACCGAGCACGCAACCCCCGGCCAGTGGGACTACGCCCGGCGCCCCAGCCGCAAGGAACTCGCCGCCACGGCTCTGCTGGCCCTCGCCCTGGACGAGGCGTCCGTCAAGATCCGCAGCGGAGCTCCGGACGACGGCGACAGCGAGGACGCCGAACTGGGCCTGTGGGCGGGCGTTCTCCCGTTGCGCGCCACGTGGGGTGAGCTGGAGCCGGACCCGCTCCTGCCCGAGCGCATCGAGGCCCCCGCCCATCTGACGAAGCGGGTCGGCACCACGGCGAACTGACGGCTCTGGTCGGCCCCGGCGCGGTCGACAGCAGGGGGCGGCCCGTTCACCGGCGCGTCGGGTCCCGCGCCCTTCGTGCCCATGGGCAGGCGTCCCTCGGACACCGAAGGCCCGTCGGACCACGGGAGTGGTGATCGGGCCGGCCTTGGGCGAACGCCCAAGGCCGGCCCGATCCCCCGCCCCGACCTGCGGCACCGGGCCGGTGGGCCGGACCCGCCGCTCACTGCCGGTCGAGCTCAGCGGGGAGCTACTGGGTGATGCAGTGGATCCCGCCGTCGCCCAGGGCGAGCACTCTGGCCTCAACACCGACGACACGCCGGTCGGGGAAGGCACGGGCAGCGGCGGCCAGCGCCTCCTCGTCGGCGCTGGTACAGGCCAGCGGCATGACCACTCCGCCGTTGGTGACGTAGAGGTTCATGTAGTTCACCACGGCGCGCCGGCCGAACACGCGGACCTCCTGCCGAGGCGGCAGTTCCAAGATCTCCAGGCTCCGCCCGTGCACGCCCGTCGACCCCTCCAGAATGGTGCGGTTGGCCTTGAGTCGGAGATGGTCGGGACGACCCGGGTCGCCGCAGGCCTCGACGACCACCCGCCCCGGTCCGGCGAACTGGCAGACATGGTCGACGTGCCCCTGGGTGTCCCCCGCCAAATGCCCGTACGGGAGCCAGATCACCTTGGTCACGCCCAGCAGGGTGTCGAACTCGGCCTCGATGTCCTTCCGGCTCAGGCGCGGGTTGCGGTTGGCATTGAGCGGCGTGCATCGTGAAGTTACAGGTCATGGGGCTGGTGTGCGCGGGCTTCGGGATACTCGGGCTGGTCACGAGCGCATGACTCCCGTCTAGATCGTCGGTCAGCGGGCGACTTCGCGGTTCGTGAGGACCAGTAGGGCCCTGACCAGGGCGGTCGCCCATTTCGGGTCGGTGCGTACCTTGCCGAGCACCCGCCAGTTCTTCAGGTGCGCGAAGCCGCGCTCGACCGGTGCCCGGACGGCGGCCAGCGCCTTGTTGGACAGTTTCTGGCCGCGGGTGAGCGGCCGGTTGCGGGCGGCCTTGTAGCCGGTGATCACCGCCGGGTCGGCGTCCGGGCCGCTGTCGTCGAGGCCGACGAAGCCCAGGTCGGCGATCGCGCCCAGCCCGGCCTCGCGAAGGCGGTCGGTGAGGTGGTCGTGGCGGCAGGCCGTGATCTCCTAGGTCCTACCGGGTCGGGCCGCCGAGACCCACAGCAGGCGGCTCCTGTCGTCGGTGAGCGCGATCACGAGCAGGCCATGGCACTTGCTCTTGCCGGAGTAGTTCGTCCGGTTCTCGCTTCCGGTGCGCCGCCGGGTGCGTATCAGCGAGCCGTCCAGCAGTACGACTCCGCCACCGGATCGGGCGATCTTCTTCAGCGCGCGGTCCAGGCGCGGAGCGCGGGCGGCCAGCAGGCCGACGACCTCGCGCACCCAGCGGGTGACGGTGGTGCGGTGCACCCCATTTCCGCCGGTCAGATCGCCGGGCCGCTGGTCACAGCGCAGCACCGCCAGCACGATCCCCGCGATCTTCCCCGGAGTCAGCGCACGCCCAGCGCGAGCCGATCTTCTTGCAGTGGCCACGTATCAGAGTGGCGAGGTAGTTCAGGGTGGCACTCGACAGAGGCAGGCGGGCGGTGTAGACAAGGCCGTCAGGGCCCTCGGTGAGACCGTTGTTTTTCGTCACACAAACTCAACTGCCGCCGGGGGCCCGCCAGTTACGCCCAGGCCGTCACCATCACGGCGTGGCTACCGACGTGCGGTGAACCGTCCGTCGGGCCGCTTGTGCAGCCAGCCACGATCGGCGAGCTTGGTCATCTTCGCCCGCAGCGGCTCCAGCTTCCCGCGCAACCCCACATCAAGCCCCAACTCCTCGCCCACCGCCCTGACCTGCACCGGACCGTCACCACCCCGAACGATCTGCAGAATCCGCCGGTAGTCCTCGGGCAGTGCGGTCTCGTCCTGGGCCTCGCCGCGGTGCGGGATCAGCAGCACCGCACGCCCCGCCACCTGCGCTTTCACCGGAGCCACCGCGACGGCGGCCTCTACCTCGGCCCGGTCCTGTTCAGCCAGCCGGAGCAGAACCCGCTCGGCGATAACCAACTCACCCCGTTCCGACTCGACTTCCCCAAGTCGTTTGTTCAGCTCCTCGGCGAGCACGTCCAGCTCGCTCCGGCGAGCCGTGATCCGCTCCAGCTCGGACAA
>NZ_JBICXQ010000065.1:0-10154 GCF_043200375.1 Streptomyces sp. NPDC048434 | reverse complement strand
GCGCCGAGGCAGGTCGTCTCGGCGACCATCGGGCGCACCACAGGGGCGTCCAGGAAGTCCGAGATGGTCTGCATCAGCAGGTTGTTGGAGGTCATGCCGCCGTCCACGTTCAGTGAGGTCAGGGCAACGCCGGAGTCCTTGTGCATTGCGTTGACGATCTCGCGGGTCTGCCATGCGGTGGCCTCGAGCACGGCGCGGGCGATGTGCTGCTTGGTGACGTAGCGGGTCAGGCCCGTGATCACGCCGCGGGCATCGGAGCGCCAGTACGGGGCGAACAGGCCGGAGAAGGCAGGGACGATGTAGCAGCCGCCGTTGTCCCCCACCGAGCTCGCCAGCGTCTCGATCTCCGCGGCGGTGCCGATCAGGCCCAGCTGGTCGCGCATCCACTGGACCAGCGAGCCGGTGACCGCGATGGAGCCCTCCAGCGCGTAGACCGGCGCCCGCCGGCCGATCCGGTGGCCGACCGTGGTCAGCAGCCCGCTGTGGGAGTGGACGGGCCGGCGGCCGGTGTTCATCAGCAGGAAGGTGCCGGTGCCGTACGTGGCCTTGGCCTCGCCCTCGAAGAAGCAGGTCTGGCCGAACAGCGCCGCCTGCTGGTCGCCGAGCGCGGAGGCGACCGGCACGCCGTACAGGGCTCCGCCGGCCATGCCGTACACCTCGGCGGAGGAGCGGATCCGCGGCAGGATGGCGGCCGGGACATCCATGGCGGCGAGGAGGCGCTCGTCCCACTCCAGGGTGTGCAGGTTCATGAGCATGGTGCGCGAGGCGTTGGTGACGTCGGTGACGTGGACGCCGCAGGAAGGGCCGCCGGTGAGGTTCCAGATGACCCAGGAGTCCATGGTCCCGAAGAGGATCTCGCCGCGCTCGGCGCGCTCGCGCAGGCCGGCGACGTTGTCCAGCAGCCAGCGGATCTTGGGGCCGGAGAAGTAGGAGGTCAGCGGCAGGCCGGTCGCGTGGCGGAACCGGTCCTGGCCGACGTTGCCGCCGAGCTCCTTGCACAGCGCGTCGGTGCGGGTGTCCTGCCAGACGATGGCGTTGTGCACCGGCTCGCCGGTCTTCTTGTCCCAGAGGACGGTGGTCTCGCGCTGGTTGGTGACGCCGATCGCTCTGAGGCCGCGGGTGATCCCGGCTTTGTCGAGGGCGCCGGCGACGACCTCCTCGACGTTGGTCCAGATCTCACTGGCGTTGTGCTCCACCCAGCCCGGCAGGGGGAAGATCTGCTCGTGCTCCTTCTGGTCGATGGAGACGATCCGACTGTCCCGGTCGAAGATGATGCATCGGCTTGACGTGGTGCCCTGGTCGATCGCGGCGATGAACGGGCCGGCGGTTCGCGCGTGGGTCACGGTGTGCTCCTGGAGCGGCTCAATACGGTGCGGGGTGGGGCGGCTGGGCTCGATCGACGTGGGAGCCAGCTGGTACGGGGCGGCGCCGATTCAGCTCGCCGACGCACTCCGGCGGAGACCGGTCGGAGCGACTCTGCCCCGATGCCATCCACTGTTCGGCAATGTCGACCGCCGGACGCAGTTTTGCCCGCCCTGAGGGTGACGTCAAGGGGTTGCCGCCCGGTAACTGAAAGTTTCGAAGATCCTTGAGGCAGTGATCCAGAGCCTGCCGTGGCCGAGATCGCGCGGTACGGCGAGGGCGCAGTCCCGTATGGCAGCCGCGCCCCCACAGGTCGCCCTCCCGGAATCCGCCGGGGCGATCGAGCAGAGCTCTTCCGCGTAGCCGAGCGCACTGTCGGCATAGGTCAGTAGGGGCCGACGAGAGAGGGCGGCGCTGCTCGAGGCCCCATGGTGCGCAGGGCGATCTGGCCCGCCGCCTGCGGAGCGTCCAGAGGGCGGGCCACGTAACCCTTGTACTGACCGACGCAGGTGACGCCCCATCAGCGAGTGTGCGAGGCCGTCGCCCGTCCCGAATGCGGAGTGGCGGTGCAGCCGCCTGCGTACGGGAGCCGTCGCGATCCGTGAGTGTGTGGGCCGCGGAACTCGCCGTGTTCAGGAGGTCATTTTCCTCCAGCGCAGTCGTAGAGAGTGAAGCTTCCGTCCGAGAGCTGACCGTAGGCCTTGGGGGAGACGGGGGTACAGCTTCTCTTCACCCAGACCGACGCCGGTGTCGACGGGCGGCGCGTGGTGAGGAGGGCGTAGCGCAGTTGGTGGGCGGAGACCAGGTCCCTGAGCCGTGGTGCGGTCGGATAGGGGGTCAGGCCGGTAAAGCCGCCCATGACCAGTAGGGGTTGGGGGGTGGCGCGCAGCAGGGGCGAGGCGCCGTAGGCGGCTTGGGTGGCGAGCAGGTACTTCTCCCCGGAACGGTGCGCGGAGAGGTAGTTCAGCAGTGCGCTGTCCCGCCCGGACGGTTCGTTCAAGGGGTTTCGTCGGACCTTGGCCCGGTGGTGGTGCGCATCTTGGTAGCCGGGGCCGACTGGTCCGGCCAGTGGCTCTATCGGTGAGCCGGGGTAGCGCGGGTTCAGGCAGGAGACGGCCCAGACGGCCGGGGCGAGCAGTACGGCTGTCAGGGACGCTGCCAGGACGCTGTGCATCGCCCGTCGTGTGGTGTGTGGTCCGCTGGTCCACAGGCCGACGGTCCCGCACAGGCCGAGCATCAGCACCACTGGCAGCAGCCAGGGCGCGAATTCGCTGTGCGGGCCGTCAATTGCCGCGGCCCACAGTGCCGTGAGCCCGACAGCGACGGGCAGCGCCGCCCGACGTTGGCCACCGGCGCGGTACTCGGCCCACAGGAGGGCGATTCCGCCACCGGCCAGCGCGGCGAGGGCCGGGGCCAGTACGGTCATGTAGTAGCCGTGGTTGCCGTTGGAGTTGCTGAAGACCACGATGTGAAGCGCCAGCCAGCCGCCCCAGAGCAGGAACCCTGTTCGCGGCCCGTCGGTGCGCGGCTGTCCGGCGCGCCACCACACGCCCAGCGCCAAGACCAGTACGGCGAGCGGCAGGAGCCAGGCGATCTGGGGGCCCACGCTCTGGTTGACCACCATGGTCCAACCCGTGTTACCGGTGGTGCGGCTGGCGGCGGTGCCGGCGACGGCGCCCAGCGCGTGCGGGTCGTTGCCGAAGCGGCTCAGCCCGTTGTAGCCGAAGACCAGGGTGAAGGGGTTGTTGTTGCTGGTCCCGTCGGTGTAGGGACGGTTCGCGGCGGGGGTGACCCATACCAGCAGCAGCCAGGAGCAGGAGACGACGAGTGCGGTGATCCCGGCGAGCAGCAGCCGCCGGGCCCGGTCCCATCGGGAACCAGGTGCTGCCAGTTGGTACACCGCGGCGAAGACCGGCAGGACGAGCCACGCTTGGAGCATCTTGGCCTGGAAGGCCAGGCCCACCCATGTCCCGCAGACGAGCAGCGGCAGCAGCCTCCCGGTGCGGACGGCCTTCTGCAGCGATCCTGCCGCGAGGACCAGCAGCAGGACGAGCAGGGTGTCGGGGATGTTGTGCCGGTTGAGCGCGACGGTGACCGGAGTGAGGGTGAGTACCAGCGCGGCGAGCAGCCCTGCCAAGGGGCCCGCCCAGGCACGGACGATCCGGTGCAGCGCCCAGACAGCGAGTACCCCCTCCAGCACCTGCGGCAGTACCGCCGCCCAGTTGTACGGTCCGAGGAGCCTGACGGAAAGGGCCTGCGGCCACAGCGCACCGGGGATCTTGTCCAGGGTGACCGAGCCGCTCGGGTCGAGCCCGCCGAAGACGAAGGCGTGCCAGTTCGCCGCCATCGACCGCACGGCCGCGGTGTAGTACGGGTGCACCGCGGCACGGTCGATGGCCCAGGTGTAGAGCACCGCGGCGGCTGCCAGGATCAGCAGCAGGGCGTAGCACTCCTGGCTGACGGCGGTCCGCTGACGGCGCTTGGCGTGGGCGCGTCTGATGCCCTGCGAGGGGTGGTGCCGGTCGGTGGCGTCCCGGGTGAGGGGGGTGGTGGCCAGGGCGGGGTCTCTCCTGGGGCGGCGGGCTGGGTGCGTCGGCTTCACAGGCGGCGGGCACTGCGGAACCCTTGGGCGTAGAAGCCATGGCCGTCGAGCGTCGCGCGGCCGGCCAGGTCGCCCATGGTGGGCCCGTTGGCCCGCGAGCGGCTGGAGTAGAAGCGCGGGCGCCCGTCCGTGTCCGGACCCAGGTACATGCCGACGTGGTCGATGTCGCGCGGTCTGCCGATGTCGATGGCGAAGAAGACGAGGTCGCCGGGGAGCAGCAGGCTGATGTCGGCAGGTGGCCGGCCGGTGTTCGGGATCAGCAGCACGCCGGGGGCCCGGGAGGCGATGGCGTAGGCGCGGCGGGGCAGGCCGGCCCCCGGGCTGTTGGTGGCGTGCAGGGGGTAGCCCATGCGGTAACCCCAGACGAGGCGCATGAAGCCGGAGCAGTCCACGTCCCCGTAGCGCTCCTTCTCCGGGTGCTTGCGGATGCCGTCCGGGAAGGTCCAGGGAGTGCCGAGGTAGTCGTAGAAGTCGGACTTCTCATCGCGGTAGTCGAATGATGTCGGCGACTGTCCGGGAACGAGCGGCCCGAAGTGAGCCTTGCCGGCGTAGCGCAGACCCGATGCGGTGCGCAGATCGTGCGCCCCGTCGCCGTACTGGAAGGCCACGGCGAGGACGTCCGGACTGCGGTCGGCCAGGGCCTTGGGGAACCACTCCCGGAACCAGCGGGTTCGCTCCTTGTCCTGACTCCATGCATCGCCCATCAGCCGTACCCAGGCGTCGCTGCGCACCACCGCGCCGGTGGTGCGCGGCTCGCTCCAGGTACGGGTCGGGCCGGTCAGCAGCGCGGTGCGGGCACCGTCGGTGAAGGTGGCCAGCACGCGGTCGCCGGCGGCGCGAACCACCGTCCGGGCAGGCGCGCCGCGGCGCTCGAAGCGGTAGCCGCCGACGGGGACCGAGAAGCCACCGCCCGGTACGCCGCTCCGGAAGCGGTGCCATGCGTATCCAGTGACCGCACCTGCGGAGGCCAGACCGGCGGCGCAGGCCAGGATCTGACGGCGACTGGGGCTGCCGGGCGGGGTGGGGTTGGTGCCCATGGTGACCTCCTTTACGTGCGGATGGGTAAGGCGGACGCGTGCGGCTCGTTCAGCCGACGGGCAGGGCCCCCAGCAGCAGCCCGGCAACGAGCACCACATACGTGCCGAGGGTCACCGCGGTGGTGGAGATCACGGTGGCGGCCAGCGGTTGGCGGACCAACTGATAGGCGATGAGGCCGGGCACGATGAAGCCCAGTGTCTGGGCGGTGTAAAGGAGCGGGAACTCGTGCTGGAGCGCGAGCAGCACCGTGGTCTGGAGCAGCACTGCGGACAGCACCACGGCGGCGAAGAGCCGCTTCCCGTAAAGGATTGCATGACGCTGAAGGACCTTGGTCGCGACGAAGGTGAGCGCCGTGACGCCGATCACCATCGCGGCCCGGACCACATCGGTGACGAGGGTCAGCGCGAGCCAGCCGGGGGTGATCATGCCGCCGGGAGAGAGGTTGGTGGTCAGATAGCACACCAGTGAGAAGACCAGGCCGAGGGCTATCCCCAGCGCGATGGTCTGCGGAGTGACGTTGACGGGGATCACAGCGGGTTCCTTGTCGGCTGGTACAGCGCTTCGGCATGGGCAGCGGCGGGGCTCGGGAGATGCGGCCCGGACGTCGGGTCGTTCAGCGATGCCACCCAGCTGTACGGCTCCGGCTCGGGCGGGTGCGCGGCCGGAAGTGGCTCGTCGGCGTCGTCCGAGGGCAGCCTGCTGAGGTGCTCCAGGAACAGCTCGCCCTGGCCGTGGATATTGCCGACGGCCACCAGCGAGGAATCCGGGGCCAGTTCGGCGAGGAGGGCGCGGGTCAGCTCCTGCGCGTCGCGCCGGTCGCCGCCCAGGTCCACCACCCGCCCCGACGACCAGCCCGACGGGATGCCGTCGCGGGCGCTCTTGGTCGGATGACCGATGAGAAAGACCGTGTCCGGGGCCAGGTCGGGGACGATCGCTCCCATCTGCCCATTGCGTTCGACCCGGTCCGGGCGGCAGTTGACGACCACGTTCAGCGGGCGGCGGATCGCACCGAGCTCCTCCAGCTGACGGACGTTCATCAACGTCGACTCGGGGTCGTTGGCGGCGAAGACATTGGCGAAGCGCAGCCGTTTGCCGTCCGATGTGCGGTAGCGCTCGACGGAGAGCACGCCGGGGTCCGGTGGCGCGTCCCACATGCCGCGCAGGGCGGTGGCCCGCTCCACGCCGAGCAGTTCGGCCACTGCCAGCGCGATGGCGACGTTCTCCTTGAAGGTGAACCAGCTGAACTCACGCAGCTCCTCGTCGGTGACCGATGCCGGATCGACCGCGATCAGGCGGCACCTCCGCTTGTCCGCCTCCTCCTTGAGGATGTGCAGCCGCTCCTGCTCGGCGGTGACACAGACGCCGCCGACCGGCATCGACCGGGACAGCGAGCGGGCCACATCGTCCAGCGTCGGACCCATTTCGGCGAGGTGGTCCTCGCGGACGTTGCACAGCACGCCGATGGTGGAACGGATCAGCTTCTCCTGGTTGACCTCTTGAAGTGCGGGCATCACCGCCATGCACTCGATCACCAGAGCATCTGGCCGGTAGGCCGCCGCGCGCCGGACGATGCCGATCTGCTCGACGACGTTCGCGATGCCGAACTTCCGGTACACCGGCTCCTCTGTGGCATCCGGGTGGATGAACCGGGCAGCGGTGCCGGTGGTCTTGGCCACGGTGACCAGGCCACCGCCCCGCAGCGCCCCCGCGCACAGCCGGGTGATCGAGCTCTTGCCGCGAATGCCGTTGACCAGCACCCGCGTGGGGATCTGTGCCAGCGCGGCGTAGTGGCGCCGCTGCTCCAGCACGCCGGCGACCAGCAGCACGGCACAGCTCAGCAGCAGGACAACATAGAGGAAAAGCACGTCGGTTGATCCTTCACTGCTACGGTGCGCTGCCGCGCTGGAACGATGGGGCAGGGACAGAGGCAACGTAAGCTCGCCCGCCGCCGCGGTCCCGCTCCACCAGCGCCTGCCGGAGCAGTTCCAGACTGCGAGTGACCGAACCGCACTCGTCGTGGTGGACCGGGTACAGCACGGTGCGGCGGTCACCGTCGGCCAGCCGCTCCGCGCATCTGGTGAGGGTGCGCAGCGGTCTGACCACCACGATGTGCAGCCAGCTCAGGCAGGCGCCCCCCGCGGCCAGGGCGAGCAGCCCGGCCAGCATGGTGCGTGACTGGACCTGATATGCCGCCAGCTTGAGTGCTGCGGCGGGTTCGGCGGAGACCAACCGCCAGCCGAGGCCGGCGGCCGGCCCCGTCTGTGCCAGTGGCGCGGCGGCCGCGACCGACGGGCCCGCGCCCGGCGCGGTCCCCGCGTGGAGGATGGCCGATGCGGGGCTGCCCGCGCCGCCGGGTGCCGCGTCGGTCTTGGCCACCAGACGGGTGAGGGCGCGGCTGGGAAGCGATTGGAAGGCTTGAAAGCCGACGCTTGCCGCGAGCACTCTGTGGTGCTCGTCGGTCAGCCACACTCTGCCGAGCCCCGGCCGGGCAACCAGGTCGTTCAGCGCGTCAACGCCGATCTCTGCGACGACTACGGCCGAGGCGGTGTCCCCGCCTTTATCGCCGTTCTTGGCGTTCTTGGCCGTCGGGATCTGGACGTAGGCGGCGATCGCGGGGATCTTGCCTGTCGTATTGACCTGGGTGATTCCGTCGCCGGTGGGACGGACGAGGGTGCGCAGCGGCTCCTTGCCCGCTCGCAGCACGATGGCACCGGTGTGGTCCAGCATGTACAGCGATCGGTATGTGGGATGGTCGGCGTGTTCACGTCGCAGAACCTGCGCCGCCCGCTCCCGTGGCGCACCGGCGATGGCTGATGCCGTCGCCGCGAGGTCGGCGTGGCTCTGGCCGAGGGACTGCCGCACCCGGTCGGCGGTGGCTTCGGTGCGTGCCTGCTGGTCGGCGACGGCGGCTGCCGGTACGGCCTGGGCGGCCGGTACGCGGTTGAGCAGGAACAGCAGCGGCACTCCCCACGCGGCGATCACGAGTGTGCAGATGAGGACCAGAGCCCGGGCACCGGGGCGGCGCCGCCCCGGCCGCACAGGCTCCGGTCCCGTCTGGCCGAGCAGTTGGCAGCGTATCGACTCCAGCGCCCGGCCGACCCTGCCGGGCTCGCCGAACGCACCGGCTGCCACCGGCCGCGCCAACTCCGCGCGTACTCCGGGCATTTCGCCGGCGCCCTTGGCCAGCCGGGCAGCGGACAGGTGCAGCCGCAGCAGCGGACGCTGCACGGTGACCCACAGCACCAGAGCGACCAGCGCCGCGATCACCACCAACGCGCCCGCGGCCACGATGGCGAACCCTGTGTGGTCGGCTCCGCCCTTCGCCGGAGTCACATCCCTGAGCGTGAGAATCGTCAGTCCCGGCCCGAAGGCGTCGTCCTTGCCGTCCATCGCGGCGACCGATGCCCAACCCGCGACCCTGCGCAGCCCGTCGTGACCGTCGCCGAGCATGCTGCCGGAGGCGTCACCGGTGTGCAGACCGGCGTCCGCGGCAGCGGAGGGCAGGGCGCGGTCCTTGGCGTCGAGTGTCAGGGGCTTGCCAGTGGCGGCCGTGGTGGCAAGCACCTTTCCGTTCCGGACCACCAGTTGAGCGGTGCGCCCGTCTCCGTGGACCGCGAGGGCCGCGACCTTTTCCGAGACGATCAGCAGGAATTCGCGTGCACCATCGCCCTGTTCCCCCGCGAGGTCCCGTGCTTGGTCCGGCTTGCCGTCCTGGTTCCGGTCGGGAGCAGAGACAGCCACCCGGGCGAAGAACAACAGTCGCGGTCCGGCGCGGCCCGAAGTGACCAGCCGGGGCGGGAGGTTGGCGGCAGGGGACCGCGCCAGGGCCGCTGCGTCCACCCCGGTCAGCGGCACCGTTTCACCGCCGGCCGCGAGCGGCTTGCCAGTGTGCGGGGCGAGCAGCACACCGCCCCGGACCGGGGGACCGGTCGGAAGGAGGGACCGCAGCGTCGCCTTCGGAGTACCGCTCGCGGGGGCCCTGACCGACGCGGCGGAACGACGCACTGTCCTGGCCCTGACGTCGACGGATGTTTTGAACGAGTCCGCGGCATCCTCGGCGATCCGGCGTTCCGCGTCGCGTACAGCCTGGGGGACCTCCTGCTCATGAACGGCGCCGACGCCGAGTGTGGGAAAGACGGCAACTGCCAGCAGCGCGCAGAGCAGTGCGGCGATCGGCGGACGGACACCTCCGAGCAAAGGCATGTCGGCGCGGCGTCGCGCACGGTGTCGACGGGGCGCGTGAGCAACCGGGTGCAGGGCAGCCTCCTCTCGGCACGTGGGGGGGATGAACGGGTGGCAACTCGACCAGTATCGAGCTGCGTTCACACGATAATCACAATTTCGGTCGCGACGCTTCCCTGCATACGGACCATATGGAACCTCTGCACTCAAATCGACCGAGGAAATGGCCACTTCTGGACCTCCGCCTCATCCCGGTGGTGGCGAATTCGCCAACGCCCCTGTCGAAACTCGGCGAGCCCGAATACCGGCGCGCTCGCACCGTCGAGGCGTTCCTCCAGAGCTAATCGCCGGTTCCTGCTGCCCGCTCCGACGTCGCATTCCGTGCCGCTGTAACTGGTCACGAGGATGTCGAACGCAGGGCGCTGACCACTGGCATCGGCACGCCAGGGCAGGTCTCCCGTACGTATCCCGCGTTGGCACTCGACATGCTCAACTCCGCGACCCATTTCACGTGTCGAAGGTCGAGCCACGTGCAGACGGATCCTCGGGAAAGGCCGGCTGTACGGCCGACGACGGCGCAGGGCACGAGACCGACGCCGCGCAACTTCAGAAAGTGCCGACGGCGTCACATCACCAACTGTGCGGTAATAAGAACTCTCCGCATAAACAAGGGGTCTTGGCTTGGCAATGGCAAATCACCTATTACGATGAGCGCCAACCGACCGCCGGTCACGCGGTGTTCGCCCTCATGGAGAAGGACTGCCCATGAAACACGCACGAAGGCGTCACAGCCCGTTACGAGCCCGGGTCGCCGGCACCACTGGGGCGCTGGCCGTCATCCTGGGCGCCGGAGTCGCGCCGGCTGTCGCCCCCCGGAAGGGCACAGGTACCCCCAAGAACGCGGCAGCTTCCGTGGATGACACCGTGCAAACCCCCCGCCACGCGGCGGCCCTGGACCCGGCGCAACCCC
>NZ_JBICXQ010000064.1:0-10244 GCF_043200375.1 Streptomyces sp. NPDC048434 | reverse complement strand
CAACGGTCGTGGCGTGTTCGGTTTGGCCTGTCAGGTCGTCCGTGACGGCAGGTACGGACCCACCAGTGAAGCCGGCTACGCCCGTCGAGCAGTGGTGCCCAGAGAGCACCTTCAACGGTTCCCGGGCCCCTGGAGACGAGAGAACACAGAACGAGGCCCGACCGCCGGCGAACGCTTCGGTGCCCGGGACGAAGCCTGGACGAAGGTCTCCCCACCCGCCGGTGGGAAGTGGCCCCAGGCGCGGGGGGCTCCTCGCAAGGGTCCAGGCTGCGGCATCGAATCACCACGGGCCGCATGTCCTGCCCGGCTCACAGGAAAGCCGTTCAGGGCTGGCAGCGTGGACACCAGACGGTGGGGCGGCCGGCGGTTCGACTGGAACAGCGGCCGGCCACCGCGCGGGCACAGCGGCTCGCTGTCTCCCTGCGCGCCGTGAGCCAGGAACGCCGCGGCGGCACGCACCCGGCGCGCACGGAGCTGCGGAGCACCCGGCCCATCGCCGCGTGGAGGCTCCGGTACGCCGTCCCGCCGAGGTCCCGCGCCGGCGGCCGGGGAGAGACGCAGGCCCTCCAGAGGATCTCGTCACACAGAAGATTTCCGAGGCCCGCGATCACGGATTGGTACATCAGCGCACTCTTGACGGCACCACGCCGTCCGGACAGCAGGTCAGCCAGCTCCCCCGGCCCACGGCCTGGGCGTCGGGCCCCAGCCGGTCCAGTAAGGCCTGGTCGCCTCCAGGGAGCAACGAGCCGAGGGGCAGTCTGTGGCGTGCCGCAGGTCGTGTCTCACCCGAGTGGAGACGAGTCCAATTGACTCAGCAGGTCACGCGGCCCTTCGTAGACCTCCTGCGCTCCCGCCTCCAATAGCTCGTGGCGGCAGTAGCCGCCACTGAGCACGCCCACACACGGCACCCCGGCCCGAACACCGGCCTTCATGTCCCAGACCGTGTCTCCCACGAACACCGCTCGCCCGGGCTCGGTGCCGGCCTGCGCGAGCGCCTGTTCCACCAGGTCAGGGGCGGGTTTGCTGGACTCCACGTCGTCCGCGCCCGTGACCGCCGCGAGGGCGTCCTCGGCATCCAACGCGGTGCGCATGGCGCTCAGCTCCGCCCCGCCCGCCGAGCTGGCGAGCACCACCTCCCATCCGCGTCCGGCGCAGGCACGCAACAGGTCAGCAGCTCCGTCCAAGGGCGCAAGGCGGGTCCAATACTCGGCAAAGAGCGTCTTGTGCGCCGCGCTGAGGGCGGCATCGCGGTCGCGGTCCCGGCCAGGGCCCAAGAGGTGGCCGATGAGGTGGTCGGCCCCCATCCCGACAGTCCGATGGATGGCGGCCATCGGCACCCGGTGGCCGACCTGGCGGAACGCCTCCCACCAGGTGACGGCGTGCAGATAGGTGCTGTCCACGAGAGTCCCGTCCATGTCGAACAGTGCAGCTCTGCGGTCCGCATTCATGATCGCCTCCTACGGGTCACCATGAGGCCCCTCCCGATCCAGCGCAAGAATCAGGCCGGCACCTTCGGTCGAGGCCGTCGCCCCTCAGCTCGTGCGGTGTGCCAGTGCCTAGCTCCGGGGCGGGTGCCCGTCGTCTGGCGAAGCAAGCGCCGGCATCACGGGGAGAGCGCTGCCTTGATGAGAACACACCCCGTCCATCGACGATGGGGCAGTAGTAGTCCGCGAGCCCCCAGTCGGTCGATCGAGGGCCGTGATCAGCTGGTCGCGGTCTTCCTGTCCTTCCTCTCTCCTTCTCCTCTCCTTCTCGGTGCGGTTGGCTTCTTTGGCAGATCAGGCACTTCCTCGTGGATCGCGTACCTCATCGGCCAGAGCAGGGTGTGCAACGCCCCAGCGGCAGCACGGGGAGACGGGAAGAGCTCGGTCAGAGGCACCGGAACAGGAAGGCCCGATGGCTCGACAGCGGAGTCGTCCCCTTTACGCTCAGAAGATCTCCTCGGCAGTGGATCTGACGATCCGGGCCTGCATATTGCGTTCCATCATGCGCAGGGCGGCTTCCGCGAGATCGCGGTGGATATGCGCGCAGGCGTCCTCGACGACGGTGACGCCGATGTGCCGGATATGGGCGTCGAGCGCCGAGTAGAGCACGCATTGTTCGGTGACCTGGCCGCAGAGCACGATCGTGTCGACGCCGTGCTGGCGCAGCAGGTATTCCAGGGGCGTCTGGTAGAAGATCGAGTGCCGCGCCTTGACCACGAACAGGGAGTTCTCATCCGGCCGGAGCGGCTCCACCAGATCCGCGTGCGGGCCGCTGAGGACGGTGTCCAGCAGCTCGTCGTGGTGCGAGCGCCACAGCCCGAAATTGTCGTTGACGTAAATGACCTCGGCTTCGCTCCGCCGGGCCCGTGCGATCAGCGAGGTGAGGTGCGGCAGGACCTTGTGCACCGAGGGCAGCAGCAGTTCGGCGTCCTCGTGGTCGTAGGAGTTGAGCATGTCGATCACGATGAGTGCGGTGTCGGACATGGCGCGGCCCCCGGTCAGCCCCGGGCCGGGCGTTCGCGGACCACGTCCTCGGGCCGCTTGTCGTCGCGCAGGCCGAGGAACCGCGGATGGCGCAGCATGCCGTCACGGGTCCACTCCGTGAAGCCGATCTGGGCAACGAGTTCGGGGCGCACCCAGTGGGCGCTTCGCTCACGCACGGGCCCGTCGAACGGGGAGCGTTCGCATCGGCGGGCGTCGAGCAGGGTACGAAGCCGGCGCAAGGTCTCCTGGTCGAAGCCTGTGCCGACCTTTCCCGCGTAACGCAGCGCGCCGTCTGCGTGGTAGCCGAGGAGCAGGGCACCGAATCCGATTCTGCTGCCGGCCGGTTCGGTGAAACCGCCGATGACGAACTCCTGGCCCTGCGCGCACTTGAGTTTGAGCCAGTCCGAGGAGCGGCGGGGCAGGTAGCGGCCGGCTGCGCGTTTGGCGATCAGCCCCTCCCAGCCGCGGGCGCACGCCTCGTCCAGCTCGCGGGCGCCGCCGTGGTTGCGGTGCGGGGTGAAACGCAGCGGCTGCCGGAAGTCGAGCGCCCGGCGCAGCAGGGACTTGCGGGTGCGCAACGGCAGCCGGGTGAGGTCGCAGCCGTTCAGCCGCAGCAGGTCGAAGACGTAGTACGTCACGGCGACGCCGCTGGCACGGGCCTGCTCGGGGTCGGTGAGCTGCATCCGCTGCTGGAGGCGGGCGAAGTCGGTGCGACCGTGCGCGAAGGCGACGATCTCGCCGTCGACGATGAAGTCCCAGCACCGCTGGCGACCGAGGGCGTCGACGATCTCCGGGTAGCTGGAGCTGACGTCGCGGCCGGTGCGGGACAGCAGCCGGGTGCGGTCGGGTTCGCGCACGCCGAGCGTCCGCACTCCATCGAGTTTGCGTTCGAAAATCCACCCGTCGTCGAACTCCCGGCGGTCGCTGAGCACGGCCAGCATCGGACGCACCGCGTACTCCTCGCCGGCTGGAGCGTCGTCCAGCAGTGCCCGCTCGGCCGGAGGCAGGGCCGCCAGCAGCTCACCGGCCCCGGTCATCACCGCTCCCTTCGCCCCGGCCTCCTCCTGGGCGACGCGCTTCAGGGGTCCGGCCGCTGCGGACGGATCGGGCCCGGCGGGCGTCGGGGGTGCCACGCGCTCCGGCCCGCTCGTCGCCCTCCTTGACCAACAGCCACCCGGGGCCACCGCCGCGGAACCGGGTGAGCGCATAGCCCCCATGCAGCTTGCTGCCATCGAGCCAGAACGACGCATGGCCATGTTCCAGCGCCTCGCTGAACGTGCGGCTGGGGCCCTTCTTCCCCGACAGCGGCCGGTAGCTGCCCCCGTCCCAGACCATCACGGTGCCTGCGCCGTACTCCCCTTCCGCGATGACTCCTTCAAAATCCCGGTACTCCAGCGGGTGATCCTCGGTGGGCATCGCCAGCCGCTTGTCCTGCGGGTCAGGGGACGGACCCTCCGGCACAGACCACGACTTCAGCACGCCGTCGACCTCCAGCCGGAAATCGAAGTGCAGGGTGCTGGCGTCGTGGATCTGCACCACGAAGCACAGCGTGTCACCAGCGGAAGCATGCCCACCCTGCGGCTCGCGGGTCCGGCCGAAGTGCCGTTTACCACGATACGTAGTCAGTTTGTTCCTGCTGGTCACGGGTTCTGCCTGCCTTTCTTCGGAGGCCGCCTCTCTCACTGTGGCGCGCGGCGGACAGCGGCGCATGTGCACCCGCTCGCTCGCACCACAGCCCTTCGCCTGCCCGATACGGCCGGTAACACCACCTGCCACAGGACACTCAACGTCCGAGGAAGGTGGTGATGGTGCGGAACCCGGCGAGCTTGAAGGGACCATGGGCCCGGATTGCTCTCCACGACCGCCAGCTCGTGGGCGGCAGCCCGCAGACCGCGGATGCGCCCTGATGTCCGAGCGCACCGGAGTTGAGTGCTCGGTTGAAGGAGGCCAAGCATCAATGGGAGCAAGCTCAGAGTCAGATGACGGCAGCGCCCACATGCGGCAGACATTCCGACGCGAGCGTGCTGCGCGGAACAGAGACGCAGGCGAATGTGAAGCAGCTGTCCGTCAGTGGGACGGATGGCGGGTCGGTGGTGGCCAGGGCGGTGAGCAGCGCCCACCGGGCCGAGGTCGGACTCCAGGCGTCGAAGCGCTTGCGGGCGGAGGCTCACTTCTCGCGTGAGTTCCGGTGGCGGGCCCAGGTGGGCAAAGCGAACCAGCAAAGCAGAAACCAGGCAACGAGCCCCATGACGAGCCAGGGGACGGCGCTGTTGTGCATCGCCACGCGCAGAACCAGGAGCAGCACCAAGGTGACGGTTGCCAACAGCAATAAGGTCCCGGCGAGTGTCAACCGTGCGGCCCAGAGAACCGTCTCAGGCTTGATCCGGCGTCCGGTGACCAGTCGGTGAAGGGTGACGGGACCGATGAGCGCACCGGTGGTGGCTGCGCCGAGGAGGACAGTGACCACGTAAATGGTCTTGTCCGTTTGGCTGAGCGGGGCGAAGCGGGGCGTAAAGACGACGGTGAGCAGAAAACCGAAGAGAATCTGCACACCGGTCTGAATGACGCGGACTTCCTGCAGCAATTCATTCCAGCGCCGGTCGGCCCGCTCCTCCGCCGACTCATGGCGTCCGTCGGATATCTGTCCTCGGCCTGACGATTCCATACGCCCTCCCGTGATCCCACGAGCCAGTCATTGCGTCAGCTGCGGCAGCACCTGCGTGCGGTAGAAGTCGAAGAAGCCGCGTTGGTCAGGGCCGATCTGGCTGATGTACACGGCGTCGAAGCCCGCGTCCGTGTAGGCGTTGATCGCGCTGAGGTGCGCGTCCACATCGCCTCCGCACGTCACATTCTCCGCGACGCGGTCCGGGGTGACCAGTTGCGCCGCCTGCTCGAAGTGCCGGGGAGTGGGGAGAATCTGCGGCAGTTCACCGGGGAGCTGCTCGTTGGCCCACAGCCGATGCGCAGTCCGGACGGCCTCGTCCCGATCGGTGGACCAGCACACTTTCAAGCCGCCGCGAACGGGTTTCGTGCCGCCGCCGCTGCGTCGGAAACGCTCGACCGCCTCACCATCCGGAACCATGGTCACAAAGCCGTCGCCGATCCGACCGGCCAGTTCCGTGGCTGCGGGACCGAACCCCGATACGTCGATGGGCACCGGCTCGTCGGGGACGGTATAGAGGCGCGCGTTTTCCACGGTGTAATACCTGCCGTGGTGGCTGACCTGCTCGCCTGTGAAGAGCTTCCGCATCACCTGCACGGCCTCTTCGAGCATATCCAGACGAACCGACGCGTGGGGCCATGCGTCCCCGAAGATGTGCTCGTTGAGTGCTTCTCCGCTACCTACCCCGAGCCGGAACCGTCCCCCTAGCTGCACCGCTGCGGTCGCTGCCGCTTGGGCGGTGACGGCAGGATGCAGCCGCATCGTCGGGCACGTCACAGCCGTCTCCACCGGAAGCGATGTTGCCCGTGAAAGGGCCCCGAGTACCGACCAGACGAAGGGGCTCTGGCCCTGCGCATCGTTCCACGGATGGTAGTGATCGGAGATCCACAACGAGGTGAAGCCTGACTGCTCCGCCATACGAGCCTGCTCGACCAGTTCTGCCGGCCCGTGCTCCTCACTGGACAGGAAATAGCCGTACTGCACGATCAGGCCTCCATAGCCGGCTCGTTGGGACTCTCACATCTCTAACACCAGTGAAGGCCGGCGCGTGGGCACTGCGCCCAGACCGTCTGCATGGTGTTCCGTTCCGCCTTCGGTAGGGGGCGGGACGTCACTGCGGTCGAATGAGACAGAAAGGGTGGCCGACAGGGTCAGCATAGACACGAAAGTCTCGCCTTCCGCCTTCATCCTCAAGGTCCAGGGCTTTTGCTCCGAGGGCGAGCACTTCCCTTTCACGCGCCTCCATGTCGTCCACGTCCAGGTCGAGATGGAGCTGTTGCGAGTGGCTTGTGCTGGGCCACTCGGGCGGAACGTAATCAGGTACTCGCTGGAACGAGAGCCGCTTCACGTCGCTGATGTAGAGATCAACCCACTCGCTGTCGGTCTCGCCCTTGATCTCGCCTCCCAGCAGCTGCGCATAGAAGTCGGCGAGGGCGTACGGATAAGGACAATCAAAAACGAGCGTACGGATCGTCGCGATGGCCATCGCTCCTCCTCGGGGTGAGTGAAACAGGTACCCGAATGGATCGTGCGCAACCGTTCCGCATCGGTAGTTATCTCGGTTGGCCCCCTCCCTCACGTGACCCGACCGACGGCTGGAGAACCGGGTCGGCCCAACCTCGTGACAGGAAATTCGAGGCAGCGGTCGGCGTCCGCCTCTCGGGTCGCTGTGCTCCGCGCCTTCACGCCCGCGGCCATCCCCAATCTCCGCATCCCCTTCCGTTCAATCGCGCGGCTCTTCGGTGGAGCTTCTGACAGTGCCCACGGACATCACTGATCCTTCTTGTATCCCCGGGGAATTCGCAAAGCCGCATGGCATGACTCGGAGCACCAGCCCCTACCGCAAGCCTGTCCAACGGGCCTCTATGTCGGGCCTGCGGCATCGAAGCATCAACCGCTTCTTTTGCCAACGTGATCGCTGTCTGGACGCAGGCATCTCTTCAGAGGCTTGCAACTTGCGGATGCGTTACGTAGCTGATTCTCCGCACGGGCGGCTGCGGGCAGAGGGAGGATCCTGCGCCAGAATACGGTCTGCTGCGGCGAGGGCATCGTTGATCTCTGCGGTCGCCGTGGCCACGCACAAGGTGTACGACACATCGTCCAGCTGCGCGGCGGTCTTCAGGGTTTCCCTCTCCGCGTGGGCCAACCGAGCAGCGGCATACCGGCTGAGGAGGGCCCGCACGTCCTTCGGGTCCGGCATCAACATGATCCAGGCTCCTTATCGACTCTCCTCAGGGTGTGTCCCCAACGGCGCCAGTCATGTCTCCGGCGGGGCCGCCTTCCTGACGACACGGAACTCAGTTGCCGGGCCTTCAACAGTCGCCGCTCTGCCCCCCTTCCCGATCAGGCCGGTGTCCTCGTAGTCGCCTTGGTGTTCAAGCCTCGGCAGCTCATCGCGGAACCAGCGGGTCACGACGGCGGGCAGACCGGCCCGTATCACCTGTGTGGCCCGCAACCACGGCTGGGCATAGAGGACCGGGGCCCGCCGTTCCATGCCGCGGACCAGGCGGTCGGCAACTGCTTGTGGCCTGTAGACCTTGCCCGCGGGCCACAGCAGACGCGCACGCAGCTCCCGAAGGACCGCAGCGTTGATCATTTCGGTCTCAGCCCAGCTGAGATAGCCGATACCGACATCCACCCCGCGGTGTGCCACCTCGGCACGCAGCGCATGCGCGAATGCCTCGACGCCTGACTTTGACGCGCAGTACGCCGACATCATCGGGGCTGCGGTCATACTCGCGAGCGAAGCCACCTGCAAGTAGTAGCCGCGTGTGGTGAGGAGGCCGGGGAGGAAGGCACGGGCGGTCAGGGAGCTTCCGATGAGATTGACCTCGATGACCCGGCGCCATGTGTCCGCGTCGGACCGCAGGAAGGACCCGGCGGCGGCCACACCCGCGTTGGCGACCACCACCGACGGCGGCCCCAGTTGCTGCTGCACTCTCGCGGCAACTGCCGTCAGCGCGGCCTCGTCGGTGATGTCGGCACACCAGTGATGTGCCCGCCCGGGGAACGACGCCGCGACCCGCTCCAGTTCAGCTTCTTCCAGCCCGACCAGCGCCACCGTCGCGCCACGGCGTACCAGAGCCCGGACCATGCATTCCCCCAGCCCACGAGCGGCTCCGGTCACCACCGCGAGCCGACCTGACAGCGGCGGGGGGCTCTGGGGGCTCATGCCCGCACTCCTCCCTGCCCCTCCGCCCGGGGCAACGGCGTTCTGCCGGTGTCTTCCTGATCGCGGCGGTGAGGCCACTGCCAGGGGCTCGAGACGGGGGCACTCCGACGGCGCAGGCGCTCATCGACTCACCGTCGCGCCAGCCGCAGAGCCCCAAGACCGACAGGCTGTCCTCGGCAGGAAGATCGTGAACTCGCTCGCACCACGATAGTTTCGCTCGGTACTCCGCGCATCACGAGATGGTGCCCGATGGCGTCTGCGGAGGGCCCTGATCGGTGCGGCCTCCGCCCCGATGCCTGACCGGCAGGGTGCGGCTCGACCAGGTCTGTGACCACAGCCCCCCATCGCCGCCTGTACTCACCGTGCTCACTATGTCCCGCTACAGCGCACCTGCCCCGGGACCCGTCGGGAGGCCCACAGGACTGTCCCGCTCTAGGCTGACCATTCGACGGCTACGTCTCGTTCGCAGGAGGCTCGCATGGCCGTGCGGCATCGGCTGATCAGAAGGCCCCCCGAGGACGTGTGGGCGGTCCTGTCTGACGCGTCCCGCTTCAGCGACTGGGTGGTGGGCCCTTCGGCGACGACCAAGAAGGCCGGTGACTGGCCGCAGTGCGGCTCCACGCTGGAATACACCCTGCGCGTGGGGCCGTGGTCGGTGTCCGGCGAGACCATCGTCCGTCGCCACGACCCACCGCGGCACCTCGAGCTCGAGGTCGGCAGCGGGTGGCTGGGCACAGCGAGGATCGCCATCGAGGTTCGCCCCTGGGGCCAGCACGCTCTGGTGATCTTCGACGAACACCCGCTGCGCGGCCCCGGCGGACTGCTGCACAACAGCGCGGTCGACGCCGTGCTGCAGCTGCGTAACCGCAGCATGCTCGATCGCCTAGCCAAAGCCGCCGCGGCCCCGGCGGGAGTCGCCGGGAAACCTGCCTGATCCTGGCGAACCGGAGCACACCAGCTGACGAGCAAAGGCGAAGTGGAGGGATGATGCCGGACGCAGTGGTGATCGGCGCGGGGCCCAACGGGCTCGTCGCGGCAAACCTTCTTGCCGACGCCGGCTGGTCGGTGGAGGTACTGGAAGCGCAGAGCGAGCCAGGCGGAGCAGTCCGCAGTGACCGCGACGTCCACCCTGATTACGTCAACGATCTCGGTAGCTCCTTCTATCCTCTGGCCGCCGCCTCGCCCGTCCTTGCCAGTCTCGATCTGCACATCGAGGGGCTGCGCTGGAGCCATGCCCCGCGGGTCCTGGCCCATCCGCTGCCAGATGGCCGGTGCGCCGTACTGGACCGCGATCGGGACCAGACCGCGGCGGCCATGGACGCCTTCGCCCGCGGCGACGGAGCGGCCTGGCAAAACCTCTGCCGGATCTGGGACCGCATCGGTCCCGACCTTCTGGGCGCACTTTTCACCCCGTTCCCACCGGTACGATCGACAGCTCGACTCGCCGCCCGGCTGCGCGGTGCCGGCGGCCTGCGCCTCGCCCGAACGATGCTGCTGCCCGTGCGACGACTAGGCGAAGAGGAATTCAGCGGAGAGGCGGGACGGCTTCTCCTCGCCGGCAACGCCCTCCATGCCGACCTCGCTCCGGAGGCCGCCGGCAGCGGGGGCTTCGGCTGGCTGATGACCATGCTCGGACAGACCTACGGCTTTCCGGTACCGGTGGGCGGAGCCGGAGCCCTGACCGCCTCCCTGGTGAGGCGGCTCCGACACCGCGGCGGCATACTGCGCTGCGGTGAACGCGTCGTCGAGGTCGTCGTACGCGCGGGCCGAGCCGTGGCGGTGCGCACGGCGGACGGCGAATGCGTACCGGCGAGCCGGGCCGTGCTCGCGGACGTCTCGGTCCCCGCCCTGTACGGAGAGCTCGTGGACCCACGTCATCTGCCGGGCCATCTCGTACCGGACCTGCGCCGCTTCCAGTGGGATTTCGCTACCTTCAAGGTCG
>NZ_JBICXQ010000063.1:0-10630 GCF_043200375.1 Streptomyces sp. NPDC048434 | reverse complement strand
ACCGGGTTCGACTCCCCCCACACCGATTATCGGGGGTCGGGGGGCCGGCCCACCAACCAGTGGGAGCCCCCCCACGGCAAGGACGGACACGACTATGGTGCCCACGGCAACTTCGACGACCGTTCCAGCGCCCGCTCGCCACTGACGGCGCTGGCCCGTCACCCCGCGGTCACGAGCGGTCTGCTCGGCGCTGCCCTGGGCGCGGCCTCCCTGTCCCGTGCAATGCACCGGCGCCGGAGCCGCTGCTAGTGCAGCGCCGCGCTGATCCTGCGAGGGATGTCAGGTCTTGAGTGGGGTGCCGTCGTAGGTCCATCGGAAGGGGCGGGCGGCGTTGTCGTAGGCGATGGTGAAGTCGCGGATCTGGTCGATGAGGTCCTGGCGTTAGGTGAACTCGCCTCGTCGCAGTAGCCGGCGGGCCAGGATCGAGAAGAAGATCTCGACCTGGTTCAACCACGAGGCGTGCTTCGGTGTGTGATGGACGGTGAACCTCGGGTGGGCTGTGAGCCAGGCCGTCGTAGCCTTCGAGACGTGTGACGACCCGTTGTCGAGGACCAGGTGAACGGTCAGAGCGGGGTTGATGGCCCAGTCCAGCAGACGCAGGAATCGGATGAAGGTGACAGAGTCGTTGCGGGCGATGTCCTCGATGAGAACCTGTCCGGTGTGCACGTCCAGGGCCGCGACGATGGACACGGTGCCGTGGCGTCGGTACTCGAACTCGCGGCGCTCGGCATCGCCGGGCCGTGCGGGCCTGGTGGGGTGGCGACGCGAGCGGGCCTGCATGGCCGTCTTCTCGTCCACACTGAGCACGACCGACCCCGGCGGGCGAAGCAGGTAGAGGGCGCATACCTCGGCGGCCTTGATGTGGAAGTCCGGGTCGTCAGGGCGGGTGAGCCAGCCGCGAACGAGGTGGGGTTTGAGGTCAAGACCGGCCAGGATCCGCCCGACCTGGGAGGCGGAGATCCCGTGGACGGCAAGGGACTTGGCGATCGACTTGTGGGTCCATTGACTGTCGGGGACGGGTTTGGCGGAGGTGACTGTGGCGACGATCGCAAGGTGCACCTCGGGTCCGTACCGACGCGGACGGCCCGGCCTCCTGCGGTCGTCCAGAGCGGTCAGGCCCTCGTGGTGGAACCGTTTGCGCCAGCGTCGCACGGTGGCGATGTGCAACCGGTGGCTGCGGGCGATAGCCGCGTTGGAGATACCGTCAGCGGCAGCCAGGCCGACCTCCGCTCGCTGGATGCGCCGCAGCGGGGCGGTGCGTGAGTGGGCCAACTGCTCCAGTACCGACCGCTGGTTGTTGTCCCAGACCACCGGGAACGGGCTGTGCGCCGGCATGTCCCCACTCCTGGATTCGACGAGCGTCGATCATTGTCGCGCGGACGAGTGGGGTCGGCGGCAGTGGCCTCGCGGGAGCCGGGGCTGGTGGCAGGATGACGGCCATGGCGAATACCAGGCGCGCGAAGTCGATCTCCCGCTCGCGGACGGCACCCGGGAAGGTCGTCCACAAGATCAAGGTCACTTTGCGTGGCTCCCGGCCCCCGATCTGGCGCCGCCTGGAGGTGCCGTCGGGCACCACGCTGCAGCAGGTTCACCACCTCATCCAGGCGGCCTTCGGCTGGGAGGGCTACCACATGTGGGCCTTCGAGACCCCGCAGGACCGCTACGGAGTCGCCGACCGAGAGCTGGGGATCCGCAGCGCGGCGTCCAAGCGGCTTGACGAGGTCGCCCCAAGCGTCGGCGACAAACTCGGCTACACCTACGACTTCGGTGACGACTGGGAGCACGACATCCTCGTCGAGGCGGTCGCCGACGCCGAACCGGGTATCGCCTACCCTCGTTGCCTCACCGGCCGTCGTGCCTGCCCACCCGAGGACTGCGGTGGGATGTGGGGATACGAGTACCTCATCGAGATCCTCACCGACCCCGACCACGAAGAACACGACGACCGGCTCGAATGGCTCGGTCTCGACACCGCCGACCAGTTCGACCCCGCCGCCTTCGACCTGGCACAGGTCAACAGCGCACTGTCCGGCTTCACAGCCATCCTGATCGAGAACTGACGCTCCACCCTGCGGCATCGATCGCCCCGGCCACCACGGCAGGAACGATCCTGACCCTCGCAGGATCAGTGCGGCGCTGCACTAGGTGTCGGCCACTGTCCAGGACAGCTATGCGGCCGACCGACTGCGGACAGGCCTGGGTCCGCCTTCACGGTTCAGGACGCCGGGTCGACGTCAGGCGATCAGGAGCGTGAGGTCCAGCTGCGACTCGACAACCGCGAGGCATGGGGCGGCACCTGACACATGTCCCCGCTGCGGAGCAGTCTCGTGGTGAGGCCGCCGCACGGCGGTCGAGCCGCGGGCCCGGGTGACAGGGACCTGTACCGGGCCACGGCCGACGCAACTGCGCCGTGTGGAAGGGGGAGGGCGGCTTCGACGGCTCGTAGGCTTGAGCCTGCCCGGAGTCTTCGCGGCATCAGCGCATCGCTCCTACTTCAGCTGCCAACTGGGCCAGGTGGGCACCGAAGCCGCCGACCGCCCGGGGGCGCAACCGGCTCGAGGTCTCTACTGGGCAGTGCGGGGTGCGCAGCACCCGATGGCCGTTCCGTTCGAGTGCGCTGACAAGAGCGTGGTCCTCGCCTATGGGAAGGGCAGGGAACCCACCGACCTCCTGATAAACCTCGGCGGCCACTCCGAGGTTGGCGCCGTGGACGTGGGGGTGGCGCCAGAGCGCTCCACAAAGGGGGCGCGAGGCGTAGTAGATCTCGTGGTGACGGTCCGCGAGCTGGGGGACCGGCGGCCACCGGGCCACGGTGACCGTGCCGACCACTGCCTCCCGGCCGGCGCGTGCCTGGTCGAGCTGGAACGCGAGCTAGTTTGGTGGGACGGCGCTGTCGGCGTCGGTGGACGCGATCCACGTGGCGGAGGCGGGGGCCCCCAGCGTGGCAAGGGCGTGCTGCACAGCGGTGGCGCGGGCCTTCCCTGGATTCTGGGATCCCAGATGCAGCACGCTCGCACCCGCCGTGTCGGCCACCTTCGCTGTGTCGTCCACGCAGGCATCGGCCGCCACAACGGTCATCACACGCAGGTCAGCCAACGCGGGGTGGCGCGCGGCAGCGGCCACGGCGGCGAGCGCGCGAGGCAGGAGAGCCTCCTCATTGTGCGCGGGGATGACTACCGCTATCGCTTCCGGCGTCATGCCAGCCCTTCTCTCTGCGCCGGCGACGGTGGTCGGCGTTGGTCCGGGCCGGTGCGGCCGGATGTCTGTAGAACGAAGTCCATGAGGTTGCGAAGCCGGCCCGCTGCTTCCGTGTGCCCCTCCGTTCCTGATGCCTGTGCCTGGTCGGCAACTCCGCAGCGCACACACAAATGTGCGGCAGGGCGTCCGGGGGCCGCGTCGCCCAGGATGCCCGTGCAAAGGCCGCGGCGGCAGCAGGTGCCCTCGGGTGTTTCGTGGAGGTCCAGGGCAGCGGGGCGGTACTCGTACAGCAGGGAACGAGGTTGGCGGTCCGCTGTCGGTCCAGGTGGCGTCTGGCTGGGCGCAGGCCGCCGGCTCCCTACGGAAGTGGTGTGCCACCGGTGGCATTGAGGATCTCAGCGGTGATGTAGCTGGCCTGGGGTGAGGCGAGGAAGACGTAGGCGGGAGCCATCTCGGCAGGCTGGGCCGGTCGCCCCAGGGGAGATTGCTTGCCGAAGTTGGTGGTGTCCGGGAGCGTCGCCGGGATCAGCGGAGTCCACACCGGCCCGGGGGCGACTGCGTTGACGCGGATGCCGTCGGAGGCCAGCATCTGTGCGAGCCCCTGGGTAAAGGTGACGATGGCGCCCTTGGTCATCGCGTAGTCGAGCAGGTGCGGGCTGGGTTTGTACGCCTGCACGGACGCGGAGTTGATGATCGAACCGCCTTGAGGAATGTGTGGCACAGCCATCTTCGAAAGCCAGAACATGCTGTAGAGATTGGTGCGGACGACGCGGTCGAACTGTTCAGTGGTGATGGCGCTGATGCCGTCGGGCTGTGACATCTGATAGGCGGCGTTGTTGACGAGGGTGTCGATCCTGCCGAACTCCGTCAGTGCCCGTTCGATAAGACGTTCGCACTGCACCTCCTCGCGGACGTCGCAGGGCACCGCCACCGGTGTACGCCCGGCTTCCTCGATGTGGCGGGAGGTCTCAGCGGCTTCCTTGCCCTCTTCCGGGAGGTAGGTGAACAGGACGTCCGCGCCCTCGCGTGCGAAGGCCAGGCAGACAGCCCGCCCGATGCCGGAGTCCCCGCCGGTCACCACGGCCTTGCGGCCTTCCAGAAGGCCGCTGCCCCGGTACGACTCCTCCCCGTGGTCGGGCGGAGGGTCCATGGGTCCCGTCCAGCCTGGGTGGGCCTGGTCCTGCTGCTCGAACTCCGGCTGAGGGTGCTTGGTGACCGGGTTCTGCTCGGCTTTGTTGTCGCCTGCCACTTCAGGTCTCCTTCATTGCATGACGAATGTGACGCGCCCCCTGACCTGGAGAAAGGGCGGGCGGGGTCCGGGCGGAGCACTGCGGCCCCTGTGGCCTGTCCTGCTTCTCGGGGGAGCCCTGGGTCAGCTGGGCGGGTAAGGGTCGTCGTTCAAGAGGCGGGACAAGTGCACCGCGTTGGCCGCGAGGGTCCGCGTTGTCGATGTGACGGATTCCGGAGTCCGTTCGAGATCCTGGTAGTCCGTGCCGTGTTGGGCTTCGCCCACCCAGTAGGTGACGGCACCCGGCGCGAGAGAGAAGCCTTGGAAGAGGTCGGCGCTCACTTTGTGCGCGCCGTCCTCCTTGCCGACGACGGCCGCGAGGCCCACCTTGCCGTAGGTCAGCTGCCGGCCCTGGTCGTCGGTCTCCGAGATGTCGGCGTTGAGCCGCTCCAGGACTCGTTGGCACAGGCTGGAGGGGTGACCGAGCCAGATCGGGGTCGAGAGGAGGACGATATCGGCCTCCATGGCTTTCTCCCGCAGTGCGGGCCAGGCGTCTCCGTCGCCCGTGTCGCGCGCGATGCCCGGCCGGACCTCGTGATCGGCGATCCGGATGGTCTCGCCGCTAACACCGAGGCCAGTGAGCTCGGTCATGATCTGGTCCGCGAGGAGTTGACTGCTGGAGGGGGCGGGTGAAGCGTTGAGGGTGCAGACGAGCGCGACAGCGCGAGTCATCAGGGGCCTCCTCGAGAGTTGATGCCCCTTGCGAGGCGTGGTGCGGCTTCCGTACCGGCTGACGCCTGGCAGTTCAGGGTGTGAGGACGGTCTTGATCATTCCGTCTTCCTTGGCCTGGAAGGTCTTGTAGGCGCGCGGCCCTTCTTCGAGGGGCAGCGTGTGGGTGGCGAAGTCGTCGACACCGAGGACGTCGGCATCGGTGAGGAGCGGGAGGATGTCGGGCACCCAGCGCTTGACGTTGGCCTGGCCCATGCGCAGCTGGATCTGCTTGTCGAACAGCGTCATCATCGGCATGGGGTCGACGGCGCCCCCATAGACGCCGATGACCGAGATGGTGCCGCCGCGGCGCACGGCATCGACGGCCGTATTGAGGGCAGCCATGCTGTCCACGCCGGCGCGGCCCATGACCTTTTCCCCCAGCGCGTCGGGCAGCAGGCCGGCGAATTGCTGGGCGGCCTTGGCCAAAGGACCGCCGTGTGCCTCCATGCCCACTGCGTCGATGACGGCGTCGGTGCCACGGCCTGCGGTAAGGCTGCGGATTTCGTCGCCGACGTTCTTTCCGCATTCATTCAAGTCCAGGGTGTGCACGCCCCGGGTGCGTGCCCGCGCCAGACGTTCGGGAACGAGGTCCACGCCGATGACCTTGCTCGCGCCCTGGTGCAGGGCGATGCGGGCGGCCATGTCGCCGATCGGGCCCAGCCCCAGGACCGTGACGGTTCCGCCCTGCGGGATGTCGGCGTAAGCGACGGACTGCCACGCGGTCGGGAGTACGTCGGAGAGGTAGACATAGCGCTGGTCCGGCGGGCCGTGGGGCACTTTGACAGGGAGAGTGTTGCCGAAGGGCACGCGTAGCAACTCGGCTTGCCCGCCGGGGACTTGCCCGTAGAGCTTGGAGAAGCCGAAGAGTGAGGCGCCCATCCCACGCTCGGTGACCTGGGTCGTCTCGCACTGTGAGTGAAGCCCTTGGGCGCACATCCAACATGTGCCGCAGGAGATGTTGAAGGGCACGACGACCCGGTCCCCGGCCGACACGGCGGTGACCTCCGGCCCGACCTCCTCGACGACGCCCATCGGCTCGTGCCCGAGAATGTCCCCCGGATCGAGGTACGGCCCGAGCACCTCGTAAAGGTGCAGGTCGGACCCGCAGATCCCGGTCGACGTGATACGGACGATGATGTCGGTCGGGTCCACGATCTTGGGGTCGGGGACCGTGTCGATGCGAACGTCGCGCTTACCGTGCCATGTCAAAGCCCTCATGACGCCTCCTTCGAGTCGTAATGCCTCGCCAGGCCGTTTTTAACCAGTTTGCCCCTAATCGGCAGCGGCGGGTGCGGGAGTACGCCAGCGGCGGTGGGAGGGACCAATCGCCCTCTCGCGGTGGCGCGCCACTGGCAGTGTTTTGTGCGCTCAGGGGGCGAGGAGAGAGTCGTCATACATCTGAGCTCCCGGAAGCTGGTGGTGGGCGGCGATCAGAGCCGCATCCACGTCGGAGGTGCCGGTGGATATGCACAGGGCGCAGGCGACCTCGGTCATGCGTCCGCGCGGCTCTGCGTTGCCGCGTTCTGCGTGTACAGCCTGCAGGGCCTCGTATTCGTCTACGAGCTTGCGCAGCACTGCAGGGTGGGCCATCAGCATGCCGGAGGACTCCTCAGCCTTGGATTGCATCGTTCTCAGTGGCACTCACGCCGGTACCCGGTGCACGAACACTCATGTCCCGTGGCCGCGCGGATGTGAGGTGGCGGCCGCTCCTTGAGTTCTGCTGGGGGTCGACCTTTTCGGGCGCCTCTCCAGTGGGGCCCCGTGTGTCTCCGTCCGCTGGGATGCCGGGTCACGGCCCTGGTGGGAGGCCAGGGCCTCGACGATCTGCTGTCGGGCACGCTTGAAGGGGCTCCGCCGCGAGCAGCGGGTCGCGGGGCTCGATGTCCGCAACAGCCGGATTCCCCCTCGTACTGGCCGTTGGCCTGGCCGCCGCCCAAGCTGGTCCTCCTCACCGTCTACGAGGGATCCAGCAGCCTCACGCTTCCGGTGCGCCCCACACGGGAGCCCGACCACCTTCCGCAGCGCCCCTTCGGCGGACCCGAGGGCGCGCCTCCCCTCGCCAGCACCCAGCTGACGGCTCCGGAGCAGCGCTGGGACGTCAAGCGTGACCTGGTCGGCTACCGCACCGAGCTGGAGATCGTGAAGGATCGCGGTACGGTTCGGCTGGACGATATCTGCCTGGACACCGGGCTCCGCGCCTACGAGCGGTATACGGCCGTCGCCGATCAATTCACCTCCGTCTCTGGCGAGACCGCCTGGATCATGCGATTTCAGCGCGATGACTGGGACGTGCGGATTGAAACCCGCACGGTGCTGCGGTGCAGTGAGTCGGAGTTCTTCGTCGACGCCATTTCTTGGACGGTTTCGAGAACGACCGCCGGGTGTTCTCCCGCACCTGGAACGAGACACTGCCGCGCGATCATCTGTGACGCGACGGGGCGCCCGCGTTCTCCAGCGCGACGCTCAGCAGTCACGGAGCCGATGCGAACGAGGTCTTCATGACTGCGATCGGCACCAGGACCTGCTCGGGCGAACATGTCAGAGCTGACCACTGAAACGTGATGGTGACTCAGGCGCTTTCCTCCGGGGAACTCCTGTCTCTGATCGAGGCCCGCACAATCCGCACCACCAGGCGGGCCAACAGGCCGATTTCGTCGGCGGCGTCCTGATGAGCGCGCACCACCGCGGGACGTCCCAGCCGAGGTCGGCCTCGGCGGCAGCCAGGGTCTGCTGGAGCGAACACTCCCAGGCACCGTTGGGCTTGGCCTTCGCTGGGCGAGGAGTCTTCCGGGGCGCTGGCCGAGGAGAGCCTGTCGCAGGCGTCAGTGCGCCGGCATCGCGCTCGCAGGCAGTAGGGCCACGGGCGCCGTGTTTCTCCGTCGATGCCAGCGGACGGACGCGGGGCCATTGGCAGACCGGGGTTATGCGCTCTTCGGGTTCTGGGAGGGCTGCACACTTCCCTGGGCGATCGGACAGGAACGCGCCCCGGCATTCCTGGGGTTCTGACCCGTGATGCCGTACGACAGCGCCGAAAACCAGGCGTCATCCGTGACCCGACCGGTGTGCTGTCCACCGCCGCCGCTGGGCCCAACCAAGACGGCTCGCAACGAAGTACCACACCCCCCGGCCGGGTGTGTCTGCCGTGGCGGGGCACGAGCTGGGCGGGAGACTTGGCGTTTGGTCGGGTGCAGAAGCGGGAGGGTATGGATGGCTGGCTGCGCGGGTCAGATGGAGCGGTTGGAGGCAGGCCGGTTCGCCCGGATCGGTCAGTGGTGGAGTCGGGCGCTGGGGTCGGACGGCTACGAGCGTCATACGGTGTTGTTGGTCGGCAAGAGCATGCTGGCCGCGACGATCGCGTGGGTGATCTCCTCCAACCTCTTGAACGCGCAGTCGCCGGCGTTCGCACCGTTCTCTGCGGTGGTGATCATGCAGGTCACCATCTATCAGTCGCTGGTGCAGTCACTGCGTTATGTCGGTGCGGTGGTGGCCGGAGTGGCCGTGCAGGTCGCCTTGGGCTTCCTGGTGGGGCCTGAGGTGGTGACGTTTGCGTTGGTGGCTCTGGTCGCCCTGGTGATCGGGCGGTGGCCGGCCTTGGGGGCGCAGGGCGGTCAGGTGCCCACGGCGGCGTTCTTCGCCTTTGCCACGTACACCTCCGCCACGGGGTATCCAGAAAAGATCGCCCAGCTGGGACAGATCGTCCTCCTGGTCCTCATCGGGTCCGTCGTGGCCCTTGCCGTGAACTTCGCGGTCTTCCCGCCGATGCGCTTCCGAAGCGCCGAATACAGTGTCCGCACCCTCGCGCACGCCTTGTGTGATCTGCTCGGAGACATCCATCCGGTGCTGTCCGCAGGCGAACTGGAGGAGGAGCAGACCGCGCATTGGCGCGCTCGGGCTGCTCAGACCGGTGAGCTGATCACCCAGGCCCGGGCCGGCATGCGCACGGCGCGGGAGAGCCTCTACTACAACCCGCGCCGTCTCTTTCGCCGCCATCGCGGGCGCACCGGTTTCGAAAACTACGGGGCCGTGCTGGAAGCGCTGGAACGGACGCTGTACCAGGCTGCCTCCCTCACACGCAGCCTCGACCAGTGGCGCGACACCGAGACCAGCTACGACTACCGCGTATTCCTCGAGCGCTACAGCACGTTCCTGGCGTCCATCGCCGACTGCGCCCGCCTCCTCAGCGCCCTGGACGAGGACCACTTGGCTGACCAGGCCGAAGAACTGGGCCAACTGGCGGACCGGGCCCAGCGCTACCGTCGACAGGTAGCCGAGCAGGCCGAGAGCGACGGGCTGCCACTCGCCGACCCCACCCGCCCGTACGGCGTACTCGTCGTGGAGGCCACCCGGCTGATGGAAGAGTTCCAGCACACCAGCGACGTACTCCAGCGCTACGCCGACGAGTAGGACAGCAGCGATTCCGTTCGGTGTGCGTTTCAGCCGCGGAATCATCTTCGACCAGGGCCTGGGTGACCTGTTCGTCGTCCGCACCGCAAGGCCACGTGGCGGGACCGGAGGTGCTGGGCATCGAATACGGCGTGAGCGTGCCGGACTGCCCGCTGGTGGTGGGGCTGGGCCATGGCGAGCCTGGCGCGACGTCGTCGACCTGCTCGCCGAGTGCCTGCCCGTGAAGGAGTGATCTGGTCAGTCCAAGCTCGGCCACCCGACCAGCGCTTACCGGCCACCACGGCAGGTTTCTGGCGTATTCCGGTACCGGGCCGGCCGGGTGTGTCCCGATAGCGGCCTGCCGACCAAATAGGCGTTGTCACAGTTCTGACCGCCCGCGCGGCGCCGACCACGCGATGCGCCATCGGACCGGAAGGTGAACGAACGTGACCGATACGTCTACCTGCGCCAGATCGACGTACCCGGCGTGGACACCAAATTCATCGAACATCACCGCGCCATCCTGACCACCCTGGTCGAGCACTCGTGCCCACCGACCGCATCGACACCGAGGCTCCGCGTACCAATCGCCACCCGCTACCGTTTCCCGCAGAACCCCGCCTGTCTGACGTGCTCATCTGTCTGCGGGAACGCACTGCCTTGCCCAACCCGCCCTGACAGATGCCTACTTGGCCAAGCGGCGGAAGAGCGGTCGCAGTCCGACGGGACATGCAAGTTCCAGTGGCGGGTAGGGGCCCCTATGACGAGGCCCAGCAACCGGAAGGAGCCAGAGCATGAGCACGAGCACGAGCAACAGCACCTTGACGGTAGGAACGGCGCCCGAGACCTCGTCGAAGGTGTGTGCCGTTCCGGCTCCGACGGTGCTGCCGCAGATCCAGGTTCCGCAGCGCGTTGCTCCTTCCGACGCACGGGAGTTGTCCAAGCAGTTCCTGTTGCGGCTGCAGGAACTGGACGAGGGGACCCCCGAGTACCAGTACGCGCGGAACACCCTCATCGAGATGAACCTCTCCCTGGTGCGCTATGTCGCC
>NZ_JBICXQ010000062.1:0-12143 GCF_043200375.1 Streptomyces sp. NPDC048434 | reverse complement strand
GGTTGCTTGACCGGAGACCACCTCACTACCGATGTCCTGCGGTACCCGGGCTCAAGACTCCGCCCGGGCGATCCTGATGGCGCCTGGCTCCTCCGTTCTTCCCTCTGAGATCAATCACTTACCTACTACTGTCCTGCGCATTGCTCGGCGGCCTGTAACAGCACCACCTTCGGCAGCCAGCCCCGTTGCCCGTCCTGCGTTTGCTCTGGCTTAGAACCCCACTGCCGAACCTCCCGGTGCGCGCGTCCGCAGTCGACGCCTTCACCGAGGTGCTGCTCACTTAACTTCACTGCTGAGTACTGCTACTGCGTGAACTGCGGTACTGCTCGCGGCGGCCCCTGATCACTGCGGGCCGCCCGGTCCGGCCGTCAGTCCCGTCGCCGTCCTGCAACAACCGTGGCTTCGAAACTCCACCACCGCACCGTCTTGCGAACTGCAACTGCGGATAATGCTGCCCGGCAGTTCGTCTCTGTCGGGCCCTGCTGTCTCTCTGGCTACGAGAGAAACCATAGCCACACCACGACCCAATGTCTACTCCGGCCGACACAGATTTCTACGGCCCAGGTGGAGAGATAGTCGGCATCGCCCACGGGACGGGTGCGCGGCGGTCCCGCTCCGGCCAGGCTCACCCTCGCCGTGGGGCTGGTCCAGTCGAGCTGGCCTTGCAGGGCTTCGTCGGCCCACTGCAGCCGGCTGCGGCCGGTGACGACGAAGAAGGCGTTCGGCATCAGCCACACGACGCGTTGCAGGAGCCGCTCCAGGTCGCGGTGGGTGCGGTCGCCGATCTCCTCGAAGGCGTCCAGCAAGATCACCGGTGTCACGGCCTTGTCCGCGGGAAGTTGGGCGAGCTCCCAGGCCAGCAGGTGCGGGTAGAAGGAGAGCGCGTCCAGCTCTGGCTCGGCCTCCAGGAGGTCAGCGAGCCGGGCACAGCCGGCCAGCGCCCGCACCGACTGCCGGCGCTCGCGAAGAGCCCGCACCAGCGAGCCGGTCACCTGGCCGATCGCGGTGCCGACGGTTCCCGGCAGCAGCAGCGCCTGGGCGACGTCGCCGAGCGCGGACTGCACCTGCTGCGGCAGAGCCTTCCCGAACCGGCTCGCCAGTCCGCCGCGGCGCAGGTATTTCTCCAGCGGCTCGCCGGGATGCTGGTGCTCCCAGTACCGGCGCAGCGCCACGTCGAAGGCGGGCAAGCGGCGGCCGAGCTCGGCGAGCGCTGCCCGGATCGGTGCTGGCAGAGCGGGAGAGGTCGATCCGTACGGGCAAGATCCGCTCGCCGGACCAGGCCGGGGCGCCCCACTGTGCGGGCCGGTGGCCGACGTCGGCGAGCGAGGCCTCCATTTCGCGCGACAGCGTCGTCTTGCCGGTGCCGCCGACGCCGTGGAACACCAGCACGTTGTTGCGGGGCGCTTCGAAGTCGTCGGCGTCGAAGGCGCGGTCGGCGGTGTGCGGCGAGTGCGTGCGTGACCAGGTCCCACTGCGTATGACGGTTGGTGAATGCCTCTGCTGTCGTCAGCCCGCGGTCGTTGGTGCTGAACGGCGGCCGCAGATCTCGTCCAGCCACTTCACCCCCCCGGTAGATGATCAACCCGGCCCAACCTACGTTGCGCGGCGGGCCTTTGGACAAGCATCCCTTGCGCGGGGAGGCTGCCGCAGCAGGGCTTCCCGCCTTTCCCCGCTACGCGGCCGGTCAGGCGGCTGCCGTGCTGGTCAGGCCGGTAGGACAATGGCGGGTTCCCTTTCAAGATCCCAAGGAGGTGGTCGCTGTGTCCGACCCCAACGTCCCTGACTTCTCCGCGCTGGAGGGAGATGAAGACCAGCAGGCGTTCGATGCCGTCCGGGCGGTGGTGAGCTGGTACGCCGCCCAGATCGCCGCCGAGCACCGGGCGCCGGTGTCCGACGAGGCGCGTATGGAGGAGCTGAAGGCCGCCCGGCAGGCCGCTCTCGATGACCAGGCGCAGCTGGCGACTGCTGATCCGGAGGAGGCGGCCCGCGTCGCGGCCGTCTATGCGGCCGGCTCAAGGAGCTGACCAAGTCGTAGTCCGAGGTCCGGCGGGGGGAGCGGCAGTGGCCACAGTGGCGGGTGCGGCCGGTCGATCCGGGCCGGCTGCAGCCGGGCGGGCAGCGAGTGCGATGATCTCGTCCAGCTCACGGCGGTGCTGCGGCAGCGCCTTGCGCAGCGCCGCGTGCAGGGTGAGGACCTGGGTGGCCTCCTGCTCGGTGTATGGCCGCTGCCGCTCCGTTGCCAGCGCCCACGCTGCTCGTCGTCCACTGCCTTGCTCCTGGCGCAGCAGCGCCTGGCCACCCCGGCGGATCACCGTTATAGCCGCCAGCACCCACGCGATCGGGGAGCTGATGCTCGAAGTCGCCCCGGCCTATCTGCCCGACGCCGACGCGGCCGACGTTCTACAGGGAAAGTGGTCCGGCATACGACATCATCCGAATACCTCGGGGCGGAATCCAATCGCCATTACGCGTGGCAGCACCTGCGGACCCCGCAGCCTTTGCAGCAGGATGAGTGGGCTGGCGAGGTGGCCAGAGCCGTCACCACACTGCGAACCAGCGGACTCCTGAGCGAAGTGGCGGCCAAGTACGACTTGGTGACCCGGCTCATCGAACGGCAGGCGGCAGATGAGGCCACCGAGACGGATCTGCTCGCCGCGCTGCTGGTGATCCGGACGCTGCGCGACAAGCTACAGCTCGATGAGGGACGCATCGGCGCGGTGCGCGCCAAGCAGGTCACCTGGGCGCGGGTGGCCACTGCGCTGGAGATGCGCACCCACCAGGCCGCCGAGCGCCGTTACCCTGCAACTGCGCACCGACCTCGACGACACCTACGGCGACCCCCTGAGCCAAGCCGACCGCGTGGATTACTACCGGTCCCAGCGCGACCGTGGCGCCGAGGCCCGGTGGGCCGCCCGGCACCAGGACGAGATCGTCGCCCTGGCCCGCCGGCTCCTGGCCATCCCCGATCTGCAGCAGCGCGCAGACCGGTCCACCAACGCAGCGAGCGTCAACGCTCGGGCCGCCGAACTCGCCGAAAGGGCAGGCACGCCCCTTCCGGCACTCGTCCGCATGCCCTGGCCCGGCCTGCTCGCCGAGTGCCTGAAAGACAGCACTGACGCGGCGGAGAAGAAACAGATGCACATGCTCTTCGGCCTCATCAGGCACGCCGTCGACCCCAACTACATCGACCTGAGCGACCACGACGACATCGTTGGCGACGTCCGTCAGCTCTACCGCGATGCTGGCCCCCCGTCCCTCGCGTCGGCTATGAGCAGCGGCCGAGCTGGTCGTCGGTCTGCCCCAGCTGCTGAGCAGCGCCGCACTGGCGCGATGGCGAGTGCGCAACGTGGTGGGTGCAACGGAGAACCGCAACGCGGCCCTGTTGTCCCCTGGCACCACGGGAGCAGCGCGGTGCGTAGAGATGTGAAGGGCATGAGCCGGCCGGTGGTGGGGCAATTGCGTACACAGCGGTATTAACGCAGCCTCGGCCTGGGAACCCGTGTTGCGACAGTCGGAGAGGCCGGCTGCCGCGCTGAGAGGCGGTGTGCCGGGGGGCATGGCGGCGATGTGATTGCGGAGCTGACCACCGACCACCGTGAGGTCGATGACCTCTTCGAGCAGTTCAATGACGCCCCTCCTGGTGGTGAGGACCGTAAACGGCTGATGGATGCGCTGACGGTCGAGCTGGTACGCCACTCCGTCGCCGAGGAGCAATACGTCTACCCCGCGGTACGTGAACACCTGGAGGAGGGCGATGCGCTGGCGGACAAGGAGCTCGAAGACCACGCCCGCGTCGAGCAGCTGCTCAACGACCTCCAGCAGCGCGAGGCCACGGACGAGGACTTCGACCGGCTGGTACGCGAGTTGCACACCGAGGCCCGCGCACGTCGATGACGAGGAGAACAACCTCTTAGTACTGCAACGGTGTTTGTCGTGACGGTTGGGCAGACGGGTCGTTGGTCTGGTCATGGGTGGGGACCTTGCTGCTGTCAGGATGTGGGCCGGTGAACTGGACGCTGTGCACAACCGGTTCGTGCACAGGTTTTCCAGGACGGAGCCGCGGGAGTCGGCGCTTGCCTATATACGGGGACTGATCGCTCCACTGGAGCGCAAGAACGGCTGGACCCTGGCCGAACAGGCCGGTCATGCTGCTCCGGACCGTATCCATCGGCTGCTGAACCGGATCGAGTGGGAAGCCGATGAGGTCCTCGAGGATGTGCGCGACTACGTCGTCGAGCACCTCGGCGACCAGGACGCGGTGCTCATCGTGGACGACACCGGCTTCCTGAAGAAGGGGACCCGTTCGGCAGGGGTGCAGCGGCAGTACTCCGGGACCGCTGGGCGGACGGAGAACTGCCAGGTCGGCGTCTTCCTCGCCTACGCAACCTCATCCGGCCGGACGCTGATCGACCGCCGGCTGTATCTGCCCACCTCCTGGACCGACGACCGCGAACGCTGTCGCAGGGCCGGCATCGACGATGCGGTCGGCTTCGAGACCAAGGTCGTCATGGCCAAAAAGATGGTCCGCCGCGCGATCGCGGACAAGATCCCGTTCCGGTGGGTGACAGCGGATGCCGCCTACGGCTTCAGCAAGGGCTGGCGCCATGAGCTGGAGCAGGCCGATGTCTTCCACGTCATGGCCACCACCCGGCACGACACCGTCGTCACCCGCTGGGCCCTCGACCACCCCGTCCACGACCTGTTCACCGGCCTGCCCAGACAGAAATGGAAACGCCGCTCGTGCGGACGTGGCGCCCACGGACCGCGGGTGTTCGACTGGGCCCGCGTCGAAGTCCGACCCTGGCACCGCGAGGACCGCCAACACTGGGTTGTCGCCCGCCGCAGTGTCAGCCGGCCCGAGGAGATCTCCTACTACATCGCCTACTGCCCGGCCGGCACCACGCTGGACGAGTTGATCCATATCGCCGGCAGTCGGTGGGCCGTCGAAGAATGCTTCCAGACGGCGAAGCAGGAGTGCGGCCTGGACGACTACCAAGTCCGCCGCTATCCGGGCTGGCACCGCCACATCACCCTGGCCATGGCAGCACACGCCTGCCTGACCGTCCTGCGGGCCCGTGAACTTGATGCAGGGAAAGCAGAAACGGATCCTCCGAGCTCGTCCATCTCAGCCTCGCCGAGATCAGACGCCTGATCACCCGCCTCACCGACCGCCAACCCACACCCGTCCACCACATCCTGCACTGGTCACACTGGCGGCGAAAACGACAACACCAGGCCCGCATCAGTCACTACACACGACGCGGACACAGCCCATAAAACTGCCCAGCCATCAGAACAAACACCGTTGCAGTACTAGTGTCCTGAGTCAGTAATTCGTTCACAGTATGAAGCGAGCGCTTCGAGGATCTGGTCGGCTGTCTTGATCCAGATGAAGGGCTTGGGGTTTTCGTTCCAGGTGATGATCCAGGTGCGGATGTCTTTCTCCAGCGCCTGGACGGTTTTGTGGACTCCGCGGCGTATCTGTTTGTTCGTCAGCTCTGCGAACCATCGCTCTACGAGGTTCAGCCAGGAGGAGCTGGTAGGCGTGAAGTGCATGTGGAATCTGGGATGGGCCAGGAGCCACCTTTTGATGTCGGGTGTCTTGTGGGTCGCGTAGTTGTCACAGACGAGGTGGACTTCGAGGTCGTCTGGGATCTCTCGGGCGAGCTTGGTGAGGAACTTCCTGAACTCCGCCGAACGGTGGCGCCGGTGAAGGGAGCCGATGACCCGGCCGGAGGCGGCGTCGAACGCTGCGAAGAGGGTGGTGGTGCCGGGGCGGACGTAGTCGTGCGTGGCCCGCTCCGGGACTCCGGGCATCATGGGGAGGACCGGCTGAGACCGGTCCAGGGCCTGGATCTGCGACTTCTCGTCCACACACAGCACAAGAGCCCGTTCGGGCGGATCGAGATACAGGCCGACAACGTCGTGGACTTTGTCGACGAAGAACGGATCCGTGGACAGCTTGAACGTCTCGGAACGGTGCGGCTGCAGCCCGAAAGCCCGCCACACGCGGGCAACAGTAGACTGAGACAGACCCGTCTTTTTCGCCATGGACCGAGTCGACCAGTGCGTGGCGCTCTCCGGCTTCGACTCCAAAGTCCGCGCGATCAAGTCAGCGACCTGCTCGTCCAAGACGGTGCGAGGCCGGCTTGGACGCGGTTCGTCTTCCAGCCCGGCGAGCCTGTCGGCAAGAAAACGCTTCCGCCATTTCGACACCGTCTCCCGCGTCACCCCCATCTCGTCGGCGACCGATTTCGTCGAAACAGGGAACCCATCCTCACCCACCGCTTCACACGCCAGGATCAGACCGGCCCGAAGAGCCATGTCTTGAGCACCTTTCCGCCGCCGCACCCACCGCCCCAACTCGGTGCGTTCCACAGCAGTCAGGTCCAACGGCACAAGCTTCGGTCCCGGACGAGCCATCCTAGAACCATAGGCGAATTACTGACTCAGGACACTAGTAGGGCTTGGTCAGGTTGGTGTGGCGGCGGCGTGTCTTCTTGATCGGTGGTGTCGTTGATCGGGTGTGCTGGGTGGGGAGTTGGCCGCGGTCCGGTGTGATCTGGAGGACTTCGCGGCGGAGATGTTCGAGCCGTTCGGGCGGGTGGATCAGCGCCGGTGGGGTGCGGTCTATCTGCGGGGGCTGCTGCTGGAGGGCGGGCGCAAGTCAGTGGAGCCGATGGCCGCACGGCTGGGCCAGGCCGGCAACCGGCAGGCCCTGGCCCATTTCGTCACCTCCAGTCCGTGGCATGCGGCGCATGTCCGGGCCCGCCTCGCCTCGTGCATGCAGCAGGCCATCAAGCCCACCGCACTGATCATCGATGACACCGGGTTCCTCAAGGACGGCGACGCGTCCGCGTGTGTGACCAGGCAATACACCGGGACCGCGGGGAAGGTCACCAACTGCCAGGCCGGTGTGTCACTGCATCTGGCCTCCAACGGCGCTTCGGCGGCGGTGAACTGGCGTCTGTTCCTGCCCGAGAGCTGGGACCCTGCATCGCCGAAGGCGGATCCGGTCAAGGTGGCCCGCCGTGAGAAGTGCGCCATCCCCGCCCAGGTGGGCCATGTCGAGAAGTGGCAGCTGGCCCTCGACATGATCGACGAGACCCGGTCCTGGGGCCTTGATGTCCCCCTGGCCATCGCCGACGGCGGCTACGGGGACACTGCCGCCTTCCGGCTCGGCCTGGAGGACCGCGGTCTCGACTACGTGGTGGGCATCTCGACCACGACCACCGCGCAACCCGAGCACGCACGGCCGGGCACCCCGGACTACAACGGCCGGGGCCGACGGCCGGTCCCGGCCTACCCCGAGCCGGCCCAGAGGGTGAAGAGCCTGGTCATCGCGGCTGGCAAGTCTTCCGCGCGGCCGGTGCAGTGGAGGGAGGGTTCGCGGCCCGGCAGTGGCCGAAGCGGCCACAAGCGCATGTACTCCCGCTTCGTTGCCCTGCGCATCCGGCCCGCCGGACGCGAGATCCGCAAAGCCACGACCGGCGTCGAACTGCCGGTGCGCTGGCTGCTGGCCGAATGGCCCGCCGACCAGGACGAGCCCGTGCAGTTCTGGCTGTCCAACCTGCCCGAGAACACCCCGCTGCCCACCCTCGTCCGCACTGCGAAGCTCCGCTGGCGCATCGAAAACGACTACCGCGAGATGAAACAGGCCCTGGGTTTGGCCCATTTCGAGGGCCGCACCTGGCCGGGCTGGCACCACCACGTCACCCTCGTCTCGGCGGCCCACGCTTTCTGCACCCTCCAGCGACTGACCCGATCCCCAAAAGAGACGGCGTCGGCCTGAGCCATTACCGAGTCGTCCGCGAGGTGCAGTTACTCCTCGCGATCTGGACCGGCGCCTGCCCCACCTGTCACCGCGACATCCCCGACCCCGCACCAACCTGACCAAGCCCTACTAGTTGCCGGCCCACACTCGACCGGATCGATTCCCTATGTGACGTCTCGTTCCTCGGTGCTGCGCCTGTGCCTGGCTGTCTCGCTGCTGCCGTTGATGGGGCTCTGTCGGTGCGCACCGCCCGGCGCATCGGGGCCAGTTGGCCGCACCGAGGCGCTCGACGGCGAGCTGGGCGGGACCACCGCTTCAGTGGGTGCTTCCCGTAGCGGGTGGCGAAGATCTTCCAGAGCTTCAGGTGGGCGATGGCCTGTTCGACTGCGGCCCCGAGCGTGTTGGCGGAGTTCCCGTAGCCGGTTCACCCCGCTGAATGGGGCTCTTCGTCCCGGTCGACGACGGCTTCAACCGCACCATGGGATTCTCGACAACATCGGTACCGGCCTCGCCGCGAACCACACGCCAGGAGCAGGGGAACGCTGCCGCATCGCATCCCCACAGGCCGGCTCGGAAACATGGCCAGATACGTCCTACGTGACAGATTGGCCGATTGTAAGACCGCGACGTTGCCGGGGAGTTGGTGCGGGGGCATGATCACTGCTCGTATCTACCTGATCACTCATCCAGGAGCCGATACGTGATACGCCCAATCGCTTTGCGTGCTCTCCCTGTCGTCGCCGTGACCGGCGCCCCCGCCCTGCCCCTCGCCCAGGGAGCCCAGGCGGCCGCCCCGCCCCCCGTCGCCCCGGCGACCGCCGCTGTCGGCCATCCCGGCCAGGTCCGCCGGGGCGACACCGACTTCATGCGCTCCCATCCCCGCGTCGAGGTCCGCTACGGCGACCTCGGCCCCCCGGGCCGGGCCCGCGTCGTCGCCTCGGCGGCGACGCTGATGTAGCGAGGCACCGGTGCCGCCTGACCCGGGCGGCCCGCCGGCCACCAGGTCATGGCCGGCTCGGCCGCGCCGCCACCGCCGTCTCCCGCCTTTGCCGCATCGCTTTCCGCCTCGTGGCGGCGTTCCTTCCTGTTGCCGGCGCAGCGACCCAGGACAGTGCGGCTGAGGTCACGGAGCGGTTGCTTACCGCAAACCCTCATTGCGTCGTTCGCCGGCATGCCCCGTTTCACGAGATTCCACAACAAGGGAGTACTGATTTTCATGTACAAACGTCGGAGTTTACTCGCCTTCGCCACTGTGAGTGCGGTGATATGCACCGCTGGAGTCATGCCGTCGGTCAGCCATGCCGCCAGCGGCGGCGACGGGGAAAGGGAGGGGTCCTACGCCGAAACGCACGGTCTTACGGCGGAGGACGTCAAGAACATCAACGCACTGAACAAAAGAGCCCTGACTGCGGGTCAACCTGGCAATTCTCTGGCGGAATTGCCGCCGAGCGCCAGTGCGCTCTTCCGGGCCCCCGACGCTCTCGACGAGAGGGTGACCCCTCCCGCCGAGCCGCTCAACCGGACGCCTGACGCGTACCGGGCCTACGGAGGTAGGGCCACTACGGTCGTCAACAACTACATACGCAAGTGGCAGCAGGTCTACAGTCACCGCGACGGCAACCAACAGCAAATGACCGAAGAGCAGCGGGAAAAGCTGTCCTACGGCTGCGTCGGCATCACCTGGGTCAATTCTGGCCCCTACCCGACGAACAAATTGGCGTTCGCGTTCTTCGACGAGAACAAGTACAAGAGTAACCTGGAAAACAGCAGACCACGCCCCAATGAGACGCAAGCCGAGTTTGAGGGGCGCATCGTCAAGGACAGTTTCGACGAGGGGAAGGGTTTCAAGCGGGCGCGTGATGTGGCGTCAGTCATGAACACGGCCCTGGATAATGCGCACGACGAGGGGACTTACATAGACAACCTCAAGACAGTGCTCGCGAACTAAAATGTCGCTCTGCGATACGAGGACAGCCGCTCGAACTTTTACTCGGCGCTGAGGAATACGCCGTCCTTCAAGGAAAGAGATGGAGGCAACTACGACCCATCCAAGATGAAGGCGGTGGTCTACTCGAAACACTTCTGGAGCGGGCAGGACCAGCGGGGCTCCTCTGACAAGAGGAAGTACGGCGACCCGGATGCCTTCCGCCCCGACCAGGGCACAGGCCTGGTCGACATGTCGAAGGACAGGAATATTCCGCGCAGTCCCGCCCAACCTGGCGAAAGTTGGGTCAATTTCGACTACGGCTGGTTTGGGGCTCAGACGGAAGCGGATGCCGACAAAACCGTATGGACCCACGCCAACCACTATCACGCGCCCAACAGCGGCCTGGGCCCCATGAACGTATACGAGAGCAGGTTCCGGAACTGGTCTGCCGGGTACGCGGATTTCGACCGCGGAACCTACGTCATCACGTTCATACCCAAGAGCTGGAACACCGCCCCCGCCGAGGTGAAGCAGGGCTGGTCGTAACAGCCGGGTAGGAGGGCCGGGTCACCTGGCCCTCTCCCCCCCCCCAGCCCGCCACACGCCGGCGTCGATGCGGTCCCGGTCTTCTTCGGTCACACCCCAGCGGTTCAGGTGAGCCAGGACGAAGCGGCGTACGGTGCGCACGTGGCTCTTCTCGGCGGGCAGGGCGATCACGGCGTGCCGGCATCCTGGTTCAGGAAGCAGAAGCGGCGCCGGTGTCGATGTGCCGGCGGGGGCGCGTCCTTGGGGTCCCGGGGGGACAGCCGCGGAGGGACTGGCGTGCGCGTGGTGCATGGGGGAGGCCCTTCTCCCGTCGCGACGGCGTTGTTTTCCTGACGCCGTCTTCCTTCCTTACGCTGAGGCTGGCCGCACTGCTCGTCGCACTCGCTGTCAGGCAGAGGACACATACGGCCTTACGACGGCGTACGGGCCGCGATGGCCAGCAGTCGTTCGGTGTCCTCGTGGCTGAGGAGCAGGGCCCGGCCGACCGCGGCCAGGGTTTGGTGCTCGCTGGGGGTGTACGGTCCGTCGGCCAGGGCGATGCGGGCGCCCTGCAGCAGGATGTCCTCGCTCCCGGCGGGGGCCAGGTGAGGGGCGAGCGGGTCGAGGACCTCGTGGAGTTCGATGGTGAGCGCGGTGCCGCTGCCATCGATGCCCTCCTTTCCGGCGGCGAGAACGGCGTGGGCGACGGTGTGCACGGCGTCGCGGAGCATCGCTGAGAAGCGGGTGGTGGTGGGGTGGCCGAGGACGTCGGTCCGGAAGCAGGTCCGGCAGGCGGCGCATTCGACCACGGTTCCCGCGGTGCCGCGGGGGAGGAGGGGGATGCCGAGGAGAGCGAACCGATGGCGGCCGATGCGGCGCAGGTAGCTACGGTCGCCGCCGCAGCCGGGGCAGAAGAACTCGCCGTCGCCGACCGTGCGCCAGGTCGTGCGCACTCCCCATATGTGTGGCATCTGTCCCTCCGGCGGCTGCGTCCGATTCTCCCGGCACGGACTGCCGTCGGCCGGTGACACTTCGGCAACGGCGCCGTGTGATCGTGACATTGAAGATGGATTCCCACTCGGGTGTCGGTTCCGGTCCGGTGCCTTCACCGCATCAGTCCTTCTGTACAAGCAGGTCCTGGACGCCGGCGCGGACCTCGTCCGTGCCGAGACCGCGGACCGTCAGCGTCGTACGGCGGCGCAGCACGTCGTCGACGGTCTCCGCCCACTCGTGGTCTCGTGCAGAGACGACCTGTGCCCAGATCTCCGGGCCATCGGGGTGGATCCGCTCGCCCAGGGCCGGGTCCTCGCTGACCAGGTGGGCGATGTCGAAGGACAGCGACCCGTAGTGGGTGGCCAGGTGGCGCGCGGTCAGCGGGTCCATCTGCGCGCCCGCCTCCGGTGGACCAGCAGCCGGTGCGCGACCTCGTTGGGGTCGGCGAGGCCGGGCAGCGGTACCCGTGGTGGCGGGTGGGACACCGGCTTCATATCGCCGGTGAGGGAGTGGTGCAGCTGCGCCACTTTCCGCAGCACCGTACGGCCGATGTGGCGGTAGGTCGTGCACTTGCCGCCCGCGACCGACAGCATGCCACCGCACCCTTCGGTGACGACCGTCTTGCGTTTTGTCGACTCCACCCCGCCCGGCCCGCCGGGCAGCGCCCGCAGACCCGCGAAGGTGTACGTGATCAGGTCGCGCGACAGGTGCTCGTCGCGTACCGACAGCGCGGCCTCGTCCAGGATCTGCTGGATGTCGGCCCCGGTGGCGCGCACCTCCGCCGGGTCGCCCTCGTAGGCCTCGTCGGTGGTGCCCAGTAGCAGCTGGTCCTCCCACGGCAGGGCAAAGGTGAGGCGGTTCTTGTCGATCGGCGTGGCTATCGCGGCCTTCCACGGAGCTCTGCGCCTGAGGACGACGTGGGTG
>NZ_JBICXQ010000061.1:0-14264 GCF_043200375.1 Streptomyces sp. NPDC048434 | reverse complement strand
GCGGCGGCCTTGGACGCGGCGCAACCCCCGGTCCGGGCTGCGGCCTTGGACGCGGCGCCGGCCCCGGGTCAGCTGACTCTCCCCGCCCCGACCGGGCGCTATGGCGTCGGAACCGTCGACCTCCACCTGCGTGACGCGAAACGCGCGGATCCGTGGGTGCCCGGGCAGCAGCGCGAGTTGATGGTCTCGCTGTGGTATCCGGCCACGCACACCAGCCGCTATCCCGCCGCGCAGCTCCCGGTCAGCCAGCAGGTGCTGCCGGGCGGGGTGACCCTGCCCACCACTGCCGGGCACACCGGTGCCCCGGTCGGCCGCAAGGCCGGCAAGCTGCCGGTGCTGCTGTACTCGCCCGGCGGGCGTGGGAACCGTGCGACGGGCACGGCACTGGTTCAGGACCTGGCCAGCCGCGGCTACTTGGTCGTCACCATCGACCACACCCACGACACCGGCGATGTGGTGTTCCCTGGCGGGCGACATGAGGTGAGCATGCTGCCGCCAGGCTCCAAATCGCGCGACTTGATCGACGTCCGGGCGGCGGACACCCACTTCGTCATCAACCAGCTGGCCGAGATCGCCCGCGGCCACAACCCGGATGTGGAACACAAGCCGCTCCCCCACGGGCTGACCCAGGCCGTGAGCACGAAACACATCGGGATGTTCGGCGCTTCCCTCGGCGGCGGCTCAGTGGCCGCCGCCATGCACGAGGACTCCAGGATCGACGCCGGCGTGAACCTGGACGGCCAGCTCTTCGGCTCGTCGGTCCACCAGCGGCTCGACCGCCCCTACATGCTGTTCAGTTCCGAGCACCACAACCGCAACAGCGACCGGAGCTGGGCGCGGCTCTGGGAAAACCTGCACGGAGAGCGGCTCGACCTGAAGCTGCGCGGCTCCGGGCACAACTCCTTCGTCGACAACCAGGTCCTGTTCCCCCAGGCACCGGGCGCATTCGGGATAACCCCGGAAGTAATGCAGCAGGCACTCGGCACGATCGACCCCAACCGCTCCATCGAGGTCCAACGCACCTACGTCGCCGCCTTCTTCGACAAGCACCTGCGCCATCGGAACAGCCACCTGCTCGACGGCCCCTCGCGCCACTACCCAGAGGTCGACTTCATCCGCTGAACCGACCGGACGTCACCGTCGGCCACTGCCCGGCGCGACGGTATGTCCCGGCCGTACACCCGCACCACACGCTGACCTGCTGCAGACGCTCGACGGGTACCCGTGGCCCAGGCGGCAACGGACGAGCTTCGAGGGCAACCGAGCAATGTGCACGAGGGCGTGGCATGACATCCGTTTCGATCCGCCAGGTTGATGCGAATGGTGACGCCACTGCTGGTGCCCAGGCGGCTCCACTGCCGTACCCGACGCGGTCCGCCTACCGAAGCAAGGGCGTCGAGCCGCACTTCTGGCCCAACAAGGACGACATCGCCGCCCACAACGCCGGGTGGCGTGTCCATGAACCTCGTCTGGGCGGACTGGGGGCCGAGCGCCAAAACAGCCCCCATGCGCTGACGGTGAGCAGGAGTTCGACGGCCGCGTCCGAACGACCGGTTCCTCCCAGGCCGTGACGGTGACGGCGCGTTCGCCTCCGCCTGCGAGGAGAGCACCGGGTGGTGTTCGTCAACCCCATGTCCGGCCTCGGACCACCTCCGCCTGCGGGGCCCGAAGCGCAGGCGAAGAAGGTGCCCTCAGTGCCGAGGAGTAGGGCCTGGGGGCGCCGAGGCAGGATTCGCCGTCAGCCCCGATGCCGGCCGAGCCGTTCGGCCCGGTGGCGGTCTAGCCCTTCGGTCCGATGGCGGTCCCGCTCGGGAGCGCGCCGTAGTGTGGCTGCCATGGATATCGGGCTTGCGATGGTGTACCTCATGGTGGGGGCCTGCGTACTCTTCGATGTGGGTGGTTTCATCAGGCGTAGGTGCGAGCGGATACAGAAAAGGGCGGCTGATCGGCACCGCGAGACTCTTTGGAGGAACGGACTCCTTGAGACGCCATACGTGCCCGTTCTCTTCGCGCGGCCTGAAGCCCTGCGTGCCATGGGTCTGCCCTTGATGCTCGTGGGGGGCTTGCTCCTCCTGTTCCACCTCCACTAGTGCCGACGTTCCCCAGTCAGAAGTCACGGGTTCTTTGCGTGGGGATCGGCGCATCGCTTCCGCGTAGGGCAGGCCGGGAAGCGTTCATCCTCACCCAGCTCCTCGGCCTGCCCTACGCGGAAGCGGCCGAGGTCAGCGACTGCCCGGTCGGCACGCTCCGCTCCCGCGTCTCCCGTGCTCGGGCGACCCTGATGGACCCCTGGACCAGGCGGACGAGCCCGCCGTGCCGACCTGAGCCCATGGGTACGAGGGCGTTGGTGCCGACCGGAAGCAAGTCGGCGCCGACATCCTCGTCGTCGCCAGAAGCGGATCTCATGCGTTTGCTTTCCACTGGTCGGGAACTCAGAGCGGGTTCGCTCCGACTACTGGATCGGGTGACGGAGGTTCGCCCGCGTGCCGAGTGGATCCGGGAGTTGTTCGATGCGTTCTCGTGTGTGGGGCGGTACGGCGGCCGTCGTGCTGGGCTGCCTGCTGGCGGCGGGCTGCGGCGGTGGGGGGAAGGACACGGCGGACAAGACCGTGGGGAAGGACGGGAGCGCCGTCTCCGGTGCCCACCCGGCGACCATCACCGACTGCATGGGCGCCAAGACCACCTTCTCCGCAGCCTCGAAGAAGATCGTCACCAGCAACGCCTCCAGCTTGGAGCTGCTGCTCCGCCTGGGTGCAGGCGACAAGGTCATCGGCACGGGCTTCCCGCCTGGTAAGGGCGCGCTGCCCGGCGAGTTGGACGGGCAGGCGCAGAAGGTGAAGGTGCTCAGCCGGAGTGTGATCCCGAAGGAGAAGCTGCTCGGTTCCGGCGCCGATCTGTACATCGACACCTTCGCCTCGATGGGGAGCATGGGCGGCGGAATGGGGGATGCGCCGACCGAGGAGGAGTTCAAGGCGGCCGGGATCAAGCACATCTACCTGAAGTCCACCGCTTGCGCCGCGACGGGCAAGAGCCCGGTCACCGACCTGTCCGCCGTCGAGGCCGACATCACGGCCCTCGGTGCGGTCACCGGCACGAGCGCGAAGGCGAAGGAACTCGTCGCCGGGATGAAGGAGACGGTCGACGCCGTCCAGAAGGCGGTCGGTGGAACGGCCGAGAGCAAGCGGCCGACGTACTTCTTCTTCGACTACGACGCCGGCACCAAGCAGCCCAGCGTCACCTGCAACCGCCAGGTGGCCAACGCCGTGATCACGCTGGCCGGCGCCCGCAACGTCTTCGCCGACTGCAACGGCGACTACAAGCAGGTCGACTGGGAGAAGGTGATCGCGAAGAACCCGGACTGGATCCAAGTCGGCGTTCGTAATCGGGGCAGCGAGGCCGCGAACGAGAAGGCATTCGGCGACGCCGAGAAGTGGCTGAAGTCCAATGCGGCCACCAAGGGCCTGAAGGCGGTCAAGGAGGGCCACTTCCTGCACATCGGCTCCGAGCAGACCACCATCGCCGGCGTCCGGAACGCCGAAACGGTCAAGGAGATCGCCAAGACCCTCTACCCCGGCAAGGTCGGCTAGCCGTGGCCTCCACATTGTTGCGCCGTACCGCCGCGGACGCCGCTCCGGACGCGCGCAGCGTGCCTGTCGGGCCGCTGATGGCGGTCCTGGGGGTGGTTCTGCTGGCAGCGTTGACGGCGGCCGTGGCTTGGGGGTCGACGTCCATCCCGCCCGGTGAGGTGTGGGGCGTGGTGTGGCGGCGGCTCGGCGGCGAGGCACCACGCCCCGGCACAAACGATCTGATCGTCTGGCAACTGCGCGTCCCGCGCGCTCTGTTGGCGGCACTCGTCGGGTCCGGTCTCGGTATTGTCGGTACGGCTGTACAAGCGCTGGTGCGCAATCCCCTGGCCGACCCGTACCTGCTGGGCATCTCCAACGGCGCCTCCCTCGGAGCGGTTACCGCCATCGTGCTCGGCCTGGGAGCGGGCGGCGCGCTCGGGTTGGGCCTGTCCGGTGCGGCCTTTGCCGGAGCCCTGGCCACCTTCGCACTCGTATGGGTGATCGCCCGGCGCGGTGGGGGCTTCGCGCCGCTCCGGCTGGTGCTGGCCGGGGTGGCCATCGGGCAGTTCCTTTCCGGGTTCACCAGCTACCTCGTGCTCCAGACCGGGGACGAGCAGCAGACCCACAGTGTGCTGTTCTGGCTCATGGGCAGCCTCAGCGGGGCGAACTGGGAGCTGCTCGCGGTACCCGCGGTGGCTGTTCCGGTGGCCCTGCTGTGGCTACAGGCGCGGGCCCGGGGGCTGAACGCGCTGCTGATGGGGGATGAGACAGCAGCCGGACTCGGCATCGACGTCACCCGCCTGCGCCGCGAGTTGTTCACGGTGACCAGTGTGCTGACCGGTGTCCTGGTCGCGGTCTCCGGCGCGATCGCCTTCGTCGCGCTGATGGTGCCGCACGTCTGTCGGCTCCTCGTCGGCGGCGACCACCGACGGCTCCTGCCCGTCTCCGCGCTGTTCGGCGCCCTGCTGATGGTCGTGGTCGACATTGTCTGCCGTACGGCCATGGACTCACAGGAGCTGCCGGTCGGCGTCGTCACCTCGCTCATCGGGGCTCCGGCCCTCCTGTATCTGCTGGACCGGCGCCTGGGGAGCGGAAGTTGAGGATCGACATTGAGGACCTGCACGTCGGCTATGCCGGCCGTACGGTCGTGGCCGGCGCCCACCTGGTGGCGGTCGAGGGCGAGATCACGGGCCTGGTCGGGCCCAACGGCAGCGGCAAGTCCAGCCTCCTGCGCACCGTCTACCGGCACCTGAAGCCCACCGCCGGGCGGGTGTTGCTGGGGGGCACCGACCTGAGGGAGATGCCCCCGCTCCAGTCGGCGCGGCACGTTGCGGCCCTGCCGCAGGAGCGGGGGAGCGACTTCGAGCTGACCGTGCGCGAGGTCGTCGCGATGGGGCGCACGCCCTACAAGCGGGCCTTTGCCGGGGAGGATGCCACCGACCGGGACATCGTTGCGAAGGTCCTGTCCGACGTCGGCATGGACGGCTGTGCCGGACGCCGCTTCACCGCCTTGTCCGGGGGCGAGCGCCAACGCGTTCTGCTGGCCCGCGCGTTCGCCCAGGACCCGGACGTCCTGGTGCTGGACGAGCCGACCAACCATCTCGACGTCCGCCATCAGGTGGAGCTGCTCGCCCTGCTGCGTGCGCAGTGCCGTACGACTCTGGTGTCGCTGCACGACCTGAATGCGGCCGCGTCGGTCTGTGACCGGCTGCACGTGCTGCATGCCGGGGCTGTGGTCGCCTCCGGCAGACCGCGTGACGTCCTCACGCCTGAGCTGATGGCCGAGGTCTTCGGGGTGCGGGCGGCCGTGGTCGACCACCCGCTGACCGGCGACCCGCTGATCGCTTTCCCCCATCCGGCCCCGGCCCCCGCCGCGGCGGCCTGGGGGGGGGCGAGCCGGGGATGAGGTTGGGGAGGGTGGGGGGGGGGGAGGGTGGTTCCGCCCGCCCTCCGTCAGCAGCAAGGTCAGGCGGCGATCGAGTCGTCGACGCCGTACCCGGCCTCGACGATGGCAGCACGCAGCCGCTCGTCGTCGAGGTCAGCGCCGTGCACCGTGACAGCGCCCGCGGCGAGATCGACCACAACCTCGCTCACACCGGGCACCTCCGAAACCTCTTCTTTGATGCTCGCCACGCAGTGCTCGCAGCTCATTCCGGTGACGTGGTACTGCTTCTGGGGCATGGCACAACTCCTGGATGTCGGTGCGGCTTTGACGTGAGGGTTCGGATCGGCAGGGGCGGGGTGTTCAGTCCAGCCCGGCACTTCAGTAGTCGGCTGATCGGTGTCCGAAGTTCCGCAGCGGTTTTCCCGATTCCGGCGCCCGGCACCAGCGCCTGCGAGACCTGACCGTCTCGGGTGATCGGCGGAGGAGCTCTCCTTCTGGTCGGTATGTTTTTTGGGCGGGGGTGGGAACTCACCGTCGTCTCCTTCCGACTTCTTGTTCGAGGCCGCCATCCCGGCGGCCCGCGTCGGTGAGGGGGAAGGGTGACACTCGACGATTCCGGGTCGGAACAACCCGGTCGCAAACCCGTCAGTGAGGATCGCTGGCTGCTGGTGGCCGTTGCGGGGGTGTTGGCCTTCGTGGCGATGCTCGACATGAACATCGTCAACGTGGCACTTGCGGACATCGCCGACGGCCTGCACGTGTCCGCTGCGACCGCCCAGTGGGCGGCGCTGGCGTATCAACTGCCTGTTGTGGCCTTGCTTTTGCCGGCCGGTCGGTGGCTGGACGGCGCGGGGCTGCGCTCCGCAGTGGCGGCAGCGATCGCAGGCTTCGGCCTGTGCAGTGCCCTGGCCGCTTGCGCCCCCTGGGCGGCCTGGTTGATCGCCGCCCGCTTTGCGCAGGGCGCGTTCGGGGCGGTGTTGTTCGTGCTGATGCCTGTGCTCGCGATGCGCTCGGTACGGCCGGAGCTGCGGGGGCGGGCGATGAGCGTTCCTGCGACCTTGGGGCCGCTGGGGGCGGTGACCGGACCGGCCGTGGGTGGCCTGCTGCTGGACCACTTCGGCTGGCCCTCCGTCTTCCTCGTGAAGATTCCCTTTTGTGCGCTCGCCCTGGTCGTGGCGTGGAGGACGATGCCGCGGGACGGTCGGCTGCGGTGGCCCGACCGGCGATCGCTGGTGGATGCGCTGCTGGTGGCCACGGGTGTGGCGGTGCTGTTGCTGACACTGACCCTGGCGTCGAACGATCCGGGGTGGCTGGTGCTTGTGGTCGCCGCCGTTCCGCCGCTGTGGTGGTGGCTGCGTGGTCCGGGGTGTCGTCCGGTCATCGGCGTGCTGCGGGTCCCGGGACTGTCCCGGGCGCACGGAGCGGTGCTCGCCCTGGCCGCCGGATTCGCCGCCATGCACTACGTCGTCGCCCTGCACCTCCAGCGCGACGAAGGCGTCAGTGCCACGACCACCGGGCTCACGGTGCTCGCCTTCCCGCTCGGCATGGGCCTGGCCGGGCCGCTCGGCGGGCGCCTGGCCGACCGGTACGGCGCGCGGCCGGTGGCGGCCATCGGGGCCTTGCTCACGGCCGCCGGTCTGCTGCTGCTCGTCCCGCTGGGCAATGGCTGGTCATCGTGGGAGGTGGCCTGGCGGCTGGCACTGGCCGGTACAGGCATGGGCCTCAACGGCGGTCCCACCCAGGCCCTGGTCATGGGTGCCGCCCCACCGGATCGGATCGCCACCGTCGGATCCACGGTGCAATTCGCCCGCAGCCTCGGTTTCACCCTCGGCCCGGCGCTGGCCACCGCGGTCTGGGGCCTTGCCGGACCCGGTGATGGCGTACACGCCGGGCTCGCCCTGGCAGCCACCGGCGCCTGTCTCGCGGTACCGCTGCTGGCACTTCCGGGCCGCCGCCGGGCCGATCCGCCCGAGAAGGCCATCGACGCGGCGCCCGCCGCCCATACCTGAACAAGGAGTGGCCCCCCATGTGCGGAATCACCGGCTGGGCGTCCTTTCACGGCGACGCCCGTACTCAGGCCCCCGTCATCAAGGCCATGACCGCCACCCTCACGCCACGCGGTCCCGATGCCGGCGGCGTCTGGCTCGGCGAACAGGCCGCGATCGGTCACCGCCGCCTGGCCGTCATCGATCTCGGAGGCGGGGTGCAGCCGATGACCGACCGGCCCGACGAGCCGGCCTTCGTGCTCGGCTACAGCGGCGAGGTCTACAACCACCACGAGCTGCGGGCCGAGCTGCGCGGCAGAGGACATGCCCTCCGTACGCGCAGCGACACCGAGGTGGTGCTGCGCGCGTACGCGGAGTGGGGCGAGGACGTCGCCGACCACCTGGAGGGCATGTTCGCTTTCGCCGTCTGGGACGAGCGTGCCCAGCGGCTGGTGCTGGTGCGCGACCGGCTCGGCGTCAAGCCGCTGTTCTGGGCGGTCGTCGAGGGCGGTCTGGCCTTCGCCTCCGAGCCCAAGGCACTGTTCGCCCATCCGGAGATACGGCCCCGCGTGGACGCCGACGGACTGCGGGAGGCGTACAGCCTGCTGTTCAACACCGGTCCGACGGTGTGGTCCGGGGTGCGGGAGGTCGAGCCCGGTGGCCTGCTCGTCCTGGACCGGAAGGGCATCCGCGAGCGCCGCTACTGGCGGCTGGAGGCCCACGTCCACAACGACGACCGGGAAACGACCGTGGAGCGGATCCGTGAACTGGTCGGCACGGCCGCTCGCAGTCAGCTGGAGGCCGACGTCCCGCTGTGCAGCCTGCTGTCCGGCGGCATCGACTCCACCGTGCTGACCGCCCTACTCGCCGACGAACTCAGGCTGCGCGAAGGATCGGGCGCCCGTATCCGCTCCTATGCCGTCGACTACAGCGACCAGGCTGCGCAGTTCACCGGTGACGTCCTGCGCACCGGCCACGACACCCCTTACTCCATCGAGGCCGGCGCCTTCATCGGTACCGACCACAGCACGGTCGTCCTCGACCCGCGCGCCCTGCTCGACCCCGAGCACCGCAAGGCGGTCGTCGTGGCGAGGGACTCGCCGATCGGTGTCGGCGACATGGACACCTCGCTCTACCTGCTGTTCGGCGAGATCCGCAAGCACTCCACCGTCGCCCTGTCAGGTGAGGCCGCGGACGAGGTCTTCGGCGGCTACCCCTGGTTCCACAACCCGAAGGCGCTCGCTGCCGAGACCTTCCCCTGGCTGCTGGTGACCGGCGACGAGGCCGCCATGCCGCTGAACCCGGAACTCGACCTTCGCATCGGCGAGTTCCGCGACGACATGTACCGCAGCGCGTTGGCCGCCGTACCGCATCTGGACGGCGAGACGCCCACCGAGCACCGGCAACGCGAGATGCAGCACCTGTCCCTGACCCACTGGCTACGCCAACTCCTGCACCGCAAGGACCGGTTGAGCATGGCCCAGGGTCTGGAGGTCCGCGTCCCGTACTGCGAACACCGCCTCGTGGAGTACGCCTTCGCCACCCCCTGGGCCCTCAAAAGCTTCGACGGCCGCGAGAAGAGCCTGCTGCGCGTCGCCGGCACCGGGCTCGCCCCCGATTCCGTGCTGCACCGCCCCAAGAACCACTACCCGGCCACCCACCACCCCGACTACAACCGCGGCCTACAGGACATGGCCCGTGATGCCCTGTCCGTCGATCAGGTCCGCGCCCTGGCCGACGAGACCCGCATCAAACCCTGCCTGGACACGCCGCCCGACCAGTTGGAGTGGGGCCACCGTCTGCGCCTCGAACGCGTCGTCGACCTCGCCCTGTGGCTGGACCACTACCAGCCCGAACTCGCCCTCTGAGGAGCCCGCATGACCCTCCAGGAACCCCGGCCGGACATCGAGCCGAAGCCCCGGCCCGAGCCCCTGCCCGATCCGGTCCCGCTGACGGGCTGCCCCTACAAGGCCCACCCGTACCCCCTGTACGAGCAGATGCGCGAGGCCGGGCCGGTCCACCGGGTCCTCGTCCCCAGCGGGGTACAAGCCTGGCTCGTCACCGGCTACGAAGCCGCACATTCCGCGTTGAACGACGACCGCCTGGGCAAGAACCACGACCGCGGCAATGACCGCTGGCGCTCCCGTGCCTCGATCATGCCCGAACCCCAGCACTCCCAGCTCCAGGTCCACCTCCTTCACCAGGACGCGCCGAAGCACACTCGAATGCGGCGCTTCGTCACCGACGCCTTCACCCCACGCCGCATCGAGCAGCTCCGCCCCCGCTTCCAGCAACTGGCGGACACTCTCGTCGATGCACTGCCCGAGACCGGCCCCGCCGATCTGGTCGCGACCTTCGCCGCCCGCTTCCCCCTCCAGGTCCTCGCCGAAGTGATCGGCCTCCCGCAGGAGCTGGCCGACCGCTTCGACCGCGACTGGGGCAAGGTCGTCCAGCCGGTCGGCCCCACCGACCCCGGACGACCGCGGTACGAAGCCCGCCTCCACGGCCTGCAGAGCTACATCGCCGAGGTCGTCGACCACAAGCGCGAGCACTGGGAGGAGGACCTGCTCAGCCGCCTCGTTGTGGCCCGCGACCGCCGCGAACTGTCCCCGGAAGAGCTGGACTCCATGATCTTCCAGCTTCTCGTCGCCGGCCAGGAACCGGTCACCAACCAGATCACCACCGCCCTGATCGCCCTCTTCCGCCACCCTGACCAGCTCACCCGCCTACGTGACAACCCGGACCTCCTGCCCCGTGCGGTCGAGGAACTCCTCCGCTACGACAGCGCCTTCGAACTGACCACCTGGCGCTTCTTCGACCAGGACAACGACCTGCACGGCACCGAAGTCCCGGCCGGCGACTCCGTGATCGTCTCCCTCTGCGCGGCCAACCGCGACCCCCGTCGCTTCCCCGACCCCGACACCCTCGACCTCGACCGCACCCCCAACCCCCACCTCGCCTTCGGCCACGGTGTCCACTTCTGTCCCGGCGCCGCGCTCGCCCGCACCGAACTCCAGATCGCCCTCGGCACCCTGCTCACCCGGCTGCCCGGCCTCCAGCCGGCCATCAGGGACGAGGACATCGAGTGGATCCCAGCCGTCCTCGGCCGCGGTACCAACCACCTGCCCGTCGACTACGACCCACGCCTCTGATGCCGGCCTCCGACTGACCGGGACCGGCTGCGTGTCCTCACCGGACCCCAGCTGACCTGCCTACTGGCCACCGGCGCCCGGCCCTCCGCCACGGCGCCATTCCGACGTGCCCTCATACGCTCCGGAGGAATGACATGCCACTGACGACCGCGCCGGACACTTACCCCACGAGCATCGGCGCCGCGATCCTGAAACTGCTCCTGCCCCATCACCGCACGACCGACCGGGCCCCGGCGACCGCGGAGGCATTCCCCCACCAAATTCACCGAATGGCTCATTTCGTGGGCCGCGGTGTCCCCATTGTCTTCACCTTGCCCGGCTTTCCCTGCAAGTCTCCCAACCCGGCCAAGATCCTCGGCCACCTCCCCGACCAGGGAGAACGTCTCTCCCTCACCTTCCTGAACACCCTGTGCGCCGAGATCGAGCGGATCCACCCACCCGGCGCCCGCGTCATCATCTGCTCCGACGGCCACGTCTTCGGTGACCTCATCCACGTCTCCGACGAGCACATAGACGCCTACGCCGACGAACTACGCACACTCATAGCCCGATGGGGGCTTCAGAGACTCTCCGTCTTCGACCTGCGCGACGTTCTCGGCGACCTCCCGCACGACACGAAGCGCGCACACGTCCACCAGCGCTATGCCCCCACCCTGGACGCACTGCGTGCCGAGATCCGCGCCGACGCCCAGGCCCTCGCCCTCTACCGCGGCATCACCCGCTTCCTCGCCGAGGACACCGCCGACCACGCAGGGACCCGGTCCGCCCTCCAACGCGCATGCCGGCAACGCGCCTACGGCGTGATCCAGCGCAGCCGCGCCTGGGGTGACCTGATCGCCGAACACCACCCCCACGCCGTACGCCTGTCCATCCACCCCCAGCCCATCGGCGCCCCCAAGTTCGGCATCCGCCTCCTCGACGCCCCCGACGTCTGGACCACCCCCTGGCACTCCGCCGCTCTGCATCGCACCGACGGCACCTGGACCCTCATGCCACGCGCAAGAGCTGCCCAGCTCGGCAGACTGGTACGGCAAGACGGCAGGGCCAGCCACTTCGCACAGAGCTGATCGGGTCACTCTGCGGTCAAGGGCTGGACCGCGCGGAGTCGGCCCAGGACACCGGGCCGGGCACCACGCAGGGCGAGAGCGCCCCGCGGGGACCTGCAGTTCCGTACGGTCCTACCGTCGCCGGTGTTCCCGACGGTGCTCACGCTGCCGCGGCCCCCGCCGCCCACTCCAGGCCAAGAGCAGCCGGCGCCCCCTTGAGCGTCAGAGACTCTGGTCACCTCAGCTGCCGCAGCCGTCAGGCGTTCCGTTTCCCTCACGGCGCCGAGACGAGGAAGCTGCCCGCAACCCTGTGCAGCGAGAGGTCAGTTGGCCGGGGCGCCGGATGAGGAGGTCGGCAACGGGCATCCTGCCGACCGATCGGCCCAGGCCCAGTCTTCGGTCGAGTGCGAGCGATGGAGTCCTTGTACCACCTGCCAACCCGGTGTCCGGCCGCGACCTGGCCCAAGCCGGGTTCCCCCGCACCGGCACATCCGACCGGCCCGCCGAGGACGGAACCGCCGTGCCGTCCCAGGTGTACGCCTTGCAGCACCCGCGAAATGCCTGCCTCGCCAGATCAAGGCCAGGCGCCTCATGCCTGCCAGTCACTCGCTCCGGCCGGCGGGGACTCAGGTCCTCCGCGCCGAAGCGGCGTCCCCTGCGGTGATCGTCCGACTGGGCTCGTTCACAGCCGGCGCTGTGACCGAAGGTCCGCCACGTACTTGGTGATCAGGTCCTGCGACAGATGGGGGATGTCGTTTTCCTTGTTGAGGGCGGCGGCCCGTACTCCCGCGCGGAATTGGTCCGCCGGCAGGACAGAGCCGGACGAGAGTTGTCACAAGGACAGGCTTACTGTCACGAAGGGATAGCGTTGCGGCAGGACGTCAGCGCCGACCCGGTCCCCGCCGTAGCCGCTCCGAAACACGATCATGCACTCGACAACAGTGGTAGAGGCCCGCACACCGAAGCAGGTCCGCACACCGAAGCAGACGGAGACACGCTCGACCTGAAGCGACATATCGGCGCCGTAGAGGGCGAGTTGTCGGTGCGGGAAGCGGTGCAGCCAGCGGCGCACAGTTTCCTGCCGCAGCGCACCTCATCCGCGATCGTCGGCACCCGCAGTCCGGCTCAGCTCAGGTCCACCATCCGCGCCTGCATCACCAGGTCCCGCGGAGCCTTCCGCGGCCGTGCCGGCCGCCGGATCACCGCAGGCTCGTCTTCGTCACGGCCCGGCCTGTCGGGGCCCTGCCGTGCCGCCGGGCTGCCCTTACAGGTCGAGTTCGGCGACGAGGGCGGCGTGGTCGGAAGCCTGGTCGCCGGGTCCGGTCACGGTGTCGAACGGGGTGCCGAACTCGAAGATCCCACGCCGCTCTGCCTCGACCTTCTCCACCTTGGCGAACAACTCCGGCGAGAACATCAGGTAGTCGATCTTGTCGTTGGAGGACGTGCACTTCCCATGGGTGCCGGGCGGCCCCTCGTAACTGTCGTGGGTCATCGCGTCCTTCAGGCTGGTGGCCTCGAGGAACGTGAGCGGCGGGCTGCCCGGGGTGTCGTTGAGGTCCCCGGCGACTACGACATGGGCCGAGCGCTCGAGCGCGGCCTGGTAGAGCTGGGCGACGCGCTCGCCCTGGAGCTTGCGCTTGTCGCCGCCTCCGCCGATCTTGCTCTTGAAGTGGTTCCCGAGAAGCCAGAGCGATTCGCCATGGACTGCAGATCGCCCGCGACCGCGGCATCACGGTGATCGGCATGGCCGGGGCGGCGAACCAGGACTATCTGCGGAGCCTGGGTGCCCTTGCTACGACGTACGGCGAGGGCTGGGTCGAGCGCGTGCGGCAGCTCGGCCATGTCGACGCGGCCCTCGATCTGGCCGGCTCGGGCGTGATCCGCGAGCTCGTCGAGCTGACCGGGGACCCACAGAAGGTGATCTCCATCGCCGATCTCGCTGCGCCAGAGCTCGGTGTCCGATTCTCCGGCGTGGCCGGGAGCGTGCCGGAAGCGCTCGCCGAGGCCGCCGGCCTCATCTCGCGGGGAAAGCTCCACATCCCGGTCGAGAAGTCGTACACGCTCGTTGAGGCTGCGGCGGCGCACATCGACAGCCAGGCCGGTCACACGCGCGGGCGCAGGGTCGTGGTCGTCTGAGCCGTTTCAGACAGGCGACCGACGGTCAGCGGTGAGGCGCGATGCACTCGGGCTTCTGCCGCTCGTATTGCGGGGGCTGGGCGGGGTTCTTGTCTCGACCCCGCAGCGGTGCCTACGGGACAGCCGGTGCCTTGGCCCGCCGGACTTCGACCTTCGCGCGGCATGTGGTGCACAGAGGGTTCTCTGGGGCGGCGAGTGTGGCGTGAGGCAAGTCGTGCAGCTCAACGCCGGTTCTGGCGAGCACATCGAGTGCAACAGATGTGGCACCAAGATGGCGGTGGAGGGCGTGTCGCTCGACGAGATGGGCCTGTGCAGTCCCGGGTGTTGCGTGCCGGACGGCGTCGGGTGACACGAGCGTCAAAACGTGTGGTGAACCGCTGCCGAGTCGCGGGCCGGGACGAGTAGATTGACGACATGACGGACGCGAAGTCAGCGGAGCAGGGCATGGGGGTCTGCTACGCGTGGTGCTTTCGACCACGGTGATCTGCGCCGCT
>NZ_JBICXQ010000060.1:0-16446 GCF_043200375.1 Streptomyces sp. NPDC048434 | reverse complement strand
CTTCACCGTGGACACCGGCCGCCGACCAGCCCGAGTATTCCGAAGCCCGCGCACACCAGCCCCATGACCTGCAACTTCAGGATGCACACCACTCAATCGGGACACGTATCTCGTCACGTTCCAGGGTGATCTGCTCCACGGCCGCCGGGAGCTCGTTGACCCGATCGGTCAGCTCCTTGGGCCCGGCCTGGTCGAGTTGGCGATTCCAGTACAGGGCCCTGGCCCCCGCCCCGCGGCTTGACCGCCGTGAGGCGCTGCCTCACCACGAGGCTGCTCCGTAGGGGCTGCTGTCAGGTACTGCCTCATGCCTCGCGGTTGTCGAGTCGCAGCTGGACCTCCTGCTCCTGATCGCCTGATGTCGACCCGACGCCCTGGACCGTGAAGGCGGTTCCCAGGCCCGCCCGCAGTCGGTCGGCGCCCGTTAGCTGCCCTGGACGGTGGCCGACACCGGCCCGGTCAGCCGGCGCGGCGTTGCCTGTCCCGGCGCCTCGGAGACGTCAACGGTCGCGGCACCGAGGGGCCGACACCCCGTGTGCCCAAGAGCCCCCGGCCTCCCCCGAACTCAGCTTCCAGGGCGAGGAAGACCCATCAGACCAGGACGTGTATCTGGCCGATGATGCCCACGTGTGCCCGGATGAATTCGAGCAAATGGTGGCGCTCCGGTGTGAACGCGATGGCTGCCGGGAGACCCACGTCGTCGGCGGCGCCAATGACCTGGGTGCCGATGTTCTTGCTGTGACGCCCGATGGACTCCGCCTCGTCATCCAGTGCAAGCAATACGGCGAAGCCAACCGGGTCGGGTCGGGTCCCAGGATCTCCAACGCTTCGGCGGGACCTGCTTCACCGTCCGTGACGCCGACATCGCAGCAGTCGTCACCACCAGTACCTTCACCGAACCCGCAGTGCATACGCGCAGCAGAGCGGCATCCGATGCCTCGATCACGACACACGCTCTTGGCCTGGGAAGCGGGAACCGGCCCAGCCCCATGGCAGGCCGACGGCTGATCAAGACGATATCGCTGCTATGCCCGGGGAGGGGCTGTCAGTGCAGGAGGCTCACCGCACGGGCGATCACCAGGAGCGAGGTCAGCAGCGCAGAGATACTTTCCACACTCATCATGAGCTTGGCGCGAGTCGAGAGCGGCATGGTGTCGGTGGGGCTGAAAGCCGTCGAGTTGGTCACGGACATGTAGAGATAGTCCATCAGGGTGGGAACCCAGTCGGACCTGCCGCTGGAGCCGTCCGCGACTTCTTGGACCGCGTCGTCGTTCTCGTCCTGGGAGAAGCGGAAGTCCGCCAGCGGTAGCTCGCTACGAGGCGCTTGAGTGCGACGGACGGGCCCGCCGCGGTCCAATTCCCAGTACGCCAGACCGAAAACGATGATGTTGGTGAGCCAGACCTGCAACGCCGCCACCAGGAGGGAGCGCCCGTCCTTCACCCCGACGGACAGCAAGTCATGGAGCAGCATGCCCAAGGCAAATAGATTGCCTGCCGCGATGATGAATACCAGGGTCAGGGACAGGAGGCGGGAGACTCTGGTCTCCCGAGTGAGGCGCTTGGGGTTGATCGCGAACAACGGTATGAGCAGCAGAAGTTCCAAGCCTGGCAGTACATAGCGTGGCGCGACCAGCAGCTGTTGCGGCAAAGCCACGTAGAGGGCCATCGCGGAAAGGATGGCGATCACCCCTGGCAGACGTGCTTCTCCGCGCCGCTCGTGCCGGGGGTGCTTCGTACGAGCCACGGTGCGGGCACCCGACATAGTTCCCTCTCCTTCATAGCCTGCAACCTGCTGATGATCAAGGGGGCCGGAGTCCAGCCACCCGCGGACGGGCACGAAGCCGGACCGATGCGCTGACCGTCCTGCCATCACGACGAGAGAAGAGGCGGAAAACGCTGCCTCCAACTGCAGTCGTAAGGCCGTGGATCGGCGGTGGTAATAGACGGCACGACTGTTCTCTTTCCCTGGGGGTGGCGCTCAAGGCACCGAAGATCGGGCCGGATGCAAAGCAGCGGCGGCGGCGCCGCGGATGGGTAACCGAAGAGCCTCCCAGGCGGAGATGGAGGGAGAGGCCGTGCCAGCTGCTGGCGATCCCGCCAACTGACCGCCCCGGTCCGGTGCGTCGAGGCGAGGAGCGCGGTGAACCACCAGCCCCGGAGTGCAGGGCAGCGGGCGCCATGCGTCATCTGGGTGCTCGCCGCCGGCCCGTTCCTGCAGGGGCACACCGAGTTCGTCATCGCACCGGCAACAGGACGCCCGCCTGCCAGGGCCACGGAGAACTCCTCGCCCAGGATCCCCGGGCAACAGACCCAGCCAGCATCGCCGCGTAGAAGCCCTGTGTGGCCTGCGGTCGCGCCATCAGGTTCATCCAGCAAGGAGCCCCGCTCGCGGGAACTGACGGGTGTGGTCAGCCGCTGATGGGGCTCGGCGGTACAGGTTCTTGCGCAGTTCCAGCTTGTTCATGGTCGAGCGGCCCTGGGCGTTCTTCTTCGCCTCTTCACACATCTGGTCCTTCGTCGCGCCCTGCGAGCCGCCGCTGGAGGGCCCGCCACCCCGCTGCGAGGATGACTTCGGATCCCGGGTCGAGGCCTTGTCGGCCGACTTTCCGTCCCCTGATCTCGCACGTTCCTTGTTGACGGTCCACGCGGCGATCTCCTTCAGGTGCAAACAGCTAGCTCCCATGCCGCCCCGCACCCAGGCGCGTGGTCCCGCCTGCCCTTACCCAAGCAGCTGGTTTGGCAGACAAGAAGTACTCGGCTATGCCTCGGCGAGGAGGCTTTCGCGCAGGGTGGCGTAGATTCGGGTGAGGATGCGGGAGACATGCATTTGGGACAGGCCCAATTCCTTGCCGATCTCGGCCTGTGTCATCTCCGAGCCGAAGCGGAGCTCGAGAAGGGTGCGTTCACGCTCATCCAGCTCGGCCAGGTGTGGTTTGAGGGCCTGGAGGTCCTCGGCCAGTGCGAGGGCGGGGTCTTCATTGCCGATCAGGTCGGCGATGAGCCCGGTCTGCTGCTTGCCGCCGCCGGCTTCGATGGGCCGGTCAATGGAGCCGGCGTCGTAACCGTTGCAGGCGACCAGTCCCTCAATGACCTCCTCCTCCCCCAGCCCCAGATGGGCTGCGAAGTCGGCGACGGACGGCTCGGGGTTACCGCGCCCTTCGAACACTTCGCGGGCGCGGGCAAGGTCCAGGCGCAGCTCCTGCAGCCGCCGTGGGACGTGCACGGACCAGGTCGTGTCACGGAAGAACCGCTTGATCTCACCGGCGATATACGGGATGGCGAAGGTGGTGAACTCGTTCTCCAGCAACACATCGAAGCGGTCGATGGCCTTGATCAGGCCGATCGTGCCGACCTGCACCACGTCTTCCATCTCCTGCCCGCGGCTGCGGAAGCGGCGCGTGACATAGCGCACCAGAGACAGGTTCATTTCGATGAGCGTGTTGCGCGCGTACTGGTACTCCGGCGTGCCTTCCTCCAGGTCCGACAACCGCTCGAAGAACAGCTTCGACAGGCGACGTGCGTCCTGCGGGGCGACGTGCTGAGCCTCCTCCACCTGCGGCACAGACGACCGGGCAGTCTCACATGCGGCGCTCCTGTCCGAGTGGTTCACCGAGATATGGGCCTGCGTCGCTGCCGTTGTCATGGCTGCTCCTCCCTACTCTCCCCTTCATGTCGTCACGCCGTCACCTACCCGATGACCACACACAAAACTGCCATGAGGCAACTATTTCCGCGTGGCAACCATGGCCACAGATTTTCGGTGGCCGACCCACCGCGAACGCCTGCCACTTCTGAAACCACCACTCGACGCCCAGTACCTCCCGTCCACCGGCGGCGCCCCGCCAGGTGTTGAAGGGAGAAGCCGGACGACGGGCACGCGCTCCGACCCTGTTCATGAAGGCAAGGAACGAGCCGACCAGGTAAGACCCACCTCGCGGTGCTGCGCGATCTTGTCTCTCCTCGCAGATTGAGACGCAACTGGCTCGCGACCTACCGGGCACTCCGCCTGGAGGGACTCCTCCTCATCGAGGCCCGGCTCGTGCGCAGGCCCGGGCGGTCTCTCCCGCCCACAGCTCTGTTTGGGGCTCGGCGATATAGCCCTGGCGGGGACGCTGCGTGACTCGGGCAGGCCTCGCATCCGCCTTCACAGTCGAGGACATCTGGTCAACATCCGGCGATCAGGAGCAGGAGGCCCCACTACGGCTGGGCAATCGCCGGACGTAGAAGGACCCGGCAGGTGACCTCCCCCTCCTGCAGGTCATCTCGATCACGAGCCCGTGGGGGATCGGATTCCTGATCGCCTACTTCGCCAGCACCATCAACCGGATCTGGCAGCGGCCGTCGTGGCGCAGCGGCCTCGTGTACGGGGTCGTCCTACTGACCGTCCTGCTCGCAGGCGGCGCCCGACTCGCCCTCGGCCCGCCCACGGGGGCGACCGTGCGAATCCCCGGGGTGAGCCCCAGTCGGACCGTGACCGACGCGCTCCAGGCCACGCTCAGCCGGTTCGCTGATGGGGCGACAGGCATTGCCGCCGCACCCACCTCACAGGTGGAACCGGCAATGACCGCGGTCGAGAACGACCTGCTGGCCTCAACTCGGCCCGGGGCCGCCGCCGGCGCGAAGAGCGTGGTCTGGCCCGAGGACGCCCTCAGTACACAGGAGTCCCACGAGTCCGCCGCCATTGCGGCTGCACAGGAGCAGGCCCGCCGGTCGGGCATCTACCTGGAGATCGGCGTCCGTGTCTACAGCACGACCGCACCCGCCTACGGCCAGGACGAGGCGATCCTCATCGACCCCAGCGGGAAGGTGCAGTGGACCTATCAGAAGGCGCATCCCATTCCCGGCTCGGAGAAGTTCACGACCGGTAATGGCCGTGTGCCCGTGGCCGACACCCCGTACGGCCGCATCGCCAACGTCATCTGCTACGACACCGACTACCCGGCCATGATGCACACCCGCGCCGACATCATGCTCGTCCCCTCACACGACTGGAAGTAGTACGGCGGCCCGCACACCGAGAAGGCGAGCCTGCGTGCCATCGACGGCGGCTACTCACTGCTCCGCTAGGACGCGGAGGGCGTCTCGACCGCCTACGACAACGAGGGACATGTCGTCGCCACCACCGATGCCTTCACCACCGGCCGGCAAACCATGGTGGCCTACGTGCCCACGCACGGCGTCACCACGATCTACGACAGAATCGGCGACGCCTTCGCCTGGCTATGCCTGACCGGCGTCGTCGTACTCACCATCACCGCCCTGGCCCGCCCTTGGCGCCCCACGCCCGCCACGACCAGCACCGCACCCGACCCTTCCGCCGCCTGAGAAGCCGGTACACACCGTTCCTGTACCTCGCTGGGACGCCATCCAACACTGGCGACCCCGCCGAAACGACGGGCAGGCCCACTGCCGCTCCTGTGCCTTGCGGTCCTGTTCGGCAACGACATCAACCGACCCCGTCAGCACTGAGCCGCACCGTGAGCTGCTTGCGCTGGCGGGTGGAGGTCAACTCCGCATTTGCGGCGCGGCGGGTGCGGTGAGGGAGATCTCCGGTGGCTCCCAGAGGCGACTCGACGGTGACCGAGCGCGCGGCGTTGTTCATAAACGCACGGCCGCCCCCGGGACGAAGCCCGAACCATCAATGGTGACTTGGGTGCCGGCCTTCCCCGTGCTCGGGGTCACCGCGCTGACCACCACGGGCGCGGGTCCCGCCGTAGGCCGACGGGGACTTCCTTGTGGACCTTGGCGAGGGCTTCCTGAACTCGGCAGCCCGGTGCGACGGTGAAGGGATCCGATGACCTTGCTCGTCGCCGCCTCAAGGACGGCGAACAAGGTGGTGGTGCCGACGCGGAGGTAATGGCGGCTTCGGCGTGCTGGCATACGGGGCATCATCGACACCCGCCTGCCCGTCACTCCGCCCCGACCTGCACAAGCCGCCTGACCAGCACCCTTCCAGACGACCGCGGGCCCCGAATAAGATGGTGAAAGTCTCCGCAGCACACCGACAGACGACGGAGACCCAGAGATCAAGGAGGTGGCGTGATCACGATGAAGCATGCCGCTGCTGATGTTGCCTGACGGGGGACGACGCCGACGGCAATGAGACTGGATGGACACCTACCGGCGGCACGTGGCACACCCGCGTGACAGTGGCTGGGACAAATACACAAACCCGGTCGTGGTCCGGATCCAGAGCTGTAAGCGCACTCTGGTGAAGCTGGAGCCGGAAGTAATCGCCCGCCCAGAGCGGCGGTGAACCGCGTCACTCCCCAGTCAAGCCTGCGACCCCTGCTCCGGCAGGGGGAGAACGAACGGAACCCTGCGCCTCCGAGTTGAAGACCCCTTCGACTCGCTGAGGAGCAGCACCATCAGCAGAACAACCGAAAACACCGGCTTCAACTGCGAAAACTGCGGCAAGGTGGTCGCGGCACTGGTCAACGGAAGCTACCGCAACCATTGCCCGCACTGCCTGCACTCGCTGCACGTGGACCTCTCGCCCGGAGACCGCGCCAACGACTGCCGTGCGCTGATGCGCCCGGTCGCCGTCGAGCACCACTCCGCCAAGGGCTACATGATCGTCCACCTATGCACAGGCTGCGGCACCCGCCGTCGCAATCGCATGGCTGACGACCCGCGCCAAGGCGACGACCTTGACACCGTCCTCGCCCTCATGCGCCTCAGCCCTCACGAGGCCGGACACACCAACCGGCGCCGGACACACGTCTGACGCCCCCGCGGCTCCCGCCCACGGCGGGAGCCGCTTCCTTATTGCCCAGAGACTCAACACCCCAGCACCACCCATGAGATCAGAAACAGGCGATGAGCTTGATATTGATGGTCCGCCTGCTCCGAGAGCTCCGTAACCGAGCCCGGCCTGGGGCCTGAGGAGGGTGGTGACCATGGCCGCCGGTGGGCCGGGTGGATCTGGACAGTGGCGTCGAGGATGCAACAACGCTACTCACCCTGGCGTGGCTCGGCGAGCAGGGTGTAGAGGCCCTTATCAGGGTCGATGCGGAGCGGATGCGGGGCTTTCTTGCCGAGTGCCCATCAGGCGGGAAGCGGCTCCCGGCCAGCCGGCGGGTGTCATCGCTCTCCGGTACGACCCTCCACACCACATCGGGGCTCCGTGGCGGTGACGGCATGACCAGCGGCCCCCCGGGTAACGGAAAGGGCCGGCTCGACGCTGTTGGCGCCGAGCCGGCCTTCCGGTGGTGCATCCCCTCGGGGGTGCCGAGCCTTCCGCTCGACGGGACTGGTCAGTCCGTGCCGGACTCCATCGCGGCGCGGTCCAGCATCTCGTCGTCACCGGAGACCTCGCCGCGGGAGGCGATGACCTCGGCGCCGCCCTCCGGCATGCTGCCGATCAGCCCGGTCGCGGCCGCCTGGGCGGCGCCGATGGCGGGATTGGCGGTGCCGATCAAGCCGAGCCCGGCGTACTGCTCCAGCTTGGCGCGCGAGTCGGCGATGTCGAGGTTGCGCATGGTGAGCTGGCCGATCCGGTCCACGGGGCCGAACGCCGAGTCCTCGGTGCGCTCCATGGACAGCTTGTCCGGGTGGTAGCTGAACGCCGGGCCCGTGGTGTCGAGGATCGAGTAGTCCTCACCGCGCCGCAGCCGCAGGGTCACCTCGCCGGTGACGGCCGTGCCGACCCAGCGCTGCAGGGACTCGCGCACCATCAGCGCCTGCGGGTCCAGCCAGCGGCCCTCGTACATCAGCCGTCCGAGGCGCCGTCCCTCGTTGTGGTACTGGGCGAGGGTGTCCTCGTTGTGGATCGCGTTGACCAGGCGCTCGTACGCCGCGTGCAGCAGGGCCATGCCGGGCGCCTCGTAGATGCCGCGGCTCTTGGCCTCGATGATCCGGTTCTCGATCTGGTCGGACATGCCCATGCCGTGCCGACCGCCGACGGCATTCGCCTCCATCACCAGATCGACCGGGGAGGCGAACTCCTTGCCGTTGATCGTCACCGGGCGGCCCTGGTCGAAGCCGATCGTCACGTCCTCGGCGGCGATCTCGACCGAGGGGTCCCAGAACCGCACGCCCATGATCGGGTCGACGGTCTCGACGCCGGTGTCGAGGTGCTCCAGGGTCTTGGCCTCGTGGGTGGCGCCCCAGATGTTGGCGTCGGTGGAGTACGCCTTCTCCGTGCTGTCGCGGTAGGGCAGGCCGTGGGCGAGCAGCCACTCCGACATTTCCTTGCGGCCGCCGAGCTCGGTCACGAAGTCCGCGTCCAGCCACGGCTTGTAGATCCGCAGGTGCGGGTTGGCGAGCAGGCCGTACCGGTAGAACCGCTCGATGTCGTTGCCCTTGAAGGTCGAGCCGTCGCCCCAGATCTGTACGTCGTCCTCGAGCATCGCCCGGACCAGGAGGGTGCCCGTGACGGCGCGGCCGAGCGGCGTGGTGTTGAAGTAGGCACGCCCGCCCGAGCGGATGTGGAACGCCCCGCAGGTGAGTGCGGCCAGGCCCTCCTCGACCAGAGCCGCGCGGCAGTCGACCAGGCGCGCGATCTCGGCACCGTAGGTCTTCGCACGGCCGGGCACCGAGGCGATGTCGGGCTCGTCGTACTGGCCGATGTCGGCGGTGTAGGTGCACGGGATGGCGCCCTTGTCGCGCATCCACGCGACCGCGACCGAGGTGTCGAGGCCGCCCGAGAAGGCGATGCCGACACGCTCGCCGGCGGGAAGGGAGGTGAGGACCTTAGACATAGAAAGAGTATGCACGGTCTCGCATGAACATGCAAAGGGGCTCGGCGAAGGCAGGGGATCGGTGACGACAAGGACGGCTGCAGCACCCGCAACGAAGTCCTCCTTGTCGCAGCCGTCACCCAGCCCACCCCGTCACTGCCGGCTGCAAAATCACGGGTGGCGCCTGGCGCTCCTACTACGACGACACCACCGGCGACGGGCCGACCGGCCTTGACGTCGACCACGTGGTGCCGCTGGCCGAGGACTGGGACTCCGGCGCCTCCCAGCGGACCGCCGCCTGCCGCCTGCCGCCTGCCGCCTGCCGCCTGCCGCCTGCCGCCTGCCGCCTGCCGCCTGCCGCCTGCCGCCTGCCGCCTGCCGCCTGCCGCCCGGCCTACCCCAACGACCGCGGCGCCGACGCTGCGGCAGCGGTGTGGTGCAGCGTCACGGAATCTCCGGTGTTGCCCCAGGCGTGGGGGCGACGGTACTCGTAGAGTTCGCCGCGATTGTCGTGGTCGATGCCGCCGTGAACGCGGACCATCGAGTGGCCGCTGAGGCGCACATCGCCGAAGTGGCAGATGCGCCCAGAGGGTCGAGGAGGTCCGGCCGCATGGCGGTCAACCGCCATGCGGCCGGTGTTCTTCACCGTCACGTACTCGGCGTTCAGGCCCCCGGTTGGAGCGGTCGTCGCGCCCGGGACTGTCGTACCGGATCGAGCCGAGCACCACCGCCGAGCGGTGGTGCTGCGCGGCCGGCTCATAGTGGCCACGACCGCGGCTGTGGCCGGCAGCGGCGGCCGAACGGGCGGGCGCAGGTCGCGGCGAGCGTGGCGGAGCCGAGGAGCGCGGCGGCGATCGCATTGATGGATCTGCCGCCCACCCCGTGGGCGATGGACTTCTGATCAGTGCGTAGCCGACCGGGTTGCGGCGGTGGCCAGCGCGGTCAACTTGGCTCGCGCCGCAGCCAGCGACGCCGCCGCCAGCGGCCGGAAGCGGTTCAGGTGCGGGACAAGTTCGGCCAAGGTCATCTCAGCGCTGACGAAATTCATGCCCTCCTCCGCCATCCCCTGCTTGCCGAAGTACGCCCGCAGACAGGGTGTTTGGAAGTCCCATGCCTCCCGTGGCGTGCCTGGGCCATAGGCCCCGCCCCGCGTGCTGATCACCACTAGCCTCGTACTCTGCAGCAGGCTGTCCCCGGTCTCTGCGTCGATGAAAACCCCCGGGAAGCCCACCCGGTCAAGCCATGCCTTCAGCGAGGCGGATACCGAGTAGTTGTACATCGGGGCACCGACCAGCACGGTGTCTGCCTCGAGCAGTTCGGTGACCAGCGGGCGGGTCCGTGCCCACTCCCGCTTCTCGGCCGGGCTCTCGATCAGCATGTCCACTCCGGACAGTGGGACGAGGCCGTGTTGCTCCACTCGTCGGCCGAGTGAGCAGTAGGCCGTATCCAGAGGCGGCACGGGGTCGGCAGCCAGGTCGCGGTATCGGTACCCGGCCGGGCCATGCACGGCCCGCCAGGTATCTGCGAACAATGCGGTCAGTTGCCTGCTGACCGAGTCGCCGGAACGATCGGCACTGGAATCCAGGTGCAGCAAGGATGACACCGGCTCTCCTGTCACTTCAGGTTCGTTGCGTTCGTCATGAGAGGTGACGGAGCAAGGCGAGGAAAGGTGACCGGTGGACGAGCGCAATGGGCTGGCGGCACGATTCGAGGAGCAGCGTGGCAAGCTCCGGGCAGTTGCCTACCGGATGCTTGGCTCACTGGACGAGGCCGATGATGCTGTGCAGGAAGCGTGGCTCCGTCTGAGCCGGGTCGATGCCGACCATCTGGACAACCTGGCCGGCTGGCTGCGAACAGTGGTGACCCGTATCTGTCTCGACATACTGCGCTCCCGCAGGTCACGACCAGAAGACTTGACCGAGCAGCAGGTGCTCGACGCAGTCTCCGACTCCACTCAGGGGAACCTTCCCGAGGGTGAGGCGTTGTTGGCCGACTCGGTGAGCCGAGCGCTCCTCGTGGTGCTGGACAGGCTTGGCCCCGCCGAACGGATCGCGTTCGTCCTGCACGATATGTTCGCCGTACCGTTCGACCAGATCGCGCCCATCGTGGAACGCACGCCGGTGGCCACGAAGAAGCTCGCCAGCCGCGCGCGCCACAAGGTACAGGGCACTCCCGTGGCTCCAACCGCCGAACTCGCCCGGCGCCGACAGGTCGCCTCAGCGTTCCTTGCCGCGTCGCGGACCGGTGACCTCACCGCGGTCCTTGCGGTGTTGGCCCCCGACGTGGTGCGCCGCGCCGACCCGGCCGCCGTGCCGCCGGGCGGAGCCGCAGAGGTGCGTGGCGCTCGGGGCGTGGCGGAGGGGACGGTCGTCCTTGCCCGCAGGTCGCAGCTCGCCGAATTGGCACTGGTCAACGGCGATGTGGGAGTCATCGTGGCCCCGCGCGGCCAACTGCTGCTCGCTCTCACCTTCACCATCGAGGATGACAAGATCGCCGGGTACGAGGTGATCGCCGACCCCGCACGCCTCCAGCGACTCGACCTCGCCGTCCTCAACTGACCTGTTGCGAGAATTCTGCGAGCCTCTCGCCGATGTGGACAGCCCAGGCTCGCACCAGGCCGGACGTGCTCCTCGCCGACAAGGCGCAACGATTGCAGCAGTGGCGTGGTGTCGCCACCAGCGACGGGGAAAACCGCAGTCATTTACCTGATCGGACTGCACATCGGCGGCGTGTTACTCCGGTCCGTCCGGTGATCCAGAGGAAAGGTCCTGGCGGTCTGCGGCACTCTGCTTCCGTCCTACCGGACCTGGAGGAACTCCCGTGCTCCACGCAGTCGTGTGCGTACGCGCCGCTGTGTGACGCTGCTGTCGAGGCGGACGTCGAGTGCCCCGGGCATGAGGGTGTCGGCCCGGCGCCCGGCAGGCAGCCGGGTCGGGTCGAGTCCTTCGCGTTGGGCGAGGAGAACGCCGAGTTCGTGACGGCTGAGGGCGTCCGCTCCGGCGAGGTGGAACATCCCGCCCTGGTCGGACATGGCGAGTTCCCGCAGGGCGGAGGCCAGGTCTTCGACATGCACCGGGCAGCGCATGTCGTCGGTGAACAGGACGCCGTCGTCGGTGCCGGCGGCCAGGGCGTGGACCATGCGCTCGTGCACGGAATTGCCGTGCCCGATGATCAATGAGGTGCGTGCGACCGCAGCGGTGGGCGCCAGGAGCCGCACAGCGGTCTCGGCGGCTGCCTTTGCCGCACCATACGGGGTGACCGGGTCGGGCAGGCAGGTCTCGTCGTAGTGAATCCGGGAGCCGGAGAACACGGCGTCGCTGGAGACCTGAACCAGGCGGCAACCGCGTTTCGTCGCGGCCATCGCCACGCGGATCGAGCCGTCGGCGGTGACCGCCCAGTCGCTCCTACCGCTCGTTGCGTTGATGACGGCACCGGGGGCAACCGCGGCCAGTACCTCGTCGACGTGCCCGGGGGCGCGGAGGTCGAGTTGGTGCCACGAGGCTCCGGGAATGCTGCCGGGCCGGGAACAATACGTCGCGGCCGTCTCCCAGCCCGCAGCCGTCGTCTGGCGCACAAGTTCCGACCCCAGGAACCCGCTGCCGCCGATGATCAGGACCTTCATAGCGCCCTACGGTAGGGCAGCCCAGCCCAGCTCCGCTCGGGCACCGGTTGCCCGGACCTCGGCACAGCAAGGCCGGCGAAGACCGCAACCATTGACCTGCCCGGTGACTTGCCCGGCTCCACATCGCGAGCGTCTTCATCCGCTCCTCCGCTCCACCGCTCCACCGCTCCACCGGTCCACCGGTCCACCGGTCCACCGGCGTACCAATGGACCGGATCGCAGAGGAACCAGCTCGGCGGCCAGGCTCATGGCAGGAAGAAGTCCCGTACGAGGCGGCCTACTTCTTCCGGTGCCTGGAGGTGCAGCATGTGGCCGGCCTCCTGCACCTGGGCGATGCGCAGGCCCGGCGGGCCGTCTTCCCGTAGTGCTTCGAGCCCGTTCCGTACCCCGGCCACCAGTGCCTCGTTCAGCTCCCGGAAGGGCGCGGGCAGCCGGTCCACCGGCGGTTCCTGAACAGCCCGTCGGACGCCTTTCGCTGACCTCGCTGGTGCAGCCCACTCATCTCCACACCTCAGTCAGTCACCTGTCGATGTGCTGCACATGTTTGCTGCACATGAGCGGGCCAAGGCCGTCGGCGCGTTCCGTGACGACCCGGGCGAGTGGTCGTGTGGGACGTTCGTGCGGGTTCTGTTCTTCAACTGGCGAGCAGGGCACTCGCCCATTGTTCTTCGCGCTGCTCGATGTACTCGGCGTCGCTTCGCCAGACGTCGCCGTGGCCTTCCGCCCACAGGGTGGCCCAGGGCTGGTTGCCCAAGGTGGTCTGGTCCCGCAGGAAGTCATGCATGGAGCGGGTGCGGCGCCCCAGCAGGGGGGCCAGCTGACGCCGCTCGGACTCGTCGAGGCCGTAGGCGTCGGCGAAGATCCGCAGCCGGTCTCCGGCATCGGTGCGCTGCCGGCCGGGATGCGCCGACAGCGGGATGAAGCCGTGCATGGCATACGCGACATCCCACAGCCGGGATCCCGGGGCGGCCGTGTCCCAGTCGATGAAGGCCCACTCGTTCTCCTCGCCGACCACGAGGTTCCATGGAGCCAGGTCCTGATGGGCGATAATCTCGCTTCCCTCGGCGGGGATAAGCACCTGCCAGTGAGGGTCTGGTGGTGGCGTGAAGTCCTGCACGGCATCGTGGAAGTCCCTGACGAGACGTGCCACGCGGGCCAGCCGCTGAGCGGGCTCCAGCAGGGAGAACCGGTCGGGCCAGACCACGTTTCCCGGCACGAAGGTCAGCACCTCACGGCCCTGATCGTCGATGCCGAGGGGGCGAGGAGCAGCCCGAAAACCTACCTCGTGCAGATGCGTGAGCAAGGCGTGCACTCCAGGGGTCCACGGCCCGACGGGGCGGCGGACGGTATCCCCGACACGGACGACGCCCTCGCTGACGTTCCCGCCGGTCAACGGCTGCTCTTCAACGTGCTTCACAGAGCCAGTCTGGCCGACCACCCCAGCCGCGATCACCTCAATAATGGCAATCAAGGCAAGACCGGGAGGTCGAAGGTCAAGTTGAGAGGCTGTGCGAGAACCACTGCTTGTCGAGTCCGATGTCAGTGGTGAGTGGCAGCATGGCACTCATGAGCCGAATCATCTCCTTCAACACCGCCGACAAAGCCGACGTCGTGGCATTTCTCGGGGCTGCCGGAAGCCTGACATCCGATCAGCAGAGCAACCTCGACGTCATGCGCGAGCTCGCGCAGGCCAGCCAACTCGACCTTGACCACCAGGGCATCGACTTGGGCCTGTCCGTCCCGGAGGCGCTGGACCATCTCATAGCCGGCCACGCCGGCTCAGACGCCGAGTACGCGGCCGGCGCCTACTACACGGCTCTTCAGCACATCATCGACCGCAATGGCTCCGACCCCTCCGACCTGGGCGTGTACTCCAAGCCCAGCACCTTCTTCGGTCTGCTGGACGACGAATTGCGCCGCCTGGGCGTGAGCGCCGATCTCCTGCCGCACGACTACATTTTCGCCGGGCCGCCCGCAGAGATCCCCTTCTCCATCCCGTATCCCGTGGACGGCCCGCACATCGGCATGTTCCCGTTGGACAAGTCCAAGGCCGCCGCGGACGCCTACCGCGCGGTCCTGGGCCGGATGGACGACGGGTTCACCTATGAGACTCAACTCCTCATCGAGAAGCTGGAGTTCGAGCACGACGAGTGGGAGTACGCCACGAAGAACATCGACTGGTACACCCAGGACACGATCTTCTTCTCCATAAAGGGCTGACCAGTGGACCACCGCGGACCGGACCACGCCGGCCAAGGTTCTGTACGACGCCTGCGAGAAGACCGTCCAGCAGACCGCTGAACCGTCGGCATGCGGCGGGTGCCGGTGTGTACGCGAGAGCGGACACGGCGAGGGACCCAGCGATGTTGACGGCGCCCTCATTCCTCCCTCATTCCGCCCTCGCCGGGCCATTGCCGATGTCATCGTGTCCGGCCAAGCCGTCCCGGGCGGCCTGCTCGGTGCGCTGAGCCGGCTTCCGTCCTGCTGCTCTGCGCTCCCCTTCTCATCAGGAGCTTCGCCGGCGCCACCCAGACGGGAAGGTACGAAGCTCGCACCCGCTCAACGGAGGAGAACCTTCGGCATGGCCGTCATCCACCACACCGCCCTCAATCCGACCAAGCTTCAACTGCTCACCTCCTGGCTTCCCTCCCGATCGTGGTACCACGGCGGCACGGGCGAACCGGAGTTGGCCAAGGCCGGCGGCTTCCGCCTGGACGATCCGCAGGGTGAGGTCGGGATCGAGTTCATGGCGGTCGCCGACACCTCCGGTGCCCACCCGGCCACCTACCTGGTACCGCTCACCTATCGCAGTGCCCCGCTCGACGGGGCGGACCACGCCCTCGTCGGCACGATGCAGCACGGAGTTCTGGGGCGGCGCTGGGCATACGACGCCTGCCACGACCCGGTGCTGGTGGCCCAGTTGCTCGCCCTGATCGAGGGCCCCCTCCAGGCCCAGGACCAGAACGCCAGCGACACCCCCGACCGGGAGGTCACCCGCTCCTACACCGGTGACGGCCCAACCCTCACGAACTTCGCCCCCACCGCCCCCACCGCCACCGACGCCGCCACCGACGACCAAGAGGGCACCAAACTGCTTGCCCCGCCTGGCGCGACCCTCCGCTTGCACCGGGTCCTGCGGCCCTCCCCCGACGGCTCGGCCCTCCGTCCACCGGGAGCAACCGGCCACGTCGCCGGTGCCTGGCAACTTCCGGACGGCACCCGCGCCCGGGGGCTGTTCGCCATCCTGCACGCCGTCCCCCAGATCTAGGCAGTGCCCTGTCAATCAAGGACGTCGCTTGATGTGGAGTGGTGGATGGGAGCGGATTGACGATACGGCCTGAGGGCAGATCCGAACTCGTCCGCCGACGGGTGCCCAGCCTGTCGAGCCGGCGTGCGAAGAGCGCATCGACCGACTGCGGGTGATCGAGAGGGACGTTGTTACCGGAACCGTCGAGGACGGCGGAAGGGAGGACGACGGAAGGGAAGGCTGTGCCCGGCACGGCCGGGTTTGCCTCCCCCTCCGCCGACGCCGGAGGGATGGCGACGCGGAGAGCGCTACCCGCCCAGCCTCCTCCTGCCGGCGGCCGCCAGGCGGCCAAACGGCCCTTCCGGCAGATCGCGTTCGGGCCCGGTATCTAACGGGCCATTCGTTTCCGGTGCGGGCCCGGTGCCTAACGGGCCATTCGTTTCCGGTGCGGGCCCGGATTGGTCGCACGGCGAGCCTGGCACGGCGATGGGCGAGCCTGGCGCGGCAATGCCCCGGCACTCACAGGGAGACGTCAGGGTGGAGGCGCCCGATGGTCCACACCCGTTGGCGTCGTACGGCGAGGGCAGTCATGGCGAGAAAACCGGCCGTGAAGAGGAAGAGGACCACGAAATCCCGCAGCAGGTTCGCGGTGAGCCCGCCCGATACGGTGACCCGCAATCCGTCGACCAGGTAGGTCATCGGGAGCAGCGGGTTCAGCACCTGGAAGAAGGCCGGCTCGGTGGGCAGCGGATAGAGCCCGCCGGAGGCGGTGAGCTGGAGGATGAGCAGGACCAGTGACAAGACGTCGCCCGGCACCCCGAAGACGGTGCGCAGGCAGTGATCGACGGCGACGAAGGCCGCTGCTGCGGTGACCAGGAGCGCGAGCGTCCCGAAGCGGT
>NZ_JBICXQ010000059.1:0-16635 GCF_043200375.1 Streptomyces sp. NPDC048434 | reverse complement strand
GCCTGAGAGCCCTGTTGACAAGACGAGGTTGGCTCGCGCCCAGCAGTGTGGGCGATGAGTGTGCAAGACCGGGTGCAGATCGGTCTGCATCAGCATCGAAGCGGTCCGGTTGGTGCGGGCCGTTCCATCTGTGGCCGCTGGGCGGTTTGCTGTCCGTTGTCCGAGCCGGTTGTGCGGATCACCTCTTAGCTTTGCCTTGAGCTTCCAGCTTTGACGCGACCGAGGGCCGTATGACTCGCTGGGGTTGCGAACGGCTGGTGGGATGACGTGCCTTGAGCACTTCCATTAGGGAGCACGCGCACCCTGCACAGGCTCTGGCCTGGAACAAGAGTCGTGACGAAGGAGGCCAGATGGAGATCACCGAGTTACCGGCGCCAGTGTTCTGTGGCGTGGACTGGGCTGAAGACCACCACGACATTGCACTGGTCGATGCGGGCGGAGAGCAACTCGCCAAGGTGCGGATCGGCGATGACGCTGGGGGCCGGGCTCGGGCAGCTGAACGGGAGCATCGCCGAGGTACAGACGTACATCCTGAGCGCCGACCTCGACGTCCTCGGTGCTCAGGCGGCAGATCGCCTTGGGGGTGGCGGTCGAAAAGGCCGGCTGGAACAGGTCGGCCGCCTCGTCGCCGACCGTCCAGCCAGCCTCGCGCCGGCATGCAACGACAGAGTGAACGGACAGCGGTTGAGGACTTGCGCAGGGGCGCGAGGCCGCGAACCACGGCGCCATCAGGCGCGAAGGCACCCCATGGGCGGTTGCGTGACCCGTACACCGCCCGCCTGCCTCGCCGACGAGCAGGGGGAGGACGGATTTCGAGGTGGGCCCTGTCTCATTGGGGTTTGACGGCCAGGAGGGTTTCTCCGAGGTCGGTGTGCCGCCAGGAGGCGAGGTGGCCGCGGATTTGCTCTGCCTGGCCGCCCAGGGCCATGTTGCCGGCGATCAGCAGACCGCCGGGGCGCAAGGTGACGGCCAGTGCTTGGACGGCGGCGGTGGTGGGCGGGTAGCCGTCGAAGAAGGCCACGTCCGCCTCCTGGTCCGCCAGTGCGGGGAGGATGCCGGTGCCCTCTCCGGTGTGCAGGGTGACGTGGTCGGCCAGCCCGTGCCGGGCGAGGTGCTCGTGCGCCCGTCGGCTGTGGATCGGGTCGCGGTCGATGGTGTGGACATGGGCGCCGGTGCTGGCGAACCAGGCGGCCGAGTAGCCCAGGGCGGTGCCGAGTTCCACCACGGTCGTCGCCTTGGCGGCGGCGGTGAGGGTGGCCAGCAGGCTGCCGTCGGCGTAGGGGTAGCAGCCGCAGCCGTGCTGTTCCAGGTGGGTCAGGGTGGCGGCCTTGATGTCGTCGAAGCGGTCGGCAGCCTTGGCGGTGGTCATATGGGTTGTCCGATCGGTCGGATGGTGAGGGTGTTGAGGTCGACACCGGCGGGCTGGTCGAGGGCGAAGCCGATGGCCTCGGCCACTGGTTGGGCGGGCATGGCGAAGGGGGGCGCGGTTCCTTCGGCCCAGAAAGGGGTATCGGTCATGCCGGGGGCGATGAGGGTGATGCCCACGCCGACTGTGGTGGCGTACATGCGGATGTTCTCGGCCAGGCCGGTGACGGCCCACTTGGTGGCCGAGTACAGGTTGCCCGGGGCGTTCTTCAGCCCCGCGACGCTGCCGATGAGTATGAACCGTCCGGCGGTTTCCTGTAGGTGGGGCAGGGCGGCTCGGGCCAGCAGGGCCGGGCCCAGCACGTTGGTGAGGACCATGGCCGGCCACAGGGTCGGGTCGCCGTCGCTGATGGCCGTGCCGCTGGTGCGGAAGTGGTCGGCGGCGGTGAACCCGGCACCGGCCACCGCGGCGTCCAGGCCGCCGAAGTGCTCGACGGTCTCGGCGACGGCGGCCTGCGTGGCCTGCCAGTCGGAAGCGTCCGCGATGATCCCGTGCAGTTCCTTCGGCCGTCCCGCCTCCTCCAGGAAGGCTTGCAGCTTGCTCGGACTGCGGCCGGTGACGGCGACCTGGTGACCGCGGTCCAGGAGCAGGCGGGCGGTGAGCGCCCCGATACCGCTGATGCCGCCAGTGATGAGGATGTTCTTACCGTTCATGGTCATGTTCCTGTCCGGCTCGTGTGTCCGTCGGGGCATCGGCCCGGTGGCGCTGCGCGACCTCGGCGGTTGTGTGATCACGTCGCCACTGCACGACGAGTTCGTCCTTGAGGCCGAACCGCACCAGGTGACGGCCGACGACGTCTTCCAGGGCCGCCAGGTTCTGCGCGCTGCTCTCTACGGTCAGCAGCAGGGTGCCGGGGATGGCGGTGAGGGTGCCGGTGCCGTTCGGGAAGGCCAGTCGGCCCTGCCCGCTCTCCTCGTCCCATGTGGTGTTGATCCGCCGGCCCAGGTGGGCTGCGAGCTGCTTGGCGTAGCGGTGGGGCCTGTCGGTGGCGACCCGCGCGTGGGAGCGGCCGGTCACTGCTGTGCCTCCATCCGCGCGAGGCTGGTCCTGGCGAAGTCCTCGATGGTGATCTGACCGCGCTCGGGAGAGCCTTCGAAGCGGATGTGCCCGGTGTTGAAGCCCTCCCACATCTCCACCCAACTGCCGATTGCGGCCCGGGGGATGCCGAGCCGGGAGAGTGTCTGCTCCCACTGGGCGCGCTCGATGACCTGCGCGGTGACGGGCCGGCCGAGCGCGGCGCAGAAGGCGGAGGCGACGTCGGCGGGTGTGTAGTCCGCCGGGGCGGCGAGCTCGATGGTGCGGCTGTCGGTGCGCTGGAGCTCACGCACCACCGTGGCGGCGATGTCAGCCACGGCGACGTGCGGGACCGGCCGGTCCAACGGGGCGAAGAAGGTGGGCAGAACACCGGAGCGCATCGCCGGCAGGCTGGGGAGCCAGTTGGTCATGAAGTTGCCCGCCCGCACGAAACACGCGCCCAGCGGATGCAGGGCCCGCTCCAGAATGTGGGTGGTCACGATGTTGCCGGTGCCCTCGGCGTGCTGGGCGCCGATCGAGGACAGCGCGACCGCCCGAACGCCGCCGGTTTCCAGCGCCGTGCGGTAGGCGTTGGCGACGGCACGGCCTGGGGCCAGCATGTCCTCGGATGCGTAGTCCGGCGGGTTGAGGACGTACACCGCCCGGGCTCCGGCGAAGGCATCGCTCAGCGCGGTCGCGTCCTGCACAGCGGCGTGGGCGACCTGGGCTCCCCGCCGGTGCCAGTCCTGGCCGTCGCGGCCGGGCCGCAGCACCACCCGAACGGGCTGGCCCTGCTCCAGCAGGGTGCGGGCGACAGCTCCGCCGGTCTTCCCGTTGGCTCCCATGATCACGAACATCGTGTACGTCCTCCGAAAGAATCTCGCTGTCGCCCCATCGCGCCGAGGTGGCTTGTGGGGCTGATGCATTCACCGTGCGTGCACGATGGGTCAGCCGTCCAAGACCAGTTACGCAAAGCGCGATGCCAGAACGGCATCGTCCCAGGTCAGAGGTGTTCCGGGACGAGCGATGGCCAGTCGGGCGGCGTTACAGTCGAGCTATGCCTGACATGTCTGATCCCCTCGCGGATCTGGATCTTCGGCTGGTGCGCTACTTCGCCACCGTCGCCGAACACCGCCACTTCGGCCGCGCCGCAGCCGCCCTGCACCTGGCCCAGCCCGCCCTGAGCCGGCAGATCCGGAGCCTGGAAGATCAACTGCGAGTCCGTCTGCTGGACCGCACGCCGCGCGGCGTCGAGCTCACCGAGGCCGGAGCGGTATTCCTGCCCCAGGCCAAGGCACTGCTGCGCTCGGCGGCCCGAGCCGTGGCGCAGACCCAGGCAGCGGCCGAACCGGACCGGCTGGCCATCGGCTACACCACAGGCCTGATCATCACCCCCGCCGTGCAGGCCCTGCGCCGACGCCACCCGGACGCCGACGTCCACACCCTGCACCTGTCCTGGAACGAACCCCGCGAGGCCCTGCTGGACCACCGAGTGGACGCGGTGGTGGCCCGGCTGCCGTTCCCCACCGACCAGCTGAATGTGACCATCCTCTACGACGAGCCGCGGCTGCTGCTGGTATCCGCCGACCACCGCCTGGCCGGCAAGGCGTCCGTCACTCTCGACGACATCGCCGACGAACCCACACCCCGCCTGCGCGACCCTGCGTGGAGCGCCTTCTGGCGCATCGACCCCCGCCCCGACGGACGCCGCGCGCCCGAGGGGCCCCTGGCGGAGACGGTGGAAGACAAACTGGAACTCGTCGCCGCCGGCGACGCCGTCGCCATCACACCCGCCGGAGCCATGGCCACCTACAACCGCCCCGACCTGACCACGATCCCCCTGGAAGGAGTCGAGCCGGGCCGTGTCGTCCTCGCCACCCGCTCCGACGACCGCAACCGCCTGATCACCGCCTTCCGCACCGCCGCCCAAGCCCACCTCACCGGCCCCCCACACGCCGCCGGGCCCGCTTCCCACCGCCGATCGACATGAGCACCCTCCGCAGCCCGCTCCTGCGCCGGATGAGCGCACGCTCCACGCGCGAGCAGCACCGTGCAGCCAGCCCACTGGAGTTGTTCTTCGACCTGTGCATCGTCGCCACCGCCGCTACTCTCGCCACGACCTCGCAACGGCGCGGCGAGCCGGCCTCCGAAGGGCAGGGAAGAACGGACATCACCGGCTGCTGTCGCGGCGGATCGGTCGAGGGCTGACCCGGTCTGGCATGCCCGGCGCGAGTCGGTAGTGCATCACTGGCCGGGCGCAGCGCGTCAGCGTGCAGACGCTTCTGGACCGCGGGGAAGAGAGAGCGATCGGATTTGGTCACGTCCTGCGATTGACCGGCGGGCGGGGCGTTGCTGCGCCACGATGGCCGAGGTTGTTCTCGTGAGGAGGAGTGTCTGTGGGTGACCACCGTAAGCCCGATCCGAATCCCAGTCAGGGCAAGCCGCCGCCGGGGAACTCCGACGGGAAGGTTCCCGACCCGCCGCCCCCGTCGGGAAAGCGGCGGAAGTAGGCGCCCCGATGTCTGAACTCTCCGAGCTCCAGGTCCGCCTGACAAGTGCCATGGAGTCCCAAGGCCTCTGGCCGACGGACTCGCCCTGGGTCCGCCGCGCCGCGGAGCGTGCTCCGCGGCACGTGTTCGCCCCGGATCGTGTGTGGGATTGGGGCGGCGATACCTACGTCCCGGTCAACCGGCGTACGGAGCTCGGTCGTTGGGCGCACCTCGTCTACGGCGGTGTCTACGACTCCACCATCACCCAGGTCACCGACGGGCTGCCCACGTCCAGTCTGTCCTGTGAGGCAGTGGTCGCTGACATGCTGGACTCGCTGATCTTGGAGCCGGAGCACACCACGCTGGAACTGGGCACCGCAACAGGCAGGAACGCCGCACTGCTCTCGACTCGGGCTGGACCCGGCCGGGTCACCAGTGTCGAATACGACCCCCAACTGGCCGCTGCCGCCCACACCAATCTCGCCGCGGCCGGCGCCCACGTTGACGTCATCGTTGGTGACGGCGAACTCGGTGCGCCGGGCGCCGGACCTTTCGACAGGGTCATGGCCACGTACGCCGTGGACGTGGTGCCCTGGGCCTGGGTGGAACAGACACGACCCGGTGGTCGCCTCGTCACTCCGTGGGGCCGGCTGGGCCATGTGGCACTGACCGTTGCTCCGGATGGCGATTCGGCGACCGGCTGGATGCAGGGACTGGCCACGTTCATGCCCGCCCGCGGGATCGACCAGGGAAAGACCTGGGAGCAGGTCCGCGGCAACGAAGCGCCTGATGCTGAAGACTCGTTCGGCCGGAATCTGAAACAGCTGCACCACGACGCCAACGTCCTCTTCGCGCTTCGGGTGATCCTGCCTGACGTCCGGATCCGCACGGAAGCCGGCCAAGGCGTCACCGCCTGGATCCACGACGGCAACTCTTCCTGGGCCACGATCGTCGCTCCCGAAGCCGACCAGGTGGTGGCTTATCAGGGTGGCCCGCGTCGTCTGGCTGCCGAGCTGGAAGAGGCCTGGCAGGCATGGGAGGCAGACGGCGCGCCGGGACTGTACGACTACGGCATGACACGCACCCCGCAGGAGCAGTACATCTGGAGCAACGATCCCGAGGCCGGTCCGCGATGGTCGACGAAGAGGCCCTTGCTCGGGACTGCTGAGCAACGCGCTGCAATGCCATGACTTGCGGCGAGTAGGACACCGGGGTGCGATACGGCCTCAGCCGGCGCTGGCTCACCTCCGCCTGCGCGGAGAGCACCCTTCGCGACCTGCGATGTGGCTTTGCCAATTCGGGATTCTTCAATGGGGGACTTCCGGTTCGCCGCCGCCGGCGCAGAGAAGTCGTGGGCTGCGGCATCTGGCTCGCGCGGGCGGAGCAGGGTCGGTATTCCTTCGTGTGTCTGCCGGACGCACCCCCACGCTGGCACGATAGGGGGAGATGCAGGGGTTCCAAACCTGCCAGCGACTGGATGCGAGCGCTACCGAACGCCAAGGAGATGCCCGTGCCGAAGATGACGAGCGGCCCGGCCCGGTGCTGGCACCCAGGGATGACCACGGCCTCCAAAGAGGACATCAAGCACATGAGGCCGAAGATTGGCCTGTACAGCGGCTGTCGTCTGCCCGGCCTCGGTGTCCGGGCTCAGGATTCCGTGGGGAATTGCTGCAGAAACTCCTGGAAGGTGAGCACTTCGCTGCCATTTAGTGGGGCGCCGTGGGCGAAGCCGACTGCGTTGAGGTCCTGGGGGATGCGGGCCAAGCTGCCGGGCCGGAGGTTGGGATCGGCGGCGAGTGCGGCGGGGCCGATGGCCAGATTGCCGCGGTTGAAGGCTGCGTCCCCCATGAGAATGGTCTTGCTCGGTTCGTGCAGCAGCACGATGTGGCCGGGTGAGTGGCCGGGGGTGTGGATGACGCGCAGTCCGTCGCTGCCTTCCACTACTTCTCCGTCGGAGACGGTGCCGTCTGCGGTGGTGGGGGTCCAGTGGAGTTTGGGCAGGTGGTCGATGAGGCGGCCGATGGTGCCGGATCGTCCTTGGGCCGGTACGCGTCCGGCTTCCAGCCAGGCGCGGTCGGCGTCGTGGATGAGGATGTGTGCACCGGTGTGGCGGCGGAGTTCGGCGGCACCCTGCACGTGGTCGGGGTGGGCGTGGGTGAGGATGACACGGCGGATGTCGGAGGGCTTGCGGCCCAGGGCGGCGATCGTGTTGAGGAGTACTTCGGAGGCCTTGGACCAACCGACGTCAACGAGGGTGAGGCCGTCGTCGCCGTCGATGAGGAAGGCGTTGTCACGCTTGCTGGTGGCGATCTGGGTGACGCCGGGGGAGAGCTGACTGTGCATGAGGGTTCCTTGATCGTGAAGTGTGCAGTCCCTGACGGGGAGGGAACGGTGTTGGGGCGGCGCCGACCCCCCCCAAACACCGGCTCAGTGGCCGGGTGTGGCGGGGGCAGGTATGAAGCCTTCGCGGGCGAGTTTGGGCAGGATGCCGCCGTTGGCCAGGATGTCGAGGACCAGGGGCGGCAGTGCGCCTCCGTCCAGGCGGGTTCCGGACTTGGTGTTCTCGGCCCATCCTTCGGCGAAGTCGAGCCGTGCCGTGTCGCCGTCGGTGAACGCCTTGGTGGCGCCGGGGACGGTGAGGGCGGGCAGGCCGTGGTTGATGCAGTTACGCAGGAAGAGGGAGTTGAACTCCTCCGCGATCAGTGCGGCGATGCCCAGTTCGCGGAACAGTGTGGCGACGGGGCGCGATGAGCCGAGGCCGAAGTTGCGGCCCGCCACCACGATGTCGCCTGCCTCGACCTCGTCGGTCCAGCCGGGGCGCAGTTCGTAAAAGATGTGACGCGCGGCTTCGGATACGGGCAGTTTCATGGCGAAGGCGGGGTACATGGCGTCGGTGGTGACGCTGTCGCCGACGACCCAGACACGTCCGGTGATGAGGGTGTCCATCAGCTGAGTTCCCCTCGCGGGTCGGTGACGTGGCCGGTGAGGGCGGAGGCGGCGACGGTGGCGGGTGAGGCCATGTAGATCTCGGCGTCGGGGCTGCCCATGCGGCCGGTGAAGTTGCGGGTGGAGGAGGTCAGGCAGACCTCGCTGGGGGCGAGCAGGCCCATGTGGTAGCCGAAGCAGGCGCCGCAGGTGGAGTTGGTGACCACGGCGCCGGCGTCAGCGAGGTCCTGGAGGTAGCCGGCGCGCATGGCGTCTTTGTAGACCTCCTGAGAGGCCGGGGTGATGAGCAGCCGTACTCCCGGGGCGACGGTGCGGCCACGCACGATGTCGGCGGCGATCTTGAGGTCTTCGAGCTGTCCGTTGGCGCAGGATCCGATGAAGCACTGGTTGACCGGACGCTTCTCGATCGCTGATATCGGCAGCGAGTTGTGGCTGACGGTGCCGGGGCGGGCGACGTACGGCTCCAGCGACGAGAGGTCGACGGTGCGTGCGGCGGTGTAGGTGGCGTCCGGGTCCGGGTCGGCTGCTGTGTAGGAGCCGGGTGGGGCGCCGTGGGCGGCGAGGGAGTCGCGGGCGAGGTCGTCGATGGGGAAGGTGGAGAAGTCTGCGGAGATCTCGGCGCCTTGGGTGGCGATGGTGCGCCGGTCGTTCATGGGGATCGAGGCGAGGCCCGGTCCGCCGTATTCGAGGTTGTGGTTGGTGGCGTCGCCGTAGGTGCCGGCGATGTGCAGGAAGATGTCCTTGCCGGAGACGGCGTCCGGCCTGGTGCCGGTGAATTCGTAGCGGATGGTGGGTGCGGCCTGGAACCAGGTCTTGCCGGTGCACAGGATCGAGTACACCTCCGCCGGCCCCAGGCCGCGGGCTGCTGTGTTGTAGGCGCCGCCCGCGCAGGTGTGGGAGTCGGTGCAGGCGAGGATCTCGCCGGGGCGGGCGAGGCCGTTCTCGGCGATGACTTGGTGGCAGATGCCGTGGCGCCCCACGTCGTAGAACTTCTCTATGTGGAAGTCGCGGGCGAAGGCGCGGGCGTGGGTGCCGCCGATCGCGTCGTGCACGTTGGGGGCGGGCACGGCGTGGTCCATGATGACGGCGACCTTGTCCGGGTCGTTGATCTTCAGGGGCTGGACCCAGCTGGTGGCGAACTGCAGGTCGATCATGACGGTCATGTCGACGTCGCACACCACCGTGTCACCGGCGCTGACGCGGTCCAGGCCCGCTTTGCGGGCGAGGATCTTCTCCATCATCGTCATGCCCATCAGGCACCGTCCTTCGTGTTGTCGCGGTAGCGCTCGCCTATCGCTGACCACTCGCGCAGCCCGACTAGCTCGAACAGACCCTGCGGGCCGGGCGTGGCCTGGGGCATGGTGCCGCCCATGCGGTTCAGGGCCTCCAGCCCGTGCAGGACGTAGGGGGCGAGCAGGGCGCCGGGGTGGATGGCGATGCGGAAGCCGAACTCGGCGAGACGGTCGGGTGCGGTGTCGGGGGTGAGGCCGCCATGCACCATGTTGATCAGCAGCGGGGCATCGACCTCGGCGGCGATCTTCCCGATCTCCTCGATGTTCTGCGGGGCCTCGACGAAGAGGACGTCCGCGCCCGCGGCCGCGTAGCGGCCCGCGCGGTCGATCGCCTCGTCGAGGCCCAGCGGTCCGCGAGCGTCGGTACGCGCGATGATCACCAGGTCGGAGTTGGTGCGGGCCTGGAGGGCGGCGTCCAACTTGTCGGTGAACTCCCGGGGGGTGACGAGCTCTTTGTCGGGCAGGTGGCCGCACTTCTTGGGGAATGCCTGGTCTTCCAGGTGGAGGGCGGCAACTCCGGCCTTCTCGTACTCGCGCACGGTGCGCGCCACGTTCATTGGTGCGCCGTAGCCGGTGTCGGCATCCGCGATCAGGGGGATGCCGTCGAGTGCGGTGACCACGATGCGGGCCCGCTCGGCCATCTCGCTCTGGGTGAGCAGCCCGATGTCGGGCAGCCCGAACCCGGTGACGGACACCCCCGCGCCGCTCAGGTAGGCGGCACTGAAACCGGTGCGGGCAACGAGGTGGGCGGAGAGGCCGTCGAACACGCCTGGGGCGGTGATCAGGCTGTCTTGGGCGAGCAGCGAGCGCAGCCGCCCGCCCGCGGTGGCGGGACGTGCCTGTTGCGACGGTGACATGGGGATTCCTCGCAGTTCGTAGGGGGTCAGTCGAGGACGCTGCGGGCGGGTGCGGTCAGCAGGTCCACTAGGCGTCCGAGATCGATCTGGTCTTCAAGTTCCAGGACGATGCGTTCGATCTCTGCGGCCCGATCGGCATCGATGACCGTGGCGGTCAGCGCCCGGTACTTCTCACGGATTTCGCTGTTAGTGAGTGGGTCGTCGGGGCCGCCATGGGGCTGGTTGAGGGCCTGGGTGAAGACCTCGCCGCCGCGCAGCGTGATCGTGAGGCGGGTGTTGTAACCGCGCTGGGTCCAGGCGGGGTCCTGCGGCTCGTCGACCTGCTTCACCTCGGTGCGGCCGATCAGCTGCCAGACATCGTCGGCGTCGATCCGGGCGGGCGTGAACTGCTCCGGCCGCACGTGACCGTCCAAGAGGGCCACGGCAGTGGCGTAGGCGATGTTCATCTGGGCGCCGATGGTGGTCAGGGGGCGCTCCGGGGTCCACCACCCGTGGTGGTAGATCGCGTCAGGGACCTCGATCAGGATGGATTCGACGGCGTCGGCGCTCAGCGTACGGCCGTCGGTCATCGCGATGGCGGCGTCGATGGCGGGATGGAGTCCGCCCATGGCCGCGTGGATCTTCACCGTGATCTGCTCGGTGTTCCATACCTGGCCCAGGCCCTTGGTGATCTGGATGGCGTCGGGGTCGTGGCCTTCACCGAAGGTGGACAGGAACCCGCCGTAGGGGCGCTCGAAGACCCTTTTGATGCCGGTGTAGCCGGCCTGGGCGAGCCCGGCGGCGTAGAAGCCGTTGCGGGAGGCGAGACCGTGGTGCATCCGCTTGGACATCGCCTCGTACTGGGCGGCCATGAGACCTGCGGACTGTGTGGCGGCCAGACCGAGCGCGTCCTCGAATGCGGCGGCGTCCAGGCCCCGCATTGCCCCGGATGCGGCGGCGGCTGCGTGCGTGCCGAAGACCGAACCCGAGTGCCAGCCACGGGAGAGCATTTCCGAGCCGTGCAGGGCCAGGCCCACCCGGGTGCCGGTCTCGAAGCCCAGGACCGTCGCCCTCAGGAACTCCGCGCCCGTGACTGACCGCAGCTGCGATGCAGTGGACAGCAGCGCTGGCAGGACCAGTGAGGTGCTGTGCAGCGGGGCTGGCGGGTAGTAGTCGTCGAGCTCGAAGCCCTGGATGAACGTGCCGTTCAGCACGGCGGCTGCCGGGCCGCTGGTGGTGCGTCCCCAGCCGATCACCGGGACGTCTCCGGAGCCCTCCAGGGGCAGGACCGCGTCGACGGCGGTGCGTGACCAGGGCAGCTGGGCGCCGATCAGCGCGCAGGCCAGGCCGTCGAGCATCAGGTGTGCGGCCCGCTCGCGCACGCTGCCGGGGATCTGTTCCAGCGAGGTGGTGGTCAGCCAGGTGGCCAGCTGACCCGTGGGGCCCTCGGGGTCGGTGGGCTGTCGGGTGGTCGTTGGCGTCGGTGCGGACACCGCGCTCACCTCCAATGTCGTGGAACCCGGATCGGGCGGAAGGAGTGGTCCGGTCTCCCGCCACCCCCACATTACAATTTATAACATGTAGTTTCAGTGCGTCGGTGGGTAGCATGGGCGGGTGGCACTGAAGCGAACCTCTCTCCCTCGTACCGCCGAGGCTGTGGCCCTGGCGGAACTCCGCGACGCGATCGTCCGCGGTGACCTACCTCCCGGCGCCCCGATCCGTCAGAGCGCTGCCGCGGAGGAACTGGGCCTGAGCGTCATCCCGGTCCGCGAGGCCCTCAAGACGCTGGCCGGGGAGGGGATCGTCACGTACGTCCCGCAACGCGGTTACACCGTCACCGAGTTGAGCCCGCAGAGCGTGGACGGCATCTTCCGGATCAGGGAACTCCTGGAGGGCGAGGCCGAGGCGAACGCGGCGGCCCGCATGCGGCCCGAGGACATCGCCGCGATGCGCACCGCCCTGGAGGCCCAGCGGGCCGCCGTCGCCGCGGTCGACGTGCAGGGTGCGATTTCCGGCAACCGGAATTTCCACTTCGCGCTGCTCGACCGCTGCGACAACGAGTGGATGTTGCGCTTCATACGGCAGCTGTGGGAGGCCCTGGAGCCGCACCGGGCGCTGGCCTACCGGCGGGCAGCCGCGGCAGGGGACGCCGTCCGGGCCGAGACGATCCTCGGCGAGCACGAGGGGATCGTCGCCGCCTTCGAGCAGGACGACTTCCCTCTTGCCCTGCGCCTGCTTGCCGAACACCGCACGGGCGGCCGGTCGGACTTCCACCGTCTGCTGGTGGTGGACGCGGCACCGGTATAGCCCTCTCTAGATGCCCTCGAGGGCGACCGCGTTGGTTCGGGGGCCGAGCATGGCGACCGCGAGGGCCATCAGCGTGATGATGCAGGCGCAGCTGAGGTAGACGGGGCCTGCGCCGAGCGTGTCGAGGACGGGCAAGGTGCAGAAGGGCAGGATGGCCGCCACCAGGCGGGAGAGCGAGTAGGTCCGGCCGAGTGCGGTGTTGCGGACCTCGGTGGGGAAGAGTTCGGCGCCGTAAGTGCGTGAGACGGTGGCGTTGATGACACTCATCAGTGTGGTCAGCAGCCCGGCCGGGACGATCGAGGCGAAGCCGTAGAACCCGACGGGCCCCAGGGTCTCCATCAGGCACACCAGCAACGTGCGGCGCCGCAGGGCAGGGCCCCAGAGCTTGGGGCGGCCGCTCCGTTCGCCAGCTCCCTCACGGCCGAGACCCAGTGCGGAAGCAGCGGGAAAGGTGCCGGTAACCGGCAGGCCAGCTGTCTTCTCAATGCGGTCCATCGCAGCGAGGGCCTGCTGGGGTTTGTGGGTGGCCAGCCATCGGGGCGACTCGGGGAGGTTGTGGCGCAGCACGTAGACGGCAAGATCATTCCAGCATTTCAGGCCATGGCGCAGGAGGCCTATGCCGACCTCAAGGGTGACGCCGGATACACACATGTTGCGGGGGTCGAGAAGCAGGGGTTCAGCCACGACAGGGCTACGCAGTGGGCTTTGACCTCGTTGTTCGAGGCGTGGGGGTATCCGGTGTCGCGGTCGGTGCGGCGGTCTGCTCATCATCAGGTGGCGCAGTTGCTCGGTGGTCATCACGGTTGTGTGCATCGTGGTCTGGAGTCTCGGCATCTGCGGAACCGTGAGGCGTACGTGCCGGAGCTCGGGGGCGTGGCTGGGAGGCGCAGCGGGTGGCGCATGCGGAGGCGGTGCGTCGGTTGGTGGGCGTTGGCCCGAAGGACGTGGTGCGGGGGCCGTTGCCGGCGCAGGTTGCGGTGGTGGTGTTGGGGCTTGTGGTGGTGGCGGACTGGCTGGCGAGTCAGGAGTCGGTGATCGCGCCGCGGTTGCCGGTTGTGGGTTGGGCTGCGGATGGTGCGGGGTTGGCGGCGCATTGGTCGGAGGCTGTGGGTGTGGCCGGTGGGTGGGTGGCCGAGGCGGGGTTGGGGGTGGCTGAGTGGCCGGCGAAGCCCTTTGGTGAGCAGTTCTCGTTCGCGGGGGCTAATGCGTTGCAGGCGTCGGTTGCTGAGGGGTTGCCGGGGTTGGTGGTGGTTCGGGGTTGTTGTTGGTGAGGCTTGTCACCACGGCGGCTGGAAAGCCTCCGGCTATCGCCGGTCGGCGGCAGGTCGTACGGCAATAGCTCCACGGGCAGCCGGTCCGGTTCTGGTACCGCAGCGCATTGATGATCTCGCGCATCGCGTAACGCCCCTGGTGGCCGCAGACCGATGGATTCTGTGCCTTCCACGCCGCGATCAGTAGCTCGATCCGGCCCACTCGGCCTCGGTCAGGTCGGTCTTGTACGCCTTGCGCTCACCCACCGCCCCAGCGCACCAGGGCCGAGCCCGCCGACGAGCCGAAACCCGCCAACCCCACACGACGGACCAACCGTAGATCGGAAAGGCTCACTATTTCGCCCTGATTAGAGTTCGAGGCCAAAGAGCGCTGCCGCGTTGGCGGAGGAGAACTTCTGCCGGTCCTCGTCGGAAGTGAAGTGTCCGAGGAAAGAGTTGATCTCGTCCTGGGTCGGGTGTTGGAACGGGTAGTCGGTGGAGAAGATCAGCCGGTCGATGGTGGTAACGGACAGGGCGTGGTGGAGCAGCGCGGGGTTGAGCATGCCGGAGGCGGTGATGTGGAAGTTCGTCCGGATGTAGTCCGAGATGGGCCGTTGCAGGCCGGCGAGGCGGGAGAGACTGTCGGCCCGGTCGAGCCAGAACAGCAGCATCTCGCCCCAGTGGCCGAGCACTATCTGCAGGGCGGGGTGGCGGTCGAAGGTGCCGCGCAGGATGAGCCGGAGTACCGCGGTCGCGGTGTCAAGGTGCCAGCCCCATCCGAAGGTGGCCAGGGCGAGATCGGTCAGCTCGCCGAAGCCTCGGTAGGAGGCGTCGCGCACCGCGTCTGAGGGGACCTGCGGGTGGATGAAGACCGGCTGGCCGAGTTCCGCCGCGGCGGCGAAGAATTCGTCGTAGGCCGGGTCGTCGAGGAAGCGGTCGCCGGAGCGGCCGTAGACCATCGTGCCGACGTGGCCCAGGCCCTTCGCGCGCACGAGCTCGTCGACGATGTGCTCCGGGGAGGACATGGGCAGGGTCGAAAGCGCCCGGAACCGCGTCGGGTTCTTGTCGACGGCCGCGATGGCCGTGTCGTTCGCGGCGCGGCTCAGGTGCCGGGCCTGCTCGGCGGAGAGCGGTTGGGTTCCGGGCGGGGTCAGGGCGAGGACCGAGATGTCGATGCCCTGGGCGTCCATCGCGGCGATCCGCTCCTCGCCCAGGTCCTCCAGGCGGTGCCGGTGGTCGCCTATCTCGTTGAAGGCGAGGCTCTCGTCCGGCCGCGGCAGGGCTTTGAGAGCGGACGTGAGGCCCGGGGTGACCCAGTGTTCTTCGATGGCGATGAGGGTCATGGTTTTCGTCCTTCGATCGGGCGGGCGGCGCGTCCGGTGGCTTCGTTCCACCGATGCCTGTCAGTTGACAGCAAAGCTAACGCACGGACTAAAGTAGCTGTCAACTGACAGCAATCGAGGGGCGAAGACGGAGGTCCTGGCGCATGGACGAGGAGCAGACTTCGAGGCTGTTCGAACTCGCCGACCGGATCCTGGCGGTGGGCCGCCACATCGGGGCGTCGAAGGAGGGCGAGGTCGAGTCGGGAACACCGCTACAGGGAGCGGTGATGCGCTATATCGACCGCCACCCGGGCACGACGGCCGGCGAGGCCGCCGAGGCCACCCAGATGATCTCGAGCAACTTCAGCCGGGCGGTGCGGGGCCTGGAGCAGGCCGGCCTGGTGCGGCGCGACACCGATAAGCACGATGCGCGGCGGGTGCGTCTGTATCCCACCGAGAAGGCGCAGGAGAACCTGCAACGACTACGTGAGGTCTGGAGCCGCCTTCTCGAGGAGGCCGTGACCGATTCCGACGACATCGACGCCGCGATCTCGACCCTGCGCAACATCGAGACCCGGCTGGTCGCCCGAACCCGCCCCGGGGCCCGATAAATCCGGCGATCGTGCCGCATCCGATCTGCTGGTGCGCTACTGCGTCGGGTCGAAGGATCCGCTGCGAAGACTCCCACTTCTGATACCGGGCGGAAGAGGCCCGGCCTGCAAACACACGTAACGAGACGATCGACTTCATCGTGAAGGGAGCAGCAATGACTTCTCCGCAAAATGGCTCACCAACACGCGCTCTCATTCTCGGAGGCGGCGGCGCCGTCGGTGTCGGTTGGCAGACCGGTCTGCTCACAGGGCTGCGCGAGGCCGGTGTCGACATGGCGGGAACCGAGGCAATCGTGGGAACATCCGCAGGCGCCCTCGTCGGCGCGCTGCTGTCCAGCGGCCGTGACGTCACCGACGCACTCACCGCCCTGGCAGCGCTCGGGAAGAGCATCGACCCCGACCGCCTGGCGGCAGGCTCTGAAACCTTTCTCAGCGCAAGGCGTCAGGCGAGCCTCGACACCCACCCGCAGTAAGCGCTAAAAGCGATCGGCCACGCAGCGCGAGAGGCGAACACGCTCGACGAAGACGTCTACCTCCACCTGTTCGGCACACTCGACGACGCGGCCTGGCCTGCCGGCTTCCGATGCACCGCAATCGACACCGACACCGGCGATCTGGTCGTGTGGGACCAGGGATCCGGCGTGCCGCTGCTGCACGCTGTCGCCTCCAGTTGTGTCGTACCGGGGCTGTTCCCCACCGTCACCATCAACGGCCGCCGCTATATGGACGGCGGCATCCTCAACCACCTCAACGTCACAGCGGCGCCGCCGGCCGACGTTCTCGTGGTCCTGTCCTGCCACCCCCTCGGGTCCCAGGGCGCCGGAGTCGACAGCGCGCTGGCCGCCTCTTTCGCCAGAATTGACGCTGAATTGGCACAGTTGCGCGCAACTGGACAGCTGGTAGCGGTCGAACCCGATTTCAGCGGCATCGAGTATCCGGCGAATAGGATGGACCCGAACCTCGCCGTCCAGGCTTTCCAGATCGGTAAGCGGCAGGCGGAAGGCGAAGCTGCGGCGATCCAGGCCGCCTGGACCTTCTTTAGTACTCCAGTGAGAATTCGTGTCCTGAGCTGCTTCTTCTTCGGTAGTGGCAGTGGCGGGCGGTGGCTTGGTGGGGCCTGCGCCAGCGGGACCAGTTCAGTG
>NZ_JBICXQ010000058.1:0-17106 GCF_043200375.1 Streptomyces sp. NPDC048434 | reverse complement strand
AGCTCGGGTGCGTATGCGGGTAATCGCTCGAGGGTGAGCCAGTCCTGCTCGGTGACCCAGGCTCGCATCGCCCGGCTCCAGTGGGCGGACAGGCCGTCCCAGACCAGGATCACTGGCTCACCACGGTAGAACGCTTTGACCTGTTCAAGGACCTCGATGAGAGCGGTGGTGTCGTAGCTGCCGGGCTTGAGGTGGAAACACAGGCGAGGGCCGCGGTCGAAGTCGGTGGAGTGGTAGCCCAGAGCCGCGGCCATCGACGCACGCTTCCAGTTCAGCCGGTGCCGCAGAAGCGGCGTGCGGCCGCGAGGTGCGAAAGTGCGGCGGATCTGGGGCAGCAACGAGACACCTGATTCGTCGAGGAACACGATCCAGGCACGTGTGTTCACCGCCCCCTTTTGATGCGCGGCCACTCGTGCGTGATCCAGCGGGCGATCTCGGACTCGTCCCGCTCCGCCGCCCGCCGCTCGGGCCGCTGCAGAGTCCACCCCAGCCGGCCGGTCAGCAGACGCCACACCGACGCCCGCGACAGCCACACTCCTGTCACCCGCTCGACGACCGCACCGACTCGTTCCAAGGTCCACAGATCGGCCTCGAACCCATGAGCCTGGGCACCTCGCTCCAAGGCAGCCCGCACCGTCTCGACCTGGGCATCATTCAGCTTGGGCGGGCGACCGGTGGCCGGACGCCGACGTGGGTGGTCGGGATAGGGTCCTGGGCCCCACCGGTGGGCTGTGGGCTACGACGCCGGGGTTGCGTCGTTCTCGATAGGGTGCGCGGATGACAGCGATCAAGAAGTTCCAAGTCACCTTTGACTGCGCAGAACCTGAGCGTCTCGCTCGCTTCTGGTGCGAGGTGTTGGGGTACGTCGTACCACCGCCGCCTGAGGGGTTTGCCACTTGGGACGATTTCAAGCGTTCGCAGGCACCTGAACAGCGGGATGCATGGTTCGCCTGCATAGATCCCTCAGGTGTGGGCCCGCGGCTGTTCTTCCAACGCGTGCCTGAGGGGAAGGCCGTCAAGAACCGTGTGCATCTTGATGTGCGGGTCGGAACCGGTCTCGTGGGTAAGGAGCGTCTCGCCGCACTTGAGGCCGAATGCGCGCGGCTGGTCCCTCTTGGTGCGGTTCACGTGCAAACGCTGTATGACGGCAATGATGCCTGCATCCCGATGCTGGACATCGAGGGCAACGAGTTCTGTATCGACTGAGCATTCTCCGATCCGAGGAAGCGGGGAGTCGCCTCCCTTGGGCCTCTTCGGCCTCGTATGGAGCGGGTGTCACCTCGTGAGGGTGAGGCTGTACAGCCGGGCGATGCCGAGCATGGCGGTGTGAACGCCGTCGCCCTTCAGGCGGCAGTCGCGAAGGATCTTCCAGGTGCTTCATCCGGGCAAAGGTGTGCTCGACGCGGGCACGGACCTGCTTGTGCGAGCGGCTGTGCTGCTCCTTCCAGTCGGGAAGTTTCTCGCCGGCTCGGCGGCGGTGCGGCATGAGGAGTCCTGTCCCCGGATAGCCGCCGTCGGCGATCGTCATGGTCTTGCCGACGGCGGCCTTGGCCCCGGGCGTTGCCGACACCTCCGCTATCGGGCCACTCCGGCGCCTTGCGATGCAGCTCGGCATCCGTGGAGCAAACGAAGAGCCGAGACGGAGAGAGCGCAGCGAACGCAGTGCACCAGACGCCGCCACCTTTCCGACCTGGACCCATCGGACAGGCCCTAGAGGTCCCGTGGCCGCACCGTCATCCGGATCCCGTCCCGTGCCCACAACACGAACCGTTCCACCGGCGTCACTTCGTGCCCCAGCGCGGGCCGAAAGCGCAGGCGCTTGAGGAGGACGGTCAGGACAAGCTGGGCCTCGACCGTGGCCAAAGTAGCGCCCTCGCAGCTGCGTGGCCCGATCCCGAAGGGGACGTACGCGAGCCGCGGCCGCTTAGCCACCTCCTGCGGCGTGAACCGCTCGGGGTCGAACCGCTCCGGCTCGGGCCAGTACTCAGGGTTCAGGTGCACCGCCCAGAACGGATAGAACAACGTCGTCCCCGCCGGGATCTCGTACGGGCCCAGAACCAGGTCCTCGGTCGTCTCGCGTGCGCCGTACGGGCCGGGCGGGAACAGGCGCATCGACTCCTTGAGCACCATGTCCAGGTACGTGAGCCGCCGCAGATCACCGTAATCGGGCGTGGCGCGCTCGCCCAACACCTGGTCCAGTTCGGCGGCGACGCGATCGGCCGCGTCGGGATGGCGGCCCAGCAGGTGCAGCGTCCACGAGACGGCGACACCGGTGGTGTGGTGGGCGGCGAGCAGCGTCACCATCACGGTGTCCCGGATCCGCGCCGGGCTCTGACCGGCCTCGACGAGCGCCCCGATCAGGTCGCTGCGGTCGGTGCGGCCGCCCGAGCGGTGCGCCGCCACCACGCGGTCGACCGTCGCGCGCAGATATGCAAGGGCCACCTCGGCCCGCTCCGCCGAGCGCGGGTCGGCCCGCGGCACCTGGTAGAGCCGCCCGAGGTGCTCGGTGAGCACCTCCTCGAACGCGGCGACGACAGGGTCCGTGTCGGTTTCCGCGGCGCCGAGCGCGAACCCGCAGATCATACGGAGCGACAGCGCGGTCAACTCCTGCTGCAGTTCGACGGGTTCGCCACCGGCCTGCCCCGCCCAGCGGTCCGCGAGCTCCCGCGCCAGCTTGGTGAAGTGCGCGAAGTGCCGCTCGTGAGCCGGCCGTCCGGCGAGCACCGAGAGCAGTAGTCGGCGCCAGGGGGTGTGCTCGTCGGCGGGTAGCACTTGCAGGTTGCCGGCCTCGCACAGCGGGTCCAGGAACGCGAACAGCTCCTCGGGCCGCGTGTCGATGTGCGCCGTGGCCTCCAGAAGCACGGGATCGGCGACCGACACGGCCGAGTCCGCGCCCGGCAGTTGGAAGCGCACGACGGGCCCATGCGCCTCGTGCAGGCGTAACTGGTACCGGTGCAGCCCACCCGCAGCCGCAACGGCGCTCAGCCCGCCGTCCTCCTGGTACTCGGGGCCAGGGATGCGCATAACGGTGCCTCCTGTCCCAAGTCCTACCCTCGAGCCTGTCCGAAGGGGCCCTCAACTCGCCCTCGCATCAGCCAGTTTCACCCGTCCCGTCTCCTACCCCACGGCGGGCGTGCCTGCACTGGCCTCGGCGAGCATGTCCAGGATCACGGAGAGGCGTTGCGCGCCAGCACTGGGCTGGTGTCGCGGTGGTCGGGCAGCGCGATGACGGCCTGCGAAAGCGTGCGCGCCCGCCCACGCTCCCCGGGCGCTCGAACGGAGACGACCATGAACCGCTGGCTGGACCGTGCTTACCCGGGGGGGCGCAGCACGGTCCAGCCAGCGGGATGCGGCCCGGCCCTCTCCACCCCCGGCCCTCCGCATCACGCCCAAACCTCGGGCCATCTTGAGCAGGTCGCGGTAACCGGCCGCGGTGGCCGAGAACTCCTGGGTGCCGATCCCTGCCCCCAGCAAGGAGAGCACGGCGGCGACATGAGCGTCCCGGCGCGTGTCTCCACTCCAAGAACCACCTCCCCCGTGGCCGGCGACGGCGGGCACGCGGAGCGGGCGACATACTGGTCATGCTCGTCCACCTCCCGACCCGATGGCACATCGCGTCGCCGGCACCGGACCGCGCGGGCGGGCGGGCGGGCGGGCGGGCGGGCAGAACTGTGGCAACGTCGGGCTGGTCGGCAAGCCCCTATCGGGACACACCCCGCCCGGCCCGGCACCGGCACCGCACCATCCCCGGCCGGCCGTCGGCACAGCGTGAGCAAGACACCCCCCACCCCGGTCAGCGCGCCCTCAGCTCTTATGAGTCAGGCCCCCGGGTCCGGGACAGCACTTACCCATGGTCCCAGCACAGGAGCCGCGTCGCGGGGGCGCACGAAAGTGAATGGTCAACCCGCACCGCGCCCCCGACATCGTTGTCGAAAGCGCGGCCTGCACGGATCGCGGCCCTACGGGATGCGGCAAGCCCCGAGGGAGCGCCGCGCACTGGGGCGTACGGTCGCCTTACGGCGTGTAGACGGCGTCACTGCCGTACAGCTCCCTGGTGAACGCGGAGACGTCGGCGCTGCGGTCGGCGCCGTCGAGGTTGTACGTCAGATAGACGCCGTACCCCTCGCTGACGGTGCGGCGGGCGAGGTCGGCGAGCGTGCTCTGTGAGGTTCGGCCGATCTCGACGGCCGCCGGCGACAGCTTCGACTTGGGCAGTGCGATGCCGGGGACCTGCCAGGTGCCGTAGTACGGGTTCCAGGCGTAGTCGAACTTGGACGAGACGTCGACGCCGCCGTAGGAGAGACGCGACGCGGACGGGCCGATATTGTAGAGGCTGATGATCTTGCCCGGCATGTTCGCGCGCAGCGCCGTCACCAGGTACACGAACGAGCTGTCATTGGGCTGGCCGGTGCCGTTGTTGCCGTACTCGGCGTACTCGTCGTCGAAGTCGATGCCGTCGAGGCCGTACTTGGCCACGGTGTCCGACAGTTGTTTCGCGAACGCCGAAGCCGCTTGCTGTGACGGGAAGTTGGCGAAGCCCGCGCCCTGGTGGTTGCCGAGCACCGAGAGGACGACCTTGATGCCCTTCTGCTGCAGCGGCCGTATCTCCGTGGCGGCGTTGTCGAGGACGCGCTGCACGTTCTCGTTGAAGTACAGATGCGCCGCCTTCGTGCCCGTGTTGTAGTTGATGTTCGCCGCGAAGATCACGGCAACGTCGAAGACATTGCCGCCGCCGTTGGCGAGGGTGTACTTGCCGACGTTCAGCATGCTGTTGTTGTTCACCTCGACGTACGCCACCGAGGTCGGCCCCTGTTTCGCGAGTGCGGGGGCCGCTGCTGCGCCGGTCGTGGCGGTCGCGCCGAAGGCAAGGGCCGCGACGGCCGAGAGCGCGAGCGCGGCCATCCGCACTCTGCTCCGTACCAGAGTGAACATCATTGATCGGTCTCCCATCGCATAGGTCGGCGCCCGACCTGTCCGAAAGCGCCGAGTGAGCCCTCCGAGTTTTCCGCTCCCGTGACCGAATCCCGAGAGTCATGCCCGAACTCTTCACAGCCCCCACGCACGTCGCGCCGCAACTCGACGTCTGGGCAACGGAGTTGGTGCGTCCAGATCACGGTCGGCATGCGCCTCCGCCCTAGCCGACCACTGACGATGGCGACGCGAGGAACGCACCCGCGCCAGAGAACAACGCGCCACCATGTAGCCAATGTCCGGTCCGGCTCCCTGATCCCGTCGTGGGCATTCGCCAGGTCCTCCTTCCCGCGCAGCAGAGCCCGCGCCGCCTCCTGTCTGCAGCCATTCGCGGCGAGGGTCCGCGCGTGCACCACACCGAGGAGCGCTCGCTCGCGTGGGGTAGCTGCCGCGTACCGCTCGCCGTGCACTGAAGCCTGCCGCGTTCGCGCAGGGGGAACCCGACGCAAGGGGATGATCTTGATGTGGCTGGTGTGATCACCGCGTCGGAGTCGTCCTGGATAGGCCCCTTCACCGGGTTGAGCCCGCGGTACTTCGCGAAGCTCGTGACGGCCGAGGTGCTGGACGTGTTCGTGGTGTCCGGGAGCAACGACTTCCAGGTGCTGGTGGCCGTGCAGGACGCACAGCACCTGGAGGACTTCGTACTGGCCCACATTGCGCAGAACCCGTCGGTCGCCGATCTCCATGCCTGGCCGCCGCTACGAGACACCACCGCGACCGTCGCCACAGTGGCCAAGAACGTCGGATACCAGGATCCCTTCGCCTTCAGCGTCGCCTTAAAGCGTTGCCGCAACTCCACCCCATCGAGCTGGCGTCGCACGAGCCAAGCCGCTAACGCCACAGCGTAACCACGGCCGTGTCGCGAACGTCGCGCCCCGCAACACCTAGCGGGTCGGCGTCGGTGGCGGGTGCCGGGCCGGACCACGACCGCGACGAGATCGCACGGCTCGTCGAGGACCAGGCGGTGCCAGCACCCCGGGGGGACCACAATCGCGGTGCCGGGACCTGGCTCAACGAGCGCTCGGGGGCCGCTCCGTGCGGCGGCACGCAGCTGCAGGCGGGCCCGGCGGTGCCCGCCCAGGCCGACCAACTCGTCGGCATCGGGACGCGGCCAGGAAGTCGACGTTCGGGTCGAGCACCTCGGGCGCGAACACCGGGCCGGGAATTCGCCGTACCGGACGGCGGACTCCTCGTCCCGTCAGTCGCTGCTCGTCACTGCGACCCCGCGGCCACCAGCGTCGCGGTGATGGGTTCGAGCTCGGCGGCCAGCTCGTCGAGCTCGGCGGGAGACAGGGCCTCGTACGGCGGGGCGGCGAGCTCGTCGGTCAGGGCTTCGATGCGTTGCTTGGCCTCGCGGCCGGCCTCGGTGAACCGGCCGTCGGTGTCGACGAGCCCGCGCTCGCGCAAGCCGTCCATGACCGCGGCCAGCCGCTCCTTGGGCAGGTGATGGACGCGCCCGAACGTCTCCGGCGGGTGGATGCCCTGCGCCAGCGCGTCGAGGAGGTGGGCCTCCGTGCCGCCGATGCGCGCGCCGACGAGAGCGGCGACGTGCCCGTCACATCGGTGCTCGCGCAGCATGGTCGCGGAATGCCACAGCCGGGCGACCGGGTCGCTCGGCACCGGAAGGGTGCGCATCCCGGCGTACATCACCCGACCTTCCGTGGGCGCGTTCGTCGCGGCTTTGGTGGTCAGGTCGGCGGCGCGCACCAGGCCCGGGGAGTCGGCCAGCTCGTCGCCGAGGATCCGCCGTACGGAGGCCGCGCTGCCCCGCTCCCGCGCGGCGACGGAGGCCTCGGGCGGGATCGTCTCCCACGCGCTCGGGATGTGCCGCGCGGCCTCCCCCTCGGCGAAGCTGTAGAAGGCCGCGTGCACGACCCGCGCCGGCACCCGCCCCAGCGGTGCGGCGCGGCTGGCGAAGTAGCCGTCCCAGTAGGTGCGGTGGCCGAGCGCGGCCAGCTCCTCGTTGCACTCGTCGGCCAAGTAGGTGACCAGGCAGATCGGCTCCAGGAGCTCGAACATGCGGCGGGCGGTGTGAGTCATGGCCTCCATCATGCCTGCGGTCACGCCCCGTGGAGCGGTACGGGCCGCTAGTGCTCTGACCGGATGGTTCACCGCGTAGGGCGGTGAACCATTTAGCGACAGGGTTGGGTGTGGATCCTCAGCTTGAGTGCATGGGCGATTGGGCTGTGGGCGATTCTGCCCACAGCGAGGATCGGTTCCCACACCGGTGGTTGGTCGGGCAGAGTCGGAGTCATGAGGCTCTTGATCATGGGTGGTACGGAATTCGTCGGGCGTGCCGTCGCCGATGATGCGCTGGCACGGGGTTGGGAGGTGACGGTGTTTCACCGGGGCCGCCATCAGGCCCCGGTGGGCGCGCTGGATCTGCGCGGTGACCGCACGGACCCGCAGGGCCTGGCGGCCCTCGCGGACGGGGAATGGGACATAGTCCTGGACACCTGGACGGGCGCCCCCACGGCCGTACGCGACGCGGCTGGGTTGCTGGCCGACCGCGCGGGCCACTACGTCTACGTTTCCAGCCGTTCTGTATACAGCTATCCCGCCGCCGGGTCCCTTACCGAGAACGCTCCCGTGGTGGACTCCTCGCCGGACGCGGAGGATGTCCCCTACGGGGAGGCAAAACGCGGCGGCGAACTCGCCGCGATCGCCGCCTTCGGCGACCGCGCACTGCTGGCCCGGGCCGGCCTGATCCTGGGCCCGCGCGAGAACGTCGGCCGCCTGCCGTGGTGGCTCAACCGAATAGCCGAAGGCAACCGCGTACTCGCTCCCGACCCGCGCGAGCTCCCGCTGCAGTACATCGACGTCCGCGACCTCGCGGCCTGGATGCTCGACGCCGCAACGCGCGGTCTCGGCGGTGCCTACAACGTCGTCAGCCCATCGGGCCACACCACGATGGGTGAACTGCTCGACGCCTGCGTCCGCGTCACCGGCTCCGACGCGGAGCTGCGCTGGACCGATCCGGCACCGATCCTCGCCGCGGGTATCGAGGGCTGGACCGACCTGCCGATCTGGATCGCGCCGGGCGAGGACCACGACACCATGCACCGCGGAGATGTCACCAAGGCGATCGACGCCGGCCTGCACTGCCGTCCCATCGGGGAGACGGTGGCAGACACCTGGGCCTGGCTCCAGGAGATCGGCGGCACCGCCCCGCAGCGCCCCGACCGATCGCCGGTCGGCCTTGACCCGCGGCGCGAGGCCGAGTTCCTCGCCGGCCTCACGGACTGACGTCAAGGAAATGCGTATGAAGGCGTAGGGCCCCACGTCGTGGAACCGCTGAAGAGCTCGGCATCCTCAGCAGCAGGTCCGTTCTTCACGAACCAGGCCGGCCAACTCACCGCAAGGGCTCTCGCCCTTGTTCTTGTCGGGCTGGTCCCCGGGCAAGTCCCTCTTCGCGCTCCTCGGCCGCTGAGAGGCTGAACAACGCCGCGGGCCCGGTTCGCCGAACGCGACCGGGCCCTGGGAGTCTCGACTGCGGATCCGGCCGCTCACCGCATCTGGTACCAGCGGCTTCGGTTCTGACGCTGCGGGAGGCTCAGGCTGCGGAGCAGCTCTTGCAGCGGCTAGGCCGTGTTTTGGGAGATCGCCGCCCTTCGTGATGATCTTCGCGTGGGGCGGGGAAATCTGAGGGGATCCCGCGAGCCGTAATGAGTCCTGCGTCGGCCGGCGGTCGTAGTGTCGAACCTGTTCCCGAGGAGGAATTCAGATGCGCAGCGTGACCTACTCGATGGGCGTCTCCCTTGACGGCTACATCGTCGGGCCGAACGACGACTTCGACTGGACGGCGCCCGACGAGGAGGTCTTTCGCTTCGTCACCGACGAGATCCGAGAGATCGGCGTCCACCTGTTGGGACGACGGCTGTACGAGACGATGCTGTACTGGGAGACCGCCGATCAGGATCCCACGCTCGACGACTCCATGCTCGAGTGGGCCGCGATCTGGAAGCCGCTCCCAAAGGTGGTGTTCTCCACCACGCTGTCGACAGTGCAGGGCAATGCCCGCCTGACCTCCGGCGGCCTGGCGGAGGAGATCGAGCGGTTGCGAGCCGAGCCGGGGGATGGCGACATCGCGATCGGCGGCGCGACTCTCGCCGCCGAGGCGGCCGCGTTGGGTCTGATCGACGAGTACCGGGCCAGGGTCTACCCGGTGCTGGTTGGCGGTGGCATTCCGTTCTTTCCCCAGCGCGAGCGCCGGGTAGATCTCGAACTCGTCGAGACCCGCACCTTCAGCTCAAGAGTCGTCTACCTCCGCTACCGCGTGGCGCGCCAGGCCCTACTTTAGAAGTTGCTGATGTGCTGGGTGGGCCGTCCGGGAATGTCGCGGGCGGCCATCCAGATCGTGAGATCGCGGCAATCCGCCCGATGCTGGTCTCGGTGGCGACGTCGTGTTCGCGGCGGACGGTGTCGCGGCAGACGACTTCGAAGCCGCCTTCGTCCAGGGTCGCTACGGAGGTGAACCAGGCCGGGTCGTCTTCGTCGGGCTGGATGACGACGAAGGTGTTGTCCGAGTCGTTGAGGTCGTCGATCAGCATGAACAGCGCGTCCTCGGACGGGTCGTCGATGTGGTCGCCGTTCTCGCTGCCGGCGCGGTAGTACGCAGCCCTCATCGCCTCTGTCTCCCCTCACCCCGCTGACCTGACCGCGGCCAAGATGACATGCTGGGCTGACGCTTCTGTCAGGTCACAGCATTCGTTGTTCGAAGCGATGAGGACAGTGGCCTCGAAGCGGACTGCCAGCTTGTCGAACCGTGTGGCCACGGCGCGGTTGCGCTTCAGCCGGTAGATGCCGCACTCGACTGCGTGCCGGGGCTTGTAGTCCTTACAGTCGAAGGCCGGATGCCGTCCGCCGGCCGTTCCCCGGCGTCTGCGGTGGCCAGCCTGATCGGCGGGCTCCGGGATCATGCTCGGGAGCGATGTCGACCCACGCAATGGGCTGCCCCTGGGTGTTGGTCCCTCAGTGCCTGTGTGATGTACACCGGCCAGAAGCACCTCTGTGGCTGAGCCGGGGATTTGGTGAAAGGCATGGTCAGTGGCGATGACGGGGCTGAAGAGGCCGGGTTGTCGCCGTTGACCGTTCGGGGTGTGGGCCGCCGGTTGTTACAGGTTGATCGTGTTGCCTGGTCGGGACATACGGTGGAGCCGTTCGAGGCGATGGCTTCTCAGGTATGCCGAGACAAGAGGGCGACGAACGCGATGTAGGTGATGGCGGCGGTGGCCACGAACCAGAAGTACGGATCGCCGCTTCTTCCGGATGCCAATTCACCGATGAAGGAGTAGAGATTCCCCACGGTAAGCACCACGCCCGTGCCAGCCCAGGCTCGCCCTCCGATCCGGGCGAAGCGCTCGTCGGGTTCCTTCTCGGTGAGGCCCTGATAGGTCTCGCTCCGGCGTCCCAGCAGCACTAAGGCAAGACTGCAGACCGCCAGGATCCCGAACGTCACCAGGCCGATAGCGAGTCGGCCGCCGAAAGTCGCGGCCAAGAGGCAGGCACCTCCGAGGGCGAGGAAGAAGCCGGGGACGGACCACCTGGCTCTGTTACTGGTCATCTGCTGGGCCCTCATCGACATGAAACATCTCCTCAACGCTGAACTCGAAGAACTTGGCCATGGACAAGGCGAGCGGCAGAGAAGGTGTGTACCGCTCGGTCTCGATGGCGTTGATCGTTTGCCGTGAGACTCCCAGGGCTATGCCTAGCTGGCCCTGGGAGAGCCCTCGTGACGACCGCAGTTCCCTGACGCTGTTTCGCACGTGTAAAGCTTACTTGTCACCGCGCGATTGGTGTCAAGCGTGCTTTACAGTGCTGGCGGGCCTGCGGGTCAGGCGTCACAACACGCGCCGGGACGTTAGGTCCGCGACACGACCCTCATCAACACCGTCGTCGATGACGCTGCTGGGCCTCGTCCAGCACATGGCCGAGGTGGAACATCTCTGGTTCCAGCGTGTGTTCGCGGGTCAGGACGCCGCCGCCCCGGCCCCGACAGCAAGGTCACCTGAACCGCATCCCCGCGGCTGTACTCCGACATGGTCACCGAAGACCGCCGACTGCGACTTGCGGGCTCCGAGATCTACCCCCAGGGCTGCAAGGACGAGGACGTCGTGGCGCAGGACGCAGTCGGTGGTCAAGGGTAAGAGCTCAGGGGACTCTGTCGATGCGCTCGACGAACATCTGGAACAGCATCCGCGACCACTTGGTGCCCAGAGCCAGGCTGAAATCCCCCCGCCCGTCCACCAGGCCCCGGTTCCCCTGTTCGTCCTGGGCGTAATGCCGCGGATTCTCCTGCTTGATCCCGACATACCCCTCAAGCATCCCCTCACCCTTCTTGGCCTGCGGCATGCCGCCGTGGAGGTTCCTGAGGGACTGCGGTGTGCGGCCCTTGCTCTCCCCGGAGACGGCCATGTGGTCCGGATGGAACAGCAGCTCGTGCGCGCCGGGCTTCAGCGTGAACTTCATCAGCACCTGCGTGGCGGGTTTCTTGTAGTAGGTGCGGGCCTGTTCCTCGTCGCCGAGGTGATGGCGGATCGGCAGGATGCCGTCCTTCGGATTATCGGGGTCACGCGCGGTCTTCTTCGTCTCGCCATATGTCTTGTTGAACGCGCCCCCGAGGGTGTTCTCACCCTGATTTTCCATGATCCAGTCGTTCATGGCGGTTATCTTCTCGATCGGCGTATGGCCCTCCCCGCCCCACCACTCCTCGATGTCTGCGGCCTCCGTTGCCTCCATCGCCCGGAACAGCTCAAGCCGTCCCATGCCGTCCAGCTCGGCCTCGGACTTCCCGGCACACATATTGGCCAGCTCCTTGATGAGCTTGGGCCCGATATCGAGGAGGATGCCGTCTCCGGTGCGGCCCTTCGACGTCTTGGTCGGCGCCTTTACAGGCTTCTGCTGCGCCGCCCGCTCCTGCCAGTACTGGTCGGTGAGGTGGTCCTGGAGATTCCGCTGCACAGTCGGCGCGACCACCGAGCTCACACTCGCCGCCGCTCGCTGCACACCCGTCCCGGCCAGGACCGAGCCCGACATCGCCCTGCGCGCGGTGGCCTCGGCTTCGCGCTCGAACCGGTCCGAGGGGTCCGAGACACGCAGCCCCGCCCCGTTGTCGGTTCCGGCGACAGGCCCCTGACGCTGCTGGACCACGTGGGTGAGCTCATGGGCCAGGGTGTGCTTGTCGTTACTGCCCGCTCCGATCACCACATGGCTACCGGAGGTGTAGGCACGGGCCCCGACCTCGGCGGCGGAGGCTTTGGCCGCACTGTCGTCATGGATACGCACGTCGGAGAAGTCCGCGCCAAGCCGGGCCTCCATATCGCTGCGGGTCGCCTCGTCTAACGGTCGGCCGCTGGTACGCAGAATGTCGTGGAGGACAGACCGCTGCACGGCAGGCTGCTCGGCCTGGTGTCCGCAACCAGCGTTGTGCTGGTGCTGTTCAGGCTGGGCCCAGGAATGTCCGGCCTGGCGGAGCATCTGCACGACGGCAGCATTTCCAGCGCCGGCCTGCAGAGCGAGTAGGCCACGCAGCGGTGTGGGTCGGGGGGCTACGGGCTCGTGGGCCGGAGTACGGACGTTGGCAGTCCCGGCCGTTCCGGCCTTTTCGTGATCCTGCATGGGAATCCTTCGTCTGGCGCGCGACTTGTCGACTTTCCTGGATACACGGCGGATGACGGCGGGTGCCAGGTATGCGCGGGCAGAGTGGACTGGCCGCAAGGGCATGTCGACCCCGCCAGAAGGCTGCAGGTGTGGCCTGGGCCCCAGATCAGGGCCATCGCAAGGGTGATGCTGTTCCGTCACTCCGCGACACAGGGTTGAGAGGGAAAGGATCGGACTCGTTCGCGACGAGCCCCGGAATATCCGCTGCGGCGACAGGTCCACCGGCTCCTATGATCAGCGGATGACGGATCCTCTCTACCCGGCGAAGCCCCGCTCCGGAGACTTGGTCGCGGTGCTGTCCCCCTCATCCGGTCTGCCCGGTGTCCTTCCTCTGCCGTACGAATTGGGACTACGCAGGCTGCAGGATGACTTCGGGTTGAAGGCCATGGAGTATCCGACGACTCGGAAGATGGGGTCGACGCCCGAAGAGCGGGCTGCGGACATCCACGCGGCCTTCGCGAACCCCGACATCAAGGCCGTGATCGCCAGCATCGGCGGCGATGACCAGATCACCGTCCTGCCCCACCTTGACCGCAGCCTTCTCCGCGCCAACCCCAAGCCTTTCTTCGGCTACAGCGACAACACCAACCTGCTGCTCTTCCTGCGGAACCTTGGCATTGTCGGGTATCACGGCGCCACAGTGATGGTCGAGCTCGGGCGCCCCGGCGCGATGCACCCACTGACCGCCGACTCGCTCAGGGCGGCGCTGTTCACCTCCGGCGAGTACGAACTCACTGCGGCAAACGCCTACGGGGACATCAACCGTCCCTGGGAAGACCCGCGCACCTTCGAGTCGGAACCGGAGATGGAACCCGCTGACGGCTGGTCCTGGCACAACAGCGACCGGGTGGTCGAAGGGATCAGCTGGGGCGGCGAATTGGAGATCATCTCCTGGCTGTTGATGGCCGACCGAGCGGTACTGCCGATCGACGCCTACGCCGGTAACGTGCTCTTCCTCGAGACATCCGAAGAGATGCCGCGCGCCGAACAGGTCTACCGGATCTTTCGGAACATGGGCGAACGCGGTCTACTCCAGCAGTTCCCCGCGCTACTGATGGGCAGGGCCAAGAGCTGGTCATTCGAGAACCAGCTCAGCACCCCGGAGAAGGCGCACTTCCGCCGGCAACAACGAGAAGCCGTCCTGCGGGCCCTCCAGCAGTACGCCCCCGACACCATGGTGGTGTTCGATGTTGACCTTGGCCACACCGACCCTCAACTCGTCATTCCCGTCGGAGGACGAATCCGGGTAGACGGCCCCGCGCGTCGGATCACAGTCACCTATTGAGCCAGTTCCCCGCCTACACGGAGCGTCAGCCCTGGGCTGGCCGCCTCATTCGACGGTGTGCTCGATCTGGCGGACCACCGGAGTGCGTTCGCGGACCCGCTCGAGACGGGTTTAGGGGCAGCGGGCTGCCGGCAGCTTCCTGGTCTCCTTGCGGTACATGGCCTCACCCGCTTCTGACCTGCTGCTTGAACAAAGAATGTTCTTCGTCTGTCGGTGTCGTACTCGCCCTACGTGTCCCGGCCGCTGACCAGAGATCTGCACGCCGCGTCGCCCCCGGTCAGGGCGGTGCTCAGGGCGCTGCGCCGTCGGATGCCCAACTTGCGGTAGCTGTGCGTCAGATGGGTCTCCACGGTACGGCGGGCCAGATGCAGCAGATCCCCGATCTCCGCGTTGGTGCGTCCCCCCGCGGCCAGTTCGGCGATACGGCGCTCGCTGTCGGTCAGCGAGGCGGCACCGGTCCGCGTCGCCGGACGGCGCGCGCCGCTCGCCCGCAGCGCCTCCTCCGCCAGGTCCCGCAGCCGTATCGCGCCCAGGCGTTCGGCGAGCCCGGCCGCCTCCCGCAGGATGCCGCGGGCGCGGGACGACTCGCCCGACGCGGTCAACTGACGGCCCAGGGCCAGCAGCGCCGCCACGAGCTCCGGTCCTGCCGGGCCGCCACGCAGCAGCCGAACTGCCTCCTGGGCCAGGTCGAGACCCCGGCGCCCGCCGGTCGCGGTGCCGAGGACACGCAGTGCCCGGCCCACCGTGCGGGGCGTGTTCCACACTCGGGCCAGGCGCAGCTCCTCCTCGGCCAGGGCGAGCGCCTCCCGTGGGAAGCCCAGGGCCAGATGGCACTCGGCTGCGGCCGTGCGCCACGGGGTGACGACCGGGCTGAACACCTCCCGGGCCGACTGGCGGCGCCCGCAGTCCAGAAAGTCGTGCAGGGCTCCCGCCAGGTCACCGTTCGCGGCGCGCAGCTTCCCGCGCGCGTACAGGAACCGGTTCAGCTCCCAGGACTCCGGCGCCGTCCGCAAGTCGAAGGCTTCGGCCAGGCGTTCGGCCTCGGCGAGGCGGCCCGTCTCCACGAGTGCCGTCAGCGCGTGGGCATGGGCGTTGGTCGGGGTCGCGGCGGCGGGCGGTGGGTCGGCCAGGAGGCGCGTGTAGTCGGCCCGTGCCGCGACGATGTCGATACGGGTGTTGAGCAGCGCCTCGTGCATGGGGTGCAGGACGTCGGGGCGCTGCCCGGTGAGACCGCGCTCCACCAGCCATTCGGCCTCGTCGAGTTCGTCGGCCCACTGAGCGACCGCCGCGGCACTCCCCAGCAGGTACGGCTCGGACAGCGGGTCGGCCGGTTCCGCCAGCAGACCGCGCAGGCGCAGCATCGCCTCCCTCGCCGAGCTCAGACCTGCCATGACGGCGTATTTCACCAGGAACGCGTAACCGGCCGTGCTGACCGACTCCGGCGAGCGCTCGGCCACCTCGGCCAACCTCTTGTATGCCTCCTGCCGCACCAGCTGTTCCTTGTCGGACAGTTGCAGAAACGCCTGCCGCAGGATACGCACCAGGTCGGGACGGTCGCCGAGCGTGTCGTACAGCGAGCGCAGCACCTCGACCCCCGCGCGGGTCCTGCCACGGCCGGTCAGCGCCGTCCCCAGGGCGACAGCGGCGCGCACCCGTTCCTGCGGCGGCCCCGGCAGCCGCAGCGCCTCGGTGAGCCTCAGGATCGCGGCCGAGGAGCCGGGCACCGCGTACTCCAGTGAGCCCAGTTCGGTCAGCAGGCGTTGTCTGCCCTCGTCGGAGAGAGGTTCGTCCAGAGCGCGGCGCAGGAAAGCCACCGCATCCTCGATGTGCCCCTCGCGCAATGCCAGTGAAGCGGCGTCCTGAAGCACCGGCAGTGCCCAGGGCGCGTCCACCACGTCGGTGAGCAGCAGTTGACGGGCGACAAGCTCGCTGGAGACACCGCGGTGCAGCATCGCCTCGGCGGTCGTCCGGTGCGTTGCGCGCCGCCGGGCCGCGGGCACGCCGGTGAGCATCTCGTCCCGCAGCAGCGGATGGGCGTAGCGGGCGCGGCCCATGCCGTCGGGGCGCAGCAGTCCGAGGCCGGTCATCGCGGTGATCCAGCCCGCGACCCGGGCCGGGTCGGCGCCGGAGAGTTCGGCGAGGAGTGAGGGGATGTGGAGGACGGGGAACCCCGCGCCGGGGTCGGTGGGTCCGTGGTCCCAGCTCTCGTCCAGGATCGCCAGCGTCCGCGCCACCTCCGCGGTACCCGGCCCCGCGCAGTCCAGCCACCACTGCACGGCCGCCGAAAACGTTCCCGGGTACAGCGCGGCCGAGGTGTGCGGCACGACCGGGTGACTGCCGTCGGAGAGGTCGTCCAGCAGGGCGCGCAGCAGCAGGGGGTTGCCCGCGCCGGCCCGTACGCAGTCCTCGGTCCAGGAGTCGTCGGCGTCGGGGAAGGCCGAACGGACCGCTGCCACCGCCGAGTTGTCGGACAGCGGGGTCAGGGTGTGGGTGGTGACCAGGGCGGGGGAAAGGCTGTGGGCGAGGCCCTGTGCGGGCGGGTCGACGTCGTACTGGCTGCGCTCGGTGGCCGCCAGGACGATCGGCAGCCGGTCCATGAGCCGGGCGGACTCCACCAGCCAGCGGCGGGACGCCGGGTCGGCCAGGTGCACATCGTCCACGGTGATCAGCAGCGGCGACTGCTCGGCGTACGAGCGCAGCACCCGTCGCAGCCCCGCGCCGGTCGCCCGTTCATCGCCGTCCCATGCCGGGTCGGGAAACTCGGGTACGAGGCAGAGGAGTTGAAGGATTGCGGCGAAGGGGATCGCGGAGTCGCCGGCGGAGCAGCGAGCGCGCAGCACCTGCATACCGTGGGCGGCGGCGTACTCGGCGGCGGCCTCCAGGACCGTGGTGCGGCCCGTGCCGGTGGCACCGCGCAGCAGGACCAGCCGACCGGTGCCCGCATGAGCGCGCTCGGTCGCGGTGGTCAGCAGCCGTGCCGCTTCCCGTAGTGCACTTGCCGGTCGGGACATGCCTGCCTCCTTGTGTGGACGTGCGCGTCCTCACTCACGAGGACGGAGTGCGCCGGACATCGGTGGTGGACCTACACCGTGAGAAGAACCACCATGGTCGCGCACCTGTGCGACGGAACCGGGATGTCGCTTCCGCCCTCACGTTCCCACTGTCGTGGTTCCGGCCGGCCGATCTCGTGG
>NZ_JBICXQ010000057.1:0-19005 GCF_043200375.1 Streptomyces sp. NPDC048434 | reverse complement strand
GGTCCCACAGCGCTGCGCGCTGTGCAAGGGAACCACCTCGCTCCGCTCGGTGGTTCCGACCCGCTCCGCGGGTCGGTCTGGGGTGCTGCGCACCCCAGTTGCCCCGGGCTTCGCCCGGGGTCGGCCCTTTCGGGCCGTCAGATCCCGCGCTTCGCTTGGGATCTGAGTGCGCTGCGCGCACGGGTCGCTGCGCTCCCCTTGGCCTTGCGGCTTCGCCTCCAGGCCGGCCCGCTAGCGCGGTCGGCGGGCTACGGGGTTGGCGGGGCTGGTTTCAGAAGGGGATGTTCAGGCCTTGTGCGCGCATGAGGGCGAGTCCGTTGTTGAGGCAGGTGTTGGCTGATGCCGAGTCATTGCGTATGGGGTGGGAGAGTGCTCCGCCTGATGCTGCGAAGGTCCACTGATTGTGGGGGCGTTCCGCGTCGAACCGGATGAGGGCGCTGATGCCTTGTTCGCCGAGCCACTCGAGAATGAGCAGGGGAACGTCTTCGATGCCACTGTCTGGGTCGGGCTTCGGCAGCCGGTTCTTTGCTCGGGTCATGCCGGTGAGCATACTGGCGTCTTTGGTCTTTGATGGTCCCTCCGGGAGGTAGTTGCTTCAAAGTTCCTAGTAGATAGACTATGGAGTCAGATGGTTTCACCGTCTGGAGGGCGCCGGCTCGTTCTGCCCCACCGAATCCGTTCCGGGGCAGAAACACAGACCGGTCGGCTCCACAGTGCAGGCAGTGGCAACTCGGCTTCTGCGTTCTGTGTCTTGCGCGTCACGCGGCAAGCGGTCATCCGAGAGGAAAGCAGAGCGAGCATGGCAAGGAAAAACCTCTGGCCCCATCAGCGGGAAGCCGTTGATGCGGTCGTCCGTGCTCTCCAATTGCCTGCAAGATCTTTTGTGCCTCCGAAGGGTCTCCGGACGCAGGTGATCATGGCGACCGGGTCCGGCAAGTCGCTCGTTGCCGTACGCAGCGCGGAAGAGCTCCACGCGGGCCATGTGCTGGTACTCGTGCCCTCCCTGGACCTGCTCGCCCAGACCGAGGCGGCATGGCGCGAGGGCGGCCGCAGGGGCCCGATGATCGGGGTCTCCTCCCTGCGGGGCGAGGAGGCGGGCTTCCCCAACACCACGGACACGGGCGAGCTGGTGGAATGGACACGCGGCCTGGACAAGGTCACCGTGTTCGCCACGTACGCCAGCCTCGGGCTGGGCACACTGGAACGCGCACACCAGGCCGGCCTTCCGGGCTGGGACCTGGTCGTCGTGGACGAGGCACACCGGACCTCGGGCCGGATCGGGAAACCGTGGGCGGTCGTCCACGACAACAGCCGGATCCCGTCCCTGCGCCGCCTCTACATGACGGCCACGCCCCGGCTGTGGCAGCTCGACGAGGACCAGGAGCAGCAGGGCGGGGCGCCGGGCGAGCTGGTCGCGTCGATGGAGGACGATCCGAACGGGCCGTTCGGTGCGCGCTGCTACACACTCACGCTGTCCGAGGCGATCGACCGGGGCATCTGCGCCCCCTACCAGGTCGTGTGTGTCGATGTGACGGACACCCAGTTCCAGGCCGCACTGCTGCTGGGCACGGAGGGCCGGTCGGACGAAATGCGCGGGGCCCGGCTCGCCGCCCTCCAGACCGCCCTGGTGAAGGCGTCTTCGGAGGAAGGGTTCAGGCGCTCGCTCGTCTTCCACCACGTCGTGAAGGAGGCCGAGGCTTTCGCGGCCGGCCTCCCGGACGTCGCCGCGCAGCTGCATGCCGCCGACCCGGAGCTGTACCCGCGCACGGTGTGGGCCGACTGGCTGTGCGGGGAGCACAAGCCCCTCCACCGCCGCCGCGTGCTCGGGGAGTTCGCCGGCGGGATCGCCATGGACGGCACGGTGGTGGAGAAGGCCTTCCTGGGGTCCGTGAAAGTGCTCGGGGAAGGCGTCGACACCCGCAACTGCGACTCCGTGTACTGGGCGGATGTGCGCGGCTCGATGCCGGACCTGGTCCAGGCGGTGGGCCGGGCGCTGCGGATGCAGCCGGGCGAGGGCAAGGTCGCCAGCCTGGTCGTGCCGGTGCTGCTCGGCCCCGGGGAGACGGCAGACAACATGCTCACCTCGAAGGCGTACGGCGGGCTGGCGAAGCTGCTGGAGGCGCTCAGAGCGCACGACGCCAGGGTCGTGGAGGCATTGGCCGAACCCCAAGCCCGAAGCCGCTCCAAGGGTGTTCAGAGCCGCTCAGGGGGCCAGGACGGCGAAGGCAACGAGGGCCGAGACGGCATGTCGGCGCCAGCACGGGAACTGCTGAAGTTCAGCACGCCGCGCGACCCCGCCCAGCTGACGGCATTCATCAACCTGCGGGTCCTGGACCCGGAGCACGAGCACTGGCGGCGGGGCGTGGAGGCCGCTGTGGTCTACACCCGCGAACACGGCGATCTGCGGGTGCCATTCGCCTACCGCGTCCCGGCCGGACGAGACGCTGAGGCGGAGGGCTGGCCCGCCTCCCTCGCCGGCTTCCCGCTGGGGCAGTGGACCGCCGACGCACGCCGCTTCTATGCCCGCGGCGACATGGACGAAGACCGCGTGGCGCAGTTGGAGAAGCTCGGCATGGTGTGGTCGCACTACGACGTCGCCTGGGAAGAGGGCCTGACCGCCGCACGCGGATGGGCCGCCGAACACGGCCACCTCCTGGCCCCGCTGGACGCCACGTTCCAGGGCGCGGCGGTGGGCATCTGGCTGAAGAACGCCCGCGCCGCCGCCCGGCGTGCCCTGGAGCTCGAACAGCGCCAGGCCGAAGGGCTGCCGGTGGAGTCGTGGGCTGGCGCCCTGTCGGAGGAACGGCGCGAGCAGCTGGAGGAGATCGACGCCTCCTGGTGCCCGGCCTGGCCGGTGACGTGGCAACGCTGCTTCCACCTCACCCGGCAGCATCTGGAGGCCAGCGGTCAGCTGCCGGCCGAACCCGGCGACGTCGTGCGCCAAGCCGAGGATCTAGGACGGTGGATCCTGGCGCAGCGCCTTGGCTGGGAGAAGCTGACCGGGGCGCAGCAGTGGATGTGCGAGCAGGTCCTCGGCATCGAACCCGCCACCGAGGAGGAGAAACCCAAGCCACGGACCAGCCAGGCCGACAAGTGGGCCGCCAACCTCGCGGCCGCCCGGCAGTACTACGAGCGAGAGGGACACCTGCGAGTCCCCCGCAAGCACATCGAGACCATCGCAGTGGACCAGGGCGACGGCAAAGACCTGGAGGAACACGACCTCCGACTCGGGGCCTGGGTCAGCAACCAACGCTCCCGAGCAGCCACCCTCACCCCGGAGCGGGTGGAGCAACTCTCCGCCATCGCCATGCGATGGAGCTAAAATTCCTTGCCCCTGCGTCATCCCTGGATGAGGTACGGCGTCGTGACGCTCAGGGCCGTGAAGCCGAGTCGCTCCAAAATCGGACGGCTCTGCTCCGAGGCGTCCACCTGGAGGTAGCGGCAGCCACGGTCGGCGGCGATACGGGCCCGGTGGGCGACGAGCGCGCGGTAGATGCCACGGCCGCGCCACTCCTTCACGGTGCCGCCGCCCCACAGACTCGCGAACTGCGTGCCTGGGTGGAATTCCAACCGGGCCCCGCAAACCGGCTGGTCGCCCGCCATCACCACGGTCATGTGGAGGTCGTCGCTGCCCAGTTGGGCCAGCAAGCGTTCGCGGAAGTGGGAGGAGGAGGCGCCGAAGGCCTGCTCGTTGACCTCGGCGAGAAGGTCGATGCCCGCGGCGTCAGTCACCGCCTCGAAGCGGACGCCCGCCGGCAGCGGGATGTCCTTCGGCATCCCAGCGATCTCCGTGACCATGAGCGTCTCGGGCGGCTCCGCGGTGAAGCCAGCCGCGGTGAGCCGCTCGGAGAGGTCGGCGGGCCGGTCGTGCGAGTACAGCTTCCACTCGAACTCCCGGCCCGTACCCTCCGGCGACGCAAGCCACTCCAGCTGCACGGCGATTGCCCGGTCCGCACTGTCCTCGTGCAGATCGGACCACACCACCCCGGTCCACCCCTGCACCCCCGGTTCCGCCTTCCGCACGACCCCCTCCGGGGCAACCTGTCCGGCTCCCCGGCGCATCTGCCCGTCGAACACTTCCAAAACACCTACGTGGTCCATCCGCGCATTCCAGCACGCCTCATCCTCGGGCTCCAACGAGATTCCCCAGCCGCCCGCCGCCTACCTCACGTCAGCACCGGACCCGACGACTGACATCAGCCCGACCGAAGGAGCCCGCGTGTCCACGCCGTGCGCTACCCGTTCGACAACCCACTCCCCCTCCCACGCGACCCGAACCAGCAGCTCGCCCACCGGCACGAACCGATGGCACCCCGGCTGCCTACGAGCAGCCGCCTGAGCTACATATCGACCTCACCGCGCCTGCGTGCGCCCGCCCCATCTGGTTCAGGTGAACCTCACCGACGACCAGACCCACGCGGCTGACTTGCTGCCAGCCGAGGCCAACAGCGACACCCTCCCAGGTCTCGGTGCGGCGGGCGTCACCGAAGTCGTCGTCGTCGGCGAACCCCCGCCCGCTCCCGACGCGGCGACCACCTGGGTCGCGGAACTCGCCCGGACCTGGATTCGCCCGGCGGAATAGCCAGGGCCGGCCGGAGCGCCAGCCGCATGTCCGCAGCATCTTCCGGTTCACCGTGAACGTCATCCCGGCCCCCGGCGATGAGGACACCGCCGACACCATGGAGACGATGCGGGACGAGCACCTGGTGCCGGCAGCGTCCTTCCACGGTGCGCACCGGTAGCCGCACCGCCGCGCGCGCACGTGGTGCGCACCGGTGGTGCGCACGGCCGGGAGTGGTGCGCACCGGGGCGGACTCGCTGCATCGTCACCGGCGATGTCGTGCGCCGCCGGCACACGGCGATGGCCCGCTCGTGCGCGGCCTCGGTCGCCCGCCGGGTCCCCACAGGAGGCAGAGGGTCGGCTGCGGCCGGAAGACCAAGTCGGCTCCGGTGACCTTCACCAGCTCGCCCCGGCCCGTGCGGACGCTTCCAGCGTGTCGGCCTCTGCTCCTTCGTCCCCGGCCTGCGACCGGGCTCTTCCGCCCCGGCCTGCGCAGAGCGCGCGAGTTCGCTGATTCCAGGGTGGCCATGTGCGTCAACCCGCGCGCCGAAGTCATGGGAAGACTCTCGGCGAGCGGTTTGCGGCGCTGCTTCGTCGCGGTCGACGCGGCCGCGTCCGGCGGGTCAAGAGGGGCGGGTGGCACGGGCATCGGCGGTGCGCCACGTGCTCGGTGGCCATCCCGTGCCACGCTGGAAGAAGGTGGTGAAGTTCGCGGCGTCCAGGAAGCCCAGGCGCTGCGCGCACCTGCTCACCGGCAGGTCGGTGTGGGCGAGGAGCCGCTTGGCCTCCAGCAGGATTCGCTGGTCCAGGAATTCCTTGGCGCCCACGCCAGTGGCGGCGCGGGCAGCCCGGGTCAGCGTTCGCCGGTCGTAGCCCATCACCCGGGCGTAGTCGGCGACTTGGTGCCACTCGGTGAAGTGCTCCTCGACCGCAGCCCGGTAGCGGTGGAAGACATCCCGATCACGCCCACCGCCGGCGGTGGGGGTGTCGGCCGGCAGCACGCGCAGGAGCAGCGCTGCCAGCAGGTGGGAGAGCAGCGCGGGAGAGGCCGGCCGCGGTTCCCGTACTGCGTGCTCGCGTCGCAGGTGGTCGGCTGCCAGCCGGGCGAGCGGTTGCGCCTGTGGGGGCAGGTGCCAGGAGACGGGCGCGCAGAGGTCCCACGCGAGGGTCGGGCCCAGGTCGGGCGGGAAGCCGGGCCGGAAGAGGATCAGGGGGCCCTGAACACGGTCGACGTCGCTCCAGCGGTGCACCATGCCCGGCCGGATCCACACCACGCTCCCTTCGCGCAGGAGATACGTTTCGAAGTCCGCTACGTGCGCGCCCCTCCCGGAGGTGACCAGGGCGAGCACGTGGAAGTCCGGTCGCTGCGGCCGGGTACGGGCGCCTGCGCCGTCCATCTTCCGCAGCTGCGCGAAGCTGAGGACCTCCACACCGTATGCCGCCCCGAGGGCGGGCGTGTAGTGCAGTTGCCGCACAGCGCAGTGTCCGTTTTTCACAAGAGCTGTGTCTCTTTCCACCAGGGAGCGACTGCGCAACGACTGTAGCGTCGAGGTCACCTGCTGATCAGGCGGGCAGAGATTGCGCACTCGCGGCGAAGGCGGCAGCGCTCGGCTCGCCGCCGGCGTTGCGAAGGGGCGGGAATGACGGAAAGCACAAGCACTGTTCGTGTGGCGGGCGGCACGGTCGAGGTGCGTTCGAAGGGGCGCAACGGGCCGGCGCTGGTGTTCGTCCACTACTGGGGCGGTTCCGCCGCCACCTGGGACGGGGTCGTTGGACGGCTTCCAGCCGGACAGGCCGCGGTCCGCTTCGACCAGCGCGGCTGGGGCACCTCACAGGCACTGCCCGGCCCCTACACCTTGGACCAGCTCGCCGACGACCTCATATGCGTGGTCGAAGCCTTGGCCCCCGGGCCGTTCGTGCTGGTCGGCCATTCGATGGGCGCAAAGGTGAGCCAGCTCGCCGCAGCGCGCCGGCCCGCGGGCCTGGTGCTGGTTGCGCCCGCGCCGCCGGAGCCGCCCGCCGCGGTGACCCCGCACTACCGGGAGGAGCTCTCGCACGCGTACGACTCGCCGGAGTCCGTCCGGCAGGCGCTCGACCACGTCCTGACCGCCGTACCGCTCCCGGAGCCGCTGCGGGCCGCTGTCGTACGCGACAGCCTCGCCGTCCACCCCGGGGCCCAGCGGGAGTGGCCGCTGCAGGGGATAGCGACGGACGTCACGGACGCCGCGCAGGCGATCGAGGTCCCGGTGACGGTCGTGGCCGGGGAGCACGATGCGGTGGAGCCGCCACAGGTACTCCGAGACCACCTGCTGCCGCACATCCCGCACGCTCAGCTCAGCACCGTGGCCGGCGCCGGCCACCTGCTGCCCCTGGAAGCGCCCGAGGCGCTCGCGGCGGCGCTGCGCAGCGTCACGGCCCGCCTCAGCAGCTGACTGCCCCGCCGGCGGCCGCGCAAGGCCGGCTGGCCCGCCTGCCCCAACCGGCGAAGCACCGGTCAACCTCACGGGACGTGAGTGCCACGGACCGTGCCGCAGAACTCGCAGACTCGATCACTGGCTTGACCAGCCCATCCAGCACACCGGGTCCGGGCCGCGGACCGGACCTTCTACCGCGCCACGCGGGTTCTATGGCGGTACGCAGGTTCTACAGCGTGCGGGTTCCATGGCGGTAGGCGGGTCGATGCCTGGCCCCCGCGGTCGCCGACGGCGCACCGGCCGGTGGGATCGAGGGTGTTCAGCGCGGCAGGATGCGCCGGAAGACCCGGGCCTGCAAGCCACAGGGCGCCGTCGTCACCCGCACCGATGTCGTGAGCCCGCAGCTCGTCGGTCCGGTGGCTTTGCGGCGCGGCATCCGGCGAGGTGAGCCCAGCGATCAGCCGGGGCACGCCAGGACCGGCATCCGGCAACTCGGCAGGCCACCACCGGTGTTCCGCCAGGGCCTGCCACCGCGCCCGTGCACCTGCGCCTGCCGCTCCCCGGTCTGCTCGGCACCCCGCCGGCCCTCGACACAGACCACAGACAGCCAGTTCGCTCCCGTGGCGGCGGGCGTGTACGTCACGGTCATGCCGCGGCCCCCGACGCGGCGCTCCACAGAGTGAAGCGACCCGTCACCCAGGCCCTGGACAGATACCGCTCCACCCACGCGCGAGCTGAGTTCCAGCGCGTGGCCGCATGTCCCAGCCGCCGGCGACAACGAACCCGTAGTACGCCCACGAAGAGACCATCCCGGAGCCTTTGCGGTCGAGCTGCCCTATGCAGGCAGCCCACCGAAGCCGTGCGACGACCGTCACACCTGGACAAGCGCCGTCCACGTCCCCCCTTCTTCACACTCGCACCCGTCGACGGCCAGCACCGCTACAGATCGGCATAGGTACGGTCAACGGACAACAACAGGACCGAACACCGATACACCACGGATGCACCAGCACACGCTCCCCCCCAACGGCACCGCCGAGCAGGCGGGCACCGATACACACCACGATCGCGCCTCGTACACCGGGCGCAACGCCTCACGGCGGACGAGACGATCCACTGCGGTGAGGCAGATCAGGACGCCAGACGGGCTCCAGGCCCGCGTCACCCGAGGAAGGGAAGCGACAGGGTTCCGCTACGTCCACGGCCTGGGCCGCAGGGCCCATCGTGCTGCTCCCCGTGGTTTTCTTCATCGCCGTCTCGCCATGGCCAACTGACCGCGCCCGTCCCAACGCGCCTGCTGCAGGCCGGGTCCGTCGGTCACTTCCCACCGAAGGGCGGGGTGTACTGCGGCGCCCACCCAAGAATCTCTTTGCTGACTGAGCGTGGCCAGGACGAGGCTGCCTGGAGTTCACGCACCGGGTCTGGGCCGATGCCGACCTGCGTTCCTCGCCCCAAGGGGAAGGAGTCCCGGCACCACGCCCAGGGCGCCACTTGGTGCCGCGGACAGTCGGTCACTGCTCCGAGGAAGTTGCGTCGCAGGTCATCGAGTCGTCGTCGGTGGAGCGCGGCAGCGGGCGAAGGGCGATGACGGGTGCGGGCAGCCGTATCTCCTGATGCACGAGCCACATTGACCGCCATACCGGGGTTCTGACGCGACAGGCCGGTGGCGGCGGCCACGCCGCCCCGTGTCCGCGGTCGGGTGGAGTCATGGGCCTCGGAAGGAGCTCGGCCCGCAGCAGCCAGCCAGGTGGGTGGGGCAGTGCCCGCGTCGCTCCGGGCGGACGGATAATCTGGGCCCGTCAGCGAAGAACGTACAAGGGCGGAGCACATGGCAGACATCATGGAGACGGCGGCGCGGAAGGTCTTCGAGCGCTACGACATGGACGGGGACGGCCTGGTCACCGCCGACGAGTACCGCAAGGCCGTGGCGGAGTTGGAGGGCTCACAGATCACCCAAGCGCAGGCCCAGGAACTGATCGACTCGCTCGACACCAACGGCGACCGCCAGATGTCCTTCGAGGAGTTCTGGGCAGCCATGAACGGCTGACACCACCGCATCCGGCACGTGAACGTGCCACAGGCGGTGCAGCCCATTCCCGTCATCGCGCGGACCGTGGACGACTCGAGGCCATACCCACATTCCCGCCGCACGAGCTCTGGCCCGAGAAGGACCGCAAGCGCCAGGAGAACGACCGGGAAGTGCACGGGACGAGCAGCGTACGGACCGTCATGATGACCGCCGTGCCTGATATGGGCTGGCGGCGCTACATCGGCTCTGATGCCGAATCGGAGCCCTGGATGCGTCGACCCGGCAGCATGACGGAGCTCGTGCCGACGTTGGCTGAGCACCGTCGGGCGATGTGGCTGCGGGAGGAGGCACGGCTGTCCGGTGTCGCCTCACACGCCACCCGGGCCGCCGCGTGAGGCCGGGGCTCGTACTGTCGGCAGGACGGCCGGAACGTCCCGGTGCCGCTCAGCGAGCCGTTCCGCCCACCGCGCCCCGCCGCTGCGGAAGCCGGCCAGGGCGCGGCGCCGGACCTCCTCACGTGCCACCGCTCAGCGAGGCCGGTGCGGTCGACGTACGGAGCGACGGCGGTGAAGGCCAGCCGGAGCACAACTCGTGCCTCAGCGTCCCACTGCCACCGAACGGCTGCAGCATCACGCACTCGTGTGCGTGACCAGGACAGCACCCCGATCCCGTGCCTGGTGGCCCACTTCGCGATGCAGGTGCGCAGTGGGTACCCCAGCCGGACCGCCACAGCCGGCCGGCGCAAGTGAGCGGCGTTGCCTCACTGCCACCGAAGGCCTGCACCGATCTCGTCAGCCCGGAGCGAGGCGGCCTGGACGAGGGACGGGCCTGCATCGACAAGGCCGTCCAGGAGTGCCGCACCGTCGCTGCCTGCGCAGGCACAGAACTGCGTGCTCAGCGGCAACCGGGCAGCGCCATCGGCGCGTACACCGTGGCCTCGCAGCTGCGAGGACCCGCCCGCCGGACAGGGGCGGGCCGCGCCGGACACCGGCGGGCCGGTGCGCACTGCTACTCCTGGAGCTTCTCCCGGATCGCCCTCAAGGCGGCCGACACGTGCTCCTCGGTGTTCGGCTTGTCGAGGCCGAGCCCGCTGAGCACGCCCTCGCCGTTCTCCTGCTCCAGCAGCGCCAGCAACAGGTGCTCCGTGCCGACGTAGTTGTGCCCCAGCCGCAGCGCCTCGCGGAACGTGAGCTCGAGGACCTTCTTCGCACGGGCATCGAAGGGCACGAGGTCGGGCGCGGCCCCACCGGAGGGCTCCGGCAGCGCCCCGGCCACAGCCTCCGCCACCGTCGCCAGCTCCACGCCCTGGGCGACGAGCACCCGTGCGGCCAGCCCTTCCGGGTCATCGAGCAGCCCGAGCACGAGATGCCCCGTGCCGATCTGCGTGTGACCCCCTTCACGGGCCTTGTTCTGGGACGCGACGACGACACTCCTGGCCCGGGGGGTGAACCTGCCGAAATCCTGGTTCATGTCAGACGTCGGCTCGTCCTTCGTCACGAACCGCTTCTGGGCAGCCTGCCGCGTCACACCCATGGACCTGCCGATCTCCGTCCACGAAGCACCGGAACGGCGAGCCTGATCGACAAAGTGGCCGATGAGGTGATCGGCCACTTCACCGAGATGGTCAGCGGCGACGACAGCGCTCTGGAGCTGTTCGAGGGCGCCGCCGTGCACCTTCTTGATCGCCTCGATGAGGTCATCGAGACGGACGGGATTGTTCATCTGAGTCGGTTCCACCATGAGGCAACCCTAGGTTGACAGCCGAGCAGTGTCAACCCACGGTTGACAGTCAGTGAGGGATTCAGCAGCAGTAGACGGCCAGGGCGCCCACCACGGACCGACGGTGATCAACTTCAGCGGCTCCACACCGGTACACACCACCCCCAGACCAACAGAAAGACACGCCCCCCGCACAGCCCGCCCGTCCAAGTCGACGTCACCGAGGACGAGTTACTCGGACAACACGGCCATCCGGCGCCCGGCGGCGTCGCACACGGCGCCGCCGGGACAGGTTGCGTGCAGAACCTGCCCTGCCGCGGCCACGGCGCCGGCGTGAACGTCACCGCCGCGCACCCTGCAGCCCGCGGCGACCGTGCCCAGGGACTTGACCTCAGCACGGTCAGCAGTCAGCAGAGCTTCATAGAGATCCAGCCGGCGGCGCAGGCACAAACAGCATCCTTCGCCGCAGAGACAGCCCTTGAACAGGCACTGCCACAGATGCGCGCCCGTGGCGAGGGGACACTACTGCTGACTACCGATGACTACCGGCGCGCCTCCACAGCCGCCGCACCGCTCCAGGCCAATGCGGCTCTGGCCATGGCCGGCTTGCACAACCGGGCACACGCCTTGCACGCCGAGTTACGCCCCGAGGAATCCACACGGCGACGGCGACGATCGCCTCCCGTACCGTCCCCGGCAACAAGGTGACCGACCCTGATGCCATTGCAGCTCGCCACTACGCCCTGCACCAGCAGCGAGACCCTGCGGAAGAAGTCATCGGCGATCCGGAAGCCTTCCACGGGCCCCGTCACCGAGGGACCGGTCGATGAGCACGGCCCGGCGACTTCATCGGCCGCAGGCCAGACTGCGTGTTTGCCGAACCGTTCGCCGCACGCCGCCCGGCGCCGTGGACGCCGGGCGCGAGGACGACGGTCAGCAGCCGGTGTTGTGCACACCCGGCGTCTCGAAGTCACCCTGACCCTCGACCGCCAGGACACCGTAGATGGTGCTGCAGCCCAGACTCTGGTTCTTGAACTTGTACGTCTTCGTGTCCCCCTTCTTGACCGTGAACGCGTTGCTGAAGTGCTTCGCATTGCCCTTCCGGTAACCGAACTTCACGGTCACCGCGGAGCCGCCGGTCTTCCCGAACACGAGATTCACGGTGTGACCGCCGTCGATGATGCCCACACAGAACGAGCCGTTGGACAGCGAGGTGCAGGAAGGCCCCGCATTGCGGGCCGCACCGGCCGGCCCGTCGGCCGAAGCCGGAGCCGCCAAACCCGCGACGGAGAGGAGGGAGGCGGCGAATATGACGCCGGCCCGAGTGTGCTTGCGCATGGAAAGCATCCTTTTCCTGCAGGTAGCCGAGTTGATCATCGGTCAGACTACCCAGACGAAATCAAGCCAACAAGGCGGATGTGCCCTGAAAAATCGGACTTCCACGTTCCGGGTGAGCCATGAGATGCAGCAAAGGTCCCACCGGCTGCCGCCCGCCCGGTCCTGGCCCTCAAGGTGCTTCGCGCCCCAGGCTCAGATGCAGCGTCGTTGGGTGAGTACGCGTATCGCCCGCCCCACGGCGACGCGTATGAGCATCCGGACCATGACGGACCCAGACCCTCACGTAACTGGACGGCCCAGCAGCCGAGTTCGACGAAGACGATGCCGGTGAACTCCACCAAGCGCCCGTCGGCGCGGCGGTCACCGTCTTTGAAGCAGACCTCCTGCAAGCCTTCGGCAGCGATGTACTGCACCCACTGCTCGGTGACGCCCTGAACGCCGAAGAAAGTGCTGCCCCGGCGGCTCCGGCATTTCGAGGGCCTCGACGATGAGGACCCTGTCGCCGGTCGTCTGAGGCTCCTGCCCAGCGGGCATTGATAGGTTGCCCGCCATGACTGAACTAGGGTCCGTCGCCTGGCCGTCTGCCCCGATCAAGACCGAGCGGCTCGTGTTGCGCCAGTCCGAAGCCCGGGACCGTGCGGCGTTCATCGAGCTCTTCACCTCCTCGGAGGTAGGTACCTACCTCGGTGGCCCTCAACCGCTCGATGAACTCGAGCGCGCGATGCCTGAGGTGCCCGAGCGGCGCCCTGGCGTTTTCGTAATCGATCTCGACGGAGCGATGATCGGCAGGGTCACGCTCGATCCGCACGCCGACCGTCCGGGTTACATACGTCCGGACGTCGGGGAGACCGAGCTCGGTTACCTGTTCCTGCCGCAGGCATGGGGACGCGGGTACGCCGCCGAGGCGTGCGCAGCGGCACTCGACTGGTTCGCCGACGCGAATCCCGGCGAGCCGGTGGTGCTCCGCACCCAGACCGCCAACGACCGCTCGATGCGCCTCGCGGCGAAGCTGGGCTTCACCCAGGTGGAGCGGTACGAGGACTACGGCGCCGAGCAATGGTTCGGCGTGTGGTCTCCGGTCACGCCGTCCGCCTGATCTCGTGCCCGACAGCGCGACGGATCCACAAACTCACCGACCGATCGTCGGCCTCGGCGCGCCGCTTGCGCCAGTGCTTACCAACCTTGCTGCCACAAACCGGCTCTGCTCCCAACTTCGGTGACAACCCTCCCGACTTGGCTGTCACAGGTCAGCAACGGCCGAGACTGATCGTTTGACATCCAACCCAGTCGCCCCACGTCAGGGCACCGCGGCGGACCAACTTCGTTGTCAAAGGACAACAGCGTTTGTCGCTGGGTTTCGGCGGCAGTTGGTGGTCCATCTGCTCAGAGACGTTGGCGAGAAATGACGGCGCCGGCGTGGCCGTGGACGCGATGCAGCCAGCCGCGCCGGGGCTGCCGGCGGCAGAGGTCAGCTGTGACTGAGCACTTCAGCGGCGGGGAGACAGTGAAAGTCCCTCTGTGGGTATCAACACGCTCGCTCATATTCGACCTGGTCAAGGGGGTTTCCATCGCCAAAGTCGAAGGTGCGTGCGGTGCCGCACTCGGTGAAGCCGCACTTGCTGTAGAAGCGACGGGATTGTGGGGTGTCGCGCAGTGTCCACAGGTGTACCTGGGCGAACCCGTCGTTGCGCACGCGGCGCAGCGTCTCGGCCATCAATACGGCGGCGACGCCGCTGCCCCAGCTGTCAGGGTGGCTGTAGAAGGTGTGGATCTCGGCACGACCCGGCCGGGTCGAGGACGGGCTGAAGGCGGACAGTGCCAGAGGGCGGCTATCGAGTTCGGCCAGCAGGATCGTCGCTGCTCCCTGCGCGGCCCTTTCGTGCCATCGCGTCCGCCTGCTCTGGACCGCACGTGCAGCGAACGCCGGAGCGAAGAAGGGGGCATAAGCCGCCTCCCAGGCTGCGGCATGGATCTCACCGAGGACGTCCCCGTCGTGCGGGCCGGCGCGACGAACTTCGAACATCCGATCACCCTATCCGCAACGCCTTCCAGACCACCTCGGAATTCAGACGGAACGCTCGAGTCGGCGGGCCCCGCCAAGAGGGCTCAGTCAGGTCAGCCGGTCTTGGCGGGTTCCTCTGCCCGTGCCCGGGTGCCGGCGAGGCGGTAGGAGTCGGTACCGGTTTCGATGAGGGTGCCGTTGAAGGTGAGGCGATCGACGACGGCCGCGCGGAGGCGGGTCGGTGAAGATCTTGACGATCGCGGTGGACCGGGCCGGCGGCGAGGACCAGAAGGAGCATCAGCTCCGGCTCGGAGCATTCGTGAGCAACCAACGCTCACGGGCCGCGTCACTGACGCTGGAACGGCGCGGAAGGCGCTGGACTCGTCTTGGCCGGAGCCACGCAAGAGGCTGCCGCCGCGGGCGAGCGAGCTGGACCCATTCAAGCCGATGATCGACGACATCCTGCGGGCGGATCTGGACGCCGCGCAAGCAGCGGCACGAGGGGGCCCGCCAAGGCCTGCTGACCTCTGCCGCTATCCGCTGCCTCGACAGCCAGGCGCCCTGACGGGCGGCTGGCCGCCTGGAGGGCGCCGCCCCAGAGACGGCCGACAGCCTGGTCGCTGGACCTCACCCGCTCGGTGGTGCCGTCCAGGCCATGGCCAAAGCGAAGCCGAGGTCATCGAACCGGGCCCCAGGGAAGACGCTTCCGTAGAGGTCGCGGAACTGCTCGCGCGACAGGTAGCGGTCGCTGAGCAAGTGCGCCAGCCACGGTCGGCTGTGCCAGAAACGCAGCTGGAACCACGCGTCGCGAAGACCGACGCGGCGGATCTCGCTGGGGAAGCTCCACAGCGCGGGCCAGGTGTACGCCTTACGCGGCGGCGTCGGGTACAGATCACACACGTTGTCGATCAGTGCGACGGTGCCGCCAGGCCGCACGAGGCCCTTCATGCGCTCCAATCCCGCGCGGTAGTCCTTCAGGTGGTGCAGCATCGTGTGGCTGTACACCAGGTCGAAGCCGTCTTCGTCTTCCAGGTCGAACAGGTCCTTCATTACGTAGCGCACGTTGGGCCGTGCCCTCTTGGCCTCGGCGATCTCGATCATGGGGCCGCTCAGGTCCAAACCGACGACCTCCTCGAAGCAGTCAGCCAAGACCTCGACCGCATGCCCGGAGCCGCAGCCGGCATCCAGAGCACGCTTGCCCTTCAGGCCCAGGCCGAGCAGCCAGGCGGCGTTCTGCCCCGGGAGCAGGCTCACGAAGCGGTCGTAGTCGAGGGCGAACCGGTCGAAGGACTGAGGATCGGCTATCTGCGTCATACCTCTCCCTACATGGCGCGGCCCACCGAGCGCAGAGGACCTGCCGAACCCGCCGGCACGCACTCCACCCCGAGAGCTACGGCTGCAACAGAGTGACCCAGTTCGACGACGACCGCTGGGCCGGGGCCGCGCCGGTTGTCCGCTTCCTAGGGACGTCCAGTGGCCGGCCTTGATCAACCCATCGCTCCCAGCGCGCGGGCCAGGCCGATCACATCGTCGGCGACGAGGTCGACCTCGGCGGGTGGATCGACCCGCCCGGCGTCCGGCCCCCACTCCAGCGGGCGTGGGATGTAGGCGGTGCGGAGCCCTGCCTGGGCGGCGGCTTCGAGGTCGTCGGGGTGGCAGGCCACCATGAGGAGCCGCCGCGGCTCCACCTCGAGCAGCTCGGCGGCCGTGAGGTAGACATGGGGGTCGGGCTTGTAGGACTTGGCCAGCTCGGCCGACAGGATGCAGTCGAACCGGAGCCCGGCCTGTTTGGTGAGGCGTGCGAGCAGGCCGATACCTCCGTTGGACAGCGTCGCGGTGATCACACGGGTGTTGTGGAGCAGCTCCAGACCGGCTGCGGCGTCGGGCCAGGGGCGCAGACGGTGCCAGGCCTGCACGAGCGTGTCCCGTCCGGCCTCGCCGAGGTCGTCGAGCCCATGCTCGGCCAGGACGTCATCGAGCATGAGCCGGTGCAGATCGTCCAGCGGCCGCCAGGGCAGCTCTCCGCCCAGGACGCGCTCCAGCACCGGGCGGTAGCGGCGTCGCCAGGCGTCGGTGACAGTGGGCCAGTCAGCATTCAGTCCGGCTCGGCTGCCGACATCGGCCAGCTCGTCGGCCACGCTGGAGCGCCAGTCGGTCATCGTCCCGAAAACATCGAACACGGCGGCATCAACGTCCATACGACATCCCCGGCCCTCAACTCATCGTTTGTGTCGGTGACTTGGTTTCGTCCGTGACGACGAGTCCCCCACCCCACCGCGCCGAAGCCAAGACCAACCTGGCGGTGATCGATCTCATCAGCCGCAGGCTCACACGTGAAACCATCCCGAACCGGCGGTATGCCTGAACTCCGGGTGCGTCAGTCGAGTGCGTGGGCCCGCTGACGCGGACCGGGAGGACCGAAGCTCAGCCCGTTCTCATCGAGGGCATTGAAGACGGTTGCCCGGTTCGCCTCGAAGACGAAGCTCACGTCAACGTTCCCTTGAGCCACATCCCGGCCGGTCCACTCAAGCAGTTCGACCCCCTTGAGGGACATGCCCCGCAGAGCACCCAACTCGGGAAGAGGCTCAGGGCGCCATTGCAGGTCGAAGCCTGCCCACCGGACCGGACGAGCTATGTCGATCGTGTTCCAGGTAAGGGAGAGATCGTCGAACTTGTGATGGTTGACCTCGACCTGCTCGCCATCGAAGTCGAACAGCACGGGACAGTCACAGAACCACTCGTCATCCTTCAAGTCCCAGAGCAACCAGACTCTTGTCAGAGTGCGGCCGGCAAGACCACGCAGGCGGTGCCCGTGCTCCCGCACAACCTCTCCACGGCCGTGCAACCACACCGGCTGGTATCCGTCGATGCCGAAATCGAACATGGAGTCATCTTGTCAGGGCCGCCCCAGGTCAGCACGACGAAGTCCCAAGTGCCGGCCAACCGCCCACTTCTCAAACGCCCCTGTCAGGACAAGACTCTCTTTCACAAGTCTCCCGAAACAGCTGCGGGCGCTCCTGCCCTGACAGATAGCTCCCCGCCGTGAACGAGGTCTTGCTGCGCCGGGAGAAGTTCCCAGCGTGACCCTGGACTCGGTGCCGGCCCGCCCGCGGGGATGCGCCACCGGCGCCGGCGCCGCGCCGATCCGCTGACGCAGGCGTCGGGGCGGCAGGGACGGCCCAGCTTCACGGTATGTCGACAGCGCAGCTGCGGCAGGCTCACAGATGCGGGTGGCGCCCTGAACACTACTGCGGGCGTGTGATCACAGGGGCCCGCCTGCCTTAGGGGTATTGGGTCGGTAGTGGTTGATGACGCCTGCGTATTGGTCGGGCCGGGCGGCTCGGTGGGATTCAGCGTGGTCGTACCGGGGCCGACGTCCGCGCAGCAGGAATGATGCGGTGCGGGAGGCCAGACGGCTGAGTGTGATTTTCATCGGTCCTCCGTTCGTAGCGTTCGGTAGTTCGAGCGTACGCAACGCAGGGCGAGCGTGCAGTGATCCGAGTGAGATTTGAGGTGCACGGCGCAATGTGCCAACTGCCAGTGTTCGCAAGGGCCGTGGGCGCCCTGCCCACCCCCGCCGACCGCCACCGGCACATTCCCGGCGACTGCGCTGTAACGCCCTTCCGCGGAACCGTGCTGACCAGCCGCGAACAGCCCGGACACCACAAGGGCCAGTGCGCAGCGTGTCCACGTCGACTGTCGGGCAGCCCTTCGCTTGGACGGTCCTCCGCCTTGCGGCCTAGTTCCGCCGCCGGATGCGACTGAGCGCTGCACGCCATAGCCTCCCCACATGACGACAGTTGACTCTCATCCCTGCGGGCCCCGCAGCCCGGAGCAGCGCAAGCACGAGGCGCTGGAACGGCTCGTGCGGGACAACGACGTCTGGGTCGCCACGGCCGACGCCTCCGGTGAACCGTGCCTCGTTCCGCTTGCCTTCTGGTGGGATGGCGATGTGGTGTGGCTGTCCACTCGCGATACCAACCCGACCGGGCGCAACCTGTGTGCCTCAGGGCGAGCCCGGCTCTGCTTCGGCCATACCCGGGACGTGGTCCTGGTCCACGGCACCGCGCGCATGGTGACCCGCGAGGAGCTTCCGGCAGAGGTGGGCGACGCCTTCGCCGCCAAGGATGGCTGGGACCCTCGCGAGGACCACCCGTCGTACGTCTTCTTCCAGGTCACCCCGCAGGTGCTGCAAGCATGGGGAACAGTTCCCGAGATGGCCGCAAGGACCCTGATGCGCGACGGGAAGTGGCTGGTCTAAGCCGTGTCTCACACTGGTCACAGCCACGCATTGACGACCGCGACCAGCACGGCATCCTCATAGCGAACCGCGCTCACGGTCTCCTTGCCAGGTGACTCACGTCAGCGTGACCAGGCCAGCATGTGCCAGGCTCTTGTAGGGCACTGTCCGGGCAGGCGGATCGAGCTCGTCGGCGACCTGTCTCGCCGGGCGGCCCGCCGCGGGCCGACGGATTCGGGGACGTCGTCCCCCATGATCCCGCTGCCGCCCTGCACCTGTGTACGAACCATGGGCTCCGATGCCGTGACCACACCTGTCACCGCATGAGCGTGCCATCTGCCGTCGCGCCTCACCAAGGCCCCTGGCCCTGGCCGCTCACCGCTGACCGAGCCACATGTCGTCGAGCATTAGGGCCTGTCCGGCAGATCATGCCGGGCGGCCCACCGACGCTGAATCGCTGTAGCGACCCGCCGGACAAGGAGAGCTAGGAGGAGCAGGTTGGGCGCGTCGATAAATACCTCGACATCGGTCGCGGTGATCGGGGAGGCTTCGCGCGATGACCAGAATCGACGACACGCCGCCGGCGTGGGACGAGCGCACCCAGCTCACCACGTTTCTCGACTACACACGTGACACCGCCCGCGCCAAGTGCGCCGGCGTCTCCGCGGAGAACGCCCGCAAGGCGCTCCTGCCGGGCTCACC
>NZ_JBICXQ010000056.1:0-21694 GCF_043200375.1 Streptomyces sp. NPDC048434 | reverse complement strand
CCCAGATTCCAGGCATGCGGAAAGCGCACCAGAAAACCAACTGGCCCATGTAGGAGGATCGATATGGACAACTGCGAAGACTGCCCCCGCGCCTACTGCCCGGACTGCGGCCAGCACTACTGCTGTGAGCCGTGCCCCTGCGGGCAGTCCCACAACTGCCCTTGCGAATGCACCAGCCACGACCACCACATCACCTATGCCGATTGACGGAGGGCAAGCGCCGGCCTGGCGAACGGTGGTGCTGGTCACGCGGAAACCACACGAACAGCACCACCGCCAACCCGGCTACTCATCTGGTGACGATCGCGGTGACGGAGGCGACCACCAGGGCCGCGCCAGCGATGGCGACCAATAGCGGCGTGGCCCATGTCGGGTGACGGTGCGAGACGTACGCCAGGCCCGCGGTGAACAACGTCCCTACGAGGATCAGCAGCAGCAGAACGAGCAGGGCGAGCGACGACATGGGTGAACCCCCTTCTTGGGCGCACCACTGGCGGCGCGCCGTCGCCGCACTGTCCGACAGGCGGGGGTTAGCCGCGCAAGCGCGGCACAGGAACGCGGCCCCCACATCCCGGCAAGGGAGCGTGGGGGCCGTGGACGGGGTGGCTACCTGGAGGCTTGACGTGCTGCGTGGCGCAGAGCGCCGATGACGTTCTCGGCGAGAACGTCAGTGTCGATCGCGTCGTCACCGACGGCGTCCAGGTACTTCTCGATCGCGTCGGTGGCTACCGCTACTTGCTCATCATGTGTGAGGTCCCGCATGGCACTTGCCTCCATCTCTTGTCGCTCTACGAACGTGGTCACTTGCGGGTGGGGGCGATGTGGCGGCGGGTGGCGACCATCGCGGCGAACGCGGCCGCGAACCCGATGAGCGGGCCGGCAGCGCGGACGACGTAGACGGCCGCGCCGTCCAGGTGGGCGGCGATGCTCTGCGTGCCGATCACCGACCCGATGCAGATCGCGAGGCAGACGAGCACCAGGATGGCCAGCTTCCAGGTGGCGCCGGGCGGCTCGGCAGTGCGGGCGCGGACGTGGTGCGTGTGGAGCAGCCAGGCTTCCTGCTGGGTCTCGGCGGGGGCGGTCGAGGCGTGCCCGCACGAGCAGCGTGCGAAATAGCGGGCGGCGCCGGCTGCGGTCGAGGCGTCCTCGGGGATGACGATCTCTTCGAGGTGGTGCCGGCCGTCGTCGATCTGGAATCGCTCGGGTAGTGCGACCATGGGGGCATCTCCTTCTGCTGGTGAGAGCTGGTGGTGGAGGGGGGCCGGCTTTCGGTTGGTCCTGGGGGCCGGCCCCGGGGTCCGCGGCTACTGTCGCGGACCCCGCTTCGGTTGTGCAGCTGCTGGTGGTCAGGCGCCGATGCCGACGGCGGAGACGTACGCGTACGCCCCCCAGTCGGAGTCCAGCTCACCGATGACGTCGTCCCAGATTCCGTCAATCGTCGCGTCGTCGTGGGCTGCCCACGCGTCCACCAAGTCATCCCAGATGTAGCGCATTTGGATTGACCGTTGCTGGACGTTCGGGCGGCGGCGACTTTCGTCTACCTGAGACTGGTCAACCGGATAGATCTCCATCCGGCGCCCGCGGCCGTCATTGTTGAGGATCTTTTTCAGTTGCCCGGACCGGACCATGTTTTCCCTCTTGCGGGTCCAGTACGCGTTATCAATGCGGTCACGGTTGGCCGGGCTCGGAGTGGACTTTCCAGCCATCCAGTTCTTCCAGGCGCGATCGGTGATGCCCTGCTCCCGCAACGCCTGTCGCCCGGGGCCGCTATTCAAGTACTTCAGCCTGGCGTAGAGGCCACGCGGCGTGGTGATTGGTGACTTGATGCCGCGCATGTAAACGATGCGATTGATTTCGTTAATGAGCGCGTCCGGCCCCTTAACTCCCCGCGCGCCGTATTTCTGCCACAGGCCCCAGCGCTGCCACTTGTCCTCTGACGTCATTACCGCTTACCCCCCAGGATGTAGGTGTCCTTTTCTTTCGACTCGTTCAGGTTGCGGCCCTCCGGGAACGCCCGCCGCCCGTTCAGGGTCGCGCTCCGCCAATCGCCGATCACGTGCAATTCGTCGGTGGCAGTGACGGACACAATAGTCAGTCCGCAGCGGTGCGCCTTTTCCGTCTTTCGCCAGTGGTTGGCGTAGCTCTTGGCGCGGATTGTGTGCACCCAGTCCTGACGGCGCATGGCATCATTCTTGACTGAATTGCCGATCGTGGACACGAACACAGAATACATGGATTTCACGTATTCATAGGTGAGATCGTCATCTTCCGCGATGGCATCTTTCCTTTCCTGAGCCAGGGCGCGGCGCAGCTTTTCGAGGATTCCCTCTGTCGCTCCCGACAGCAGGGCCCGGCGGATCACGGGGGGCTCACACAGTGCCGACCTGCCACTTTTTGCCGTGGAGGCGTCCAGCAGGAGGCGGAGGGTCTCATCCATCACCCACACATCTCCCGGTTCCATGCGGTTCCCAAGTGGGTTCGGGAGATCCGCGTGAAGCCACTCCGGTGGAGAGATCAGATAGGCTCCTGCGTGGTCCGGCAAGTGCTGATCCGTGTCCACTGGTTTGAGTTCTCCGATAGGAAGCCAGCATTTCAGCGCGGAGAGATATGCGGCGTTCGTATCCAGCACGCTCACCTCTACCGGATCCTGATCCGGGTTGGCGTTCTGGAACAGTTCTCGATTCCTCCATTTCGGCCGTCCCTCCCAGATCTGGTTAGCTTCTTTCTGGCTCTTCTTCGTGAAAATCTCATCCATGGGAGGGAACGAGCTGTGCGTATACCGACCGTCGGTGCGGGACCTTTCGAATAGATCCATGACGGACGGGATCGCCTTGTAAATCAGGCTTTCCTGCGCTGCGCCGATATCTCCGCCAGCACTGGCCAATGCGTCTTGCACGGACTCCTTGATGAGCCGCACGAGGTCACTTGGTGCGTATTCTGACGGTGCGCCCTTTCCGACGGGGGCGGGGCGGAGCGCCGAGGCCGGCATCGGCTCGCCGTCCGCGCCTGCGTTCTCCGTGCTTTCCTGGGGGGTGCCGCAGACGCCGAACGCGTGCTGAGGCACCCCGCCCGCCCTGGCGGTCACCAGGACGCCGCACAGGACACACGGCTCCAACTCCGCCTGGACCAACTCGCCGGACTCGGTGCGATCCGGAGGCGTCGGAGCGGCAGGTGCCGGCTTCGGGGTTGCCCGCTTCTTCGGCGGCTTCTTCGACGTCGGCGGGTCCGCGAGCGGGATCAACGTCTGCGCCCGGGAGCCGGGGCCGGCCAGGCGGTCGGCGGGCAGCTTCTCCGCTGCGTGGAGGGGGCCGGCCAGCAGGTCCAGCACGGGCACGCCCCAGTGCGCAGCGAGACTGTCAGCGTCGGAGAACGACCAGTGCGCCTGACCGCGCTGCTTGCGGGACACCTGACTGCGGGCCTGACCGATGCTCGCGGCTACGTCGGTGTGTGTCTCGCCCGTTCTGCTCATGATCGCGGCGACCGTGAGCCGCAAAATCTCTTCGGTGCTCATCATGGACACCACTCTAGCGCCATGCGTGCTATTTCCGCACGCATGTAGAGAGATTCGCACGCTCGCTTTTCTGCTCGGCTCGGCGTCGCTGACGATCGCGACACCCGGGACGCCACATGCTTCGGGCCCCACGGGACGGGGGTAGTCCTGCGGGGCCCGAAGTTGCCGTACGAGCTGCGCTACTTGGCGTGCCCGAGAGGGGCGTCAGCTCTACTGACCGCCTTGCGCGCCGTTCGTGCGGCCTCGGCCAGGAGCTTGGTGGTCTCCACCGATGACTCAGCGAATGCCTTTTCGATCTTCGCCGGGGCAAGGGCGCGATGCGCCGACTCAAGCTCGGACACGGCGACGCGAAGGGCGTCCAGTGCAGGGGTCTCGCTACCGGCAGCGCCCCCCTCCCTTGTCCGCTGCTGGCCACCAGAGCCGCTGCCCTGCTGCTTGGTGACGAGCTCTCGGGCAAGGGCGGTGAGCTCGTCCTGGGTGAGCTCCTTGTCTTCCTTGCGGGGAATCTGCTGGACGACGCCTGTGATGGTCTTGACGGGGACGCTCTTGCCGGTGGCGTCCTTGATGGTCTCGTGGACAGCGACGGAGACCGCGGCACCGTAGTCCGTGGTGATGCGATTCAGGGCGCCAGCAACCTTCTTGCCGATCACAGGGATGTCTGCACGTGCAGACAGAAGCTCGCCGATCGGATACGAGGCCATCTCCTCGTACGCGAGGGGCTTGGACTTGTTGAAGACGTCCTGGGCGAAGGCCTCGAACGTCGGGTGCGTCCGGCGATACAACCGGCGGGCGTTCACGTTCGCCATGCCCTTGGCGGTGACCCACCAGGCATTCTCGAACTGCTTGAACGCCTGCATGCACAGGGCGAGGATCCCCTCCTCTTCACTGCTGAGGTCACCGGTCGCCTCCGGCGTCTCCACCGGATCCGGCAGGTCCTCGAAGCCCAGCATCTTCTCCGCACGGCCCTGTGCGAAAGTGACCACCGCCTGCCCGTTCGCACCACCGGACACGTCGCTCGGAGCGTCCGACGACTCCGTCGCCTGGCCCGGAACGGTCGCGGGCCCAGCAGTGGCTCCCTGCTCAGCGTTCCTGCGGTCCTGGCGGGCCTTGAAAGGGTTCGACTTGCTCACGGCAGCAGCCCCCGCTCTTCCATCTCGGTGACCAACGCGTCGAACACGCTGCCCTTCGCCAGAATGTCGCTGCCCTCGTGGGTGCGCATGTACTTCACAACGGCCGGCACCACCGTGGTGAAGACGTTGTAGCCCTCGTCCTCCAGGTACTCCCGGACCTGCTTGATCTCGCTGACACCGGTCGGCGCCTTGCACAGCAGGATCCAGGTGGCCGGCGGCTGGCTGTCCATCCGCAGCGACGCCATGTCCTCGATGAACTCCTTCGTCGGGAGTTCCTCCATCCGCTCCACGTCGTTCATCGACGGCGGGAGGTTGATGATGGCCAGGTCCGCGAGGCGCAGCACGGACGCGCCGACCTTCTTATGGTCCTCAAGGTGACCGACGTCGACGACGCCGACGGCGTCCTCGAACCCGGCCGGCACCATCTGCGGGATGTTGAGGTGGAAGGCTGGGGTGGCCGCCTGCTGGACGACGAACGGGTAGGAGCCTGCGGCCTGCCAGCGGCTGAACTGCTTGGAGTCGTCCGCGTCGTAGCCGATCACCCGCCGCCCGCGCTCGTGCAGGGCGTGCCCCATCCACGCGGAATTCGTGGTCTTGCCCGTGCTGCGAGGGCTGACGTTGGCGATGTAGTACATGGCGTGAGCGTACCGATCCGACGCCGGCTCCCACCCCGCGTTGCCCTGGAAATGGGCGGTCCGGATTCAGCGGCGCGCCGATCTGATCCCCGGCCGGTAGCACCTGGTTTACACCCTCGCGTAAACGGGCTGCGAGCTGCGTAAACACGTCGGGGCCGGACACCGATTGGTGTCCGGCCCCGACGGGGGGAAACGGCTACGCGACGCCTGACAGCTCGCGGAACACTTTGGCCACGGTGACGTGGGACTTCCCGCACCACTTACTGGTGACTCGCGTGGGCCAGCCGTGCTGGTGGCCGTACTCGATTCGGTCGGAGATCTGCTCATCGGTAAGGCCGGTGGTCAGCTCGCGGGCCTGCTCATCCGTCAGTGCGCGTACATCGTCCTCCGTCGGCGCGGCTGGGAACGCCGGTCCGTCACCAATGCTGACGGAAACCCGGGCAGGGCCGGCCGATGCTGCGGCATGCGATGCCGAACGGGCGGGCACCGGGTCCTGCTCCTGGGCGGGGGCCGCAGCGTCCAGGGTGACGTCGAGCGGGCCGCTCACGGGCCGCTCAGGCTGACCGACGACCACCCCGGGGCGGTCGTCCTGCATGCGGCGACGCAGCGCCTCCTGCTGCGCCTGGTGGAGGCGGGCCGCGTCCGCGGGCGGCATCGCGTACGGGCGCGGCTCGGGGGTAAACGCCGGGGCCGGGGCCGGGGCCGACTCGACCTCCGGGGCGGGGGTGGCGCGCTCCGGTACCGGCGGGGCCGACGCGGGGCCGGCCGCCGGGGTGGCGCCGGGCCGCTCCGGCACGGCTGCCTCATGCTGCTCGCGCTGCGGCTGCGTCGGCACCTCGGGCGCGGGGGCGGGGGCCGACGCGGGGCGCCGCTCCGCTTCTTGGTGCGCCGGGGTCGGGGCCGATGTTGCGGGATCCGCACGCCACCGCCGACGACGGCCGGTCGGCACGGTCGACGCCTTCACCGCGCGGGCGGGTGTGCTGCGGTAGGTGGTGATCACCACGCCAACGAGGTGGATGACGACGGCCGCGGTCAGCGGCGGCACCGTCGATACGCCGATGCGCCACGCCGGGTTGATGTTCACATCGTGCGACTCGACCAGATGCCCGACGCTGTTCAACACCACCGAGCCGAAGACCGCGATCAGCGTCACCGTCCGCGCCAGATCCTGTGCCCGCCTGCTCACCCGCTGGCTCAGCCACACCGCACCAGCCACCAGCGCCAGCGCATCGACGGACACCGGCAGTGCCCACGCCATGCGCCCGTCCCACTGCGTCCAGCCGACCGCGTAACCGAGGGCGGCGAGCGTGGAAGCACTGGCCGCCATCGCGACCGCACCGACCAGTACCGCGCCGCCCACCAGCGCCACCAACAGCCCGTCCACCCGCCGGGAGGCCGGGGCCGGCCTCTTCATCTGCTGCTGCTCTGCCATGTCTCTCTCTTCGTACGGGGCGCCAGGGCGCCAGGTTGGGCTGTGGGGTGTGTGGGGTGCACGGTACGGACAGCGTCCACCGTGCACCCCACCAGGCCGTCAGAAACTGCGGGTGCAGATCACCTCCACACACCCGCGGGGGAGGTCCACACTGGTCTTGTCCCAATGGGCGAGGGTGACGCCGTAGTCGGCGCTCACCTCCAGCACCTGCTCCAGGAGGTAGAGCGCGGCGGCGCGCTGGCCGTCCGTCACACCGGGGCCGGCCGCTGCGCGAATCCGCAGCGCGTACTCATCCACGGCGACCACCGCCCGAACCGGCGGCCGCGGACCCGTTCGCGCGGGCCTGCCGGTCCTGTTCGGCGGCCGCCGCCTGGTCCCGCTGCTGCTGCGCCTGGCGGTAATCCTCGGCGCACTGCTCGGCCGTGGTCATGACGCCTCCGTGCAGGCCGGTACGGACACTCCAGCAGCGGGGGCCACGCCGCATCCCTGCGCCTTGCAGACGTCGCAGTACCAACTGCGGAGAACCCAGACGCCGAACCAGCCGCCGCAGTTGGCGCACTGCCACGTCCCGCTCATCACCGACCACCCCTCAGGCGGCCGGAGGTCCCGTTGGGGGTTCCGGGCACGGGACGGTCGGTGGAGGTCCTGGTGTAGCCGCCGGTCTGCGAGTCGTACCCGCGCGAGTGCTCCGGCTCACGTGCGGCCCGCTCAGGGTCGCGTGTCGACATGCCACGTCGGAGTGCCATGCTGAGGGCTCCTTCTCTTCGGAGTTGGGGCCCCGGGCCGGGCGTTCTGTTCTTGGTCGGATGAGACGACCGGTCCGGGGATTTTGTGTTTTTATGCGGGAATAGGTTTTTTGGTCGGTATGTGCCCTCAGATCAGCTCTCGCCGCGCTGGCGGCGCATCGCAGCGCGGACGTCCTCTTCGGTGGCACCCAGGTCATAGGCCCGACCCATCGCGGCGGTGACGACCTTGGGGTTCGTCCGGCACTCCGGTCCGCCGTGGGCGAGCACCGCGGCCGCGGCTTCCTCGATGGCCTGCTGAAGGTCTGCCACTTACTGTCTCCTCTGCTTGTGGTGGTGGGGCCTTGGCGGCTCCCCGGCCCGCCCCCGGCGCGGGGGACGGCGACGGACCGGGGAGCCGTCAGTGACCCAGCACCCGCGCGATGAGCATCGCGACGAGGACGACGACGACGCCGAGCAGCAGCCGGGCGGACGGCGCGCTGCTGCCCGAGCCTCCGGCCATCTCCTCCGCGCCGTGGACGATCGCGCGGTGCCGGTCGCGGGCTGCGGCCGCCCCCTCGGGAGTGCGGGCAGCGACGGTTGGGCGGCAGGTGCCGCACCGGTAGCGGTAAGCCATTTCCGGGGCCCTCTCAGGCGATAGGTGGGCCGATAGATGGGGCGATAGGTGGGGCGATAGGCGACACGCTGACCTGCGGTGATAGGTGCGCCTATCGCCCCCCTGGGAGGGGTCGGTCAGGCGGGGGGAGGGGAGGCCGGAGCAGCCCCGGACGGGGTACTGGCGGGGGCCTCCGGCGCGGGCCCGGACGGGGCCTCAGACGGGGTGCCAGCAGAGGTGTCGTGCGCGGGCCCGGACGGGGTGCCGGCGGGGCGCCCCTGCCCGCCCCCGCGCAGGGGTGCGGGCAGGGCCTCGACTCGCACCCCCACCGTGGTGGTCGGGCGGCCGTCGACCCGGTAGCCCATGTTGGGTTCGCACGGGACCTCCCAGACCTCCTCAAGGGCGGTCCGTAGATCGGACACCGTCCACCCCTCCAGCAGACCCGCGGCCGCGGCATCGTGGGCGAGCACTTCACGGAGGTGCACACCGGCGCGCTTCCCGGCCGCGGCAACGATGAGCGGCGCGACGTCCTCCAGGCCGACGGTTTCCCCGTCGCCCTGACCCTCGTGCTCCTGGTCGTCGGCGGGGGAGTGCCCCTTGGTCAGGTCGATGCCTCCCCCCGCCTTGGTCTGCGACTTCCGGTCCTCCACCTCGGCGCGGGCGGCCACGGCCTCCGCCTTGGCGGCGACCGCCTCCGCTTCAGCGGCCACAGCGGCAGCCTCCGCGGCCTCCGTCCCGACCGCCTCCGCGCGGGCCTTGGTTGCCTCCGCGCGGGCCTTGGCGGCTCGGGCGCGGGCTTTGGCTGCCTTGGCCTTGGCGCTGGGGGAGTGGATCACCGCGACCACACACCACCCAGCAGCGGCGGCCGGCACCAGCCACGGGCCCCACACCACGTCCACCTCGGACGCCGCTCGGATCGCGACGAACGTCCCGCCGAGCGTGCCGCCGAGCCGCGTCAGCGCGGTCCGCCAGTCTTCAGCGGTAACCCACGTCCAGCCCTTGCCCAGCAGTACGAGCGACCCGGCGCCGACCGCGCCGACCAGGTCACCGGTGGACGTGTAGGGCTTCAGCGTCGACGTCTTGATACGGATCTTCCGGGGGCGCCGCCTCTCCGCGTCCGGCGCGACGCCGACATCAGGCTGCTCCCCCGCCTCAGCGGCCGTCGTCACAGCGCACCTACCGCGTGCGCCCCGGACAGCACCAGCGCCTCCGGCAAGCCCCAGATGCCGCCAGCCGCGGCCCACACCCCGGCCGACAGCACTCCGGTGAAGGCAGCAGCGCCGGGCCGCATCTCGCGGAAGTAGATGACCGCGGCCAGCAGGAGACTGACCGCACCAAGGCCGGCCGTGCCGAAGGCGCCGCTCGTGAAGACCTGGGCGAAGGCGTCGCTCACCTGACCGGACGTCTTCCAGATCGACCCGGCCGCCGCGTAGAACGTCCCGGCGACGACGCCCATGGTGGTGGCCTGAGTAGAGGTCAGCTTCCGGCGCATCTTGCCCTTTTTGGCGCCCTCACCGCCGCCCTTGGGCTCCCGGATCCCCGCGACCATCGCGACCGTGAGCGCGGACGCCACTCCCCCGGCGCCCAGACTGCCCAACAGTTTGCCCTGAATGGCAAACTCTGCGGCGATCTGCATGGTGTGCGCGGTGTCGGCAGAAATATTCTGAATCATAGTCAACTCCCCTTTTTGACTAGAAAGTTCCGGGCGCGTACAGCCCCAGGGCGAGCACGGCGGACATGAGCGGGATGCGGGCAACCCACGCCAGTCCCCACCACCAGTGCCTGGTGCGCCGGTCCCACACGTGCATGACCAGTACGACCAGCCCCACCCCGACCATCAGTGCGGCCGTCGGCCCGGCCGTCCGGCCGCAGTCCTCGATCCAGCCCCGGAACAACGGCACCAGACCGGTCAGCCACCCAATCCCGGCCGCGGCGGCGGCGTTCAGGGCGGCGCGGGTACCGGACGACAGTGCCGCCTGCACGTGGTCATCGATGCGCCCCGCCACCGCGGCAGCCGGGGCCGTGTAGTAGCCCGGCATCGGCGCCAGGATCGGGACCCGCGGCACGTGGTCGGCGGGCAACTGCGTGTCGCAGTCCCGGCACAGGTACCCCACGGTCTGGCCGGTGGCCTGCGCCACCAGGGGCGTCGGGTCCAGGTGCTCGCACTCCTTGGCGAACGCCGCCTTCTGGCGCTTGGTGAACGCGGCGGGAAGCGCGGCGGGAAGGCGGGCGTCACAGGTGACGCACAGGTGGCCCGCCACCCCTCCGCCCTCCAGCCGCACAGGCGTGGTGTGCTCGTGCTGACACCCACCGCCCGGAGGCGCCGCCAGGTCTTCCCCCTTGACCTCCGGTCGCGCCCACCAGTCCGGGTCCGGCTCGCCCTCGGCAGCAGCGGCGGCGAAGCGGTCGCGCGCGGTCGCCCACCACCCCGTCGCCTCCGGCTCCGATTCGGCGGCCGGTTCGGAAACGGGCTCCGGCTGTGGCTCGGCGGCCGGCTCCGGGTCCGACTCGTCGAGGGTGGCCTCCGGCTCGGCGGCCGGCTCCATCAGCGGGCGCGGCCTCTTGATCAGCCGAACCCGCTCCCCGCGCCGCTCCCGCTCCTGACGCTCTTCATCCCGGCGCACCTCCTCCAGCAGCTCACCGGGCGCGGTGAAGACAACCGGCTCGGTGACAGTGACGGTGACGCGCTCCGGAGCGACGGGCGGGGCCGACTGCTCAGGCAGGTGCACCGTCGGCAACTCGGACGGCGGCGGCGGTACGGCATTCACGCGGCGCCCCCGAACCCGAGCCCCATTCCCAACAGCCGTGCCTGCAAGCGCCGTTCGTCGCCCTCCAGCAGGGCACCGGGGGTAGCGTCCGCGTCCGCGGCCGCGGCCGCGTATCCCGGCGGTAGCGCCAGGTCGAACGCACTCCGGTACCAGCCCGTACGGGTCAGCACCGCACGCGGCGCCCCCGTGCGTCCCGTACGGCAGCGCCACCACGGCGGCTGACCTGCAACCATCGTCATGTCGGCCTCTCTCCAAAGTGTGTGTGCAGGGGTCCGACAACCGCTCAGGTGCGCCAACACCTGGGCACGTCGGCCCCCGGGAAACCGGGGGCCGACCGCCTGGCTGTCGAGAGATAACGTATACGTCAGGCAGTGGCGCTGGCAAGCGTTGGCGTATACGTTAAATGCTGCTGGTGAGTTGACCGAGGAGACTGGACGATGGAAACGAGATACGAGGAAATCGCCCGTGACCTGCGGGAACGCATCACATCGGGCGAGTACGCACCGGGCGCCGCCCTGCCCCTCATGCGAGACATTGCCGCCGATCATGGCGTCAGCGACATCACAGTCCGGAAAGCGATCGGACTCCTGAAGCGCGAAGGCCTGGTGGAGGGGCGCAGGAGAGCCGGCGTATTCGTGCGGCTCCACCCGGACCGCCTACGCCTGACGGTGCGCCAGCGCCAGATCGAGCGCGATGAAATGGGGTATTACTCCGGCCCCGAGGTGCAGCACTGGCGTGCCATCCCGTGGGATGGCGAGCAGACCCGTGTCCAGTCGACCCCGGTGCCGGCCGACGTAGCCGAGCTGCTCGGCGTGCCCGCGGGCCAGTCGCTGACTGTCCGGCGGCGCATCATCGGCGACCCGCGCCGGGAGGAGCACCGGCAGCTCGCGGACTCCTGGATCCCGGAATGGATCACGGAGGAGGTGCCCGTGCTCGCCGGAGACACCGGCCCTGGGGGCATGTACGACAGGGTCGAGGAGTGGGCCGGCCGCGCTCTGCGGTGGCGTGAGGAAGTGTCTGCGCGGATGCCGTCGCCCACGGAGGCGGAGGCGCTTGCGATGCCCAAAACCGGTGTCCCGCTGTTGCGCACGCTCCGAGTGACGTACCTCCCGAAAAAGGGGCGCGCGCCTCAGCGGGTTGTCGAGGTCCAAGACATTCGGATGAGCGCCGCGCAATTCGCAGTTGGCTATCCGGTCACCCGCGCCGCGTCCGCTCGTTGGCCGGTGACACCTGCGGCCAGCGACTACTACCAGGCACCTGGCAGTGAGTAGGAACCGCGCCACACCGCGCCGTTGAGGGCCGTGCGTCTCCCCCCGTCACGGGTGGAGGATGGCCACCACAGCACAACAGGCCCCGCACAAGTGCGGGGCCTGAAGGGCCGGTCCGGGGCAGCCACCCCGGGGTGCCGGCAGCACCTGAATAGGAGGTGCGCTCAAGTATGAGCGTACGTGGTAGCAACGACAGCAGGCTAGACGCCCTGGTCGGCGCGCCGGGGGTGGCCTGATGGGGTTCCCCGGCCGGATCGTTCGCGGTCCGATGGCGGCCGACGTGCTGCAACGCCAGTTCACGCAGATCTACAACGGCCTGTTCCGCGATCGGCGGCTATCTTTCAAGGCCAAGGGGATTTTCGGGCTAATTAGTACACATCGGGATGGTTTCGGCGTATCAGAAGAAGCCATTGCGGATTTCAGCACAGACGGGCTTTCGGCGGTCCGAAGTGGACTCAAAGAGCTGATCGCCCACGACTACCTCAAGAGGGACCGGGCACGGGATGACCTCGGTCGTCTGGGTGAGTCTGCGTACTACATCACGGATATGCCGGATGGCCTGATGATCATCCTTGACCCGAATTGGGACGCCGTTGAGGGTGCGTCGGAGGCTACTCCACAAAAGCGCAGGTCAGTCCCAGGATGCGAAAATCAGCAGTTGGATGCAGACCCAGAAAACCCCAGGTCAGCACCTACATGCGATTTTCCTGGGGAGGGAAACCCTAGCCAGGGGAATCGCACCACTAAGAACACCAACCCCAAGAAGATCAACAAGAAGAACACCGCCCCCGTCCGTCCGTCCGTCCGTGACGCGGGCACGCACGAGCGCGACGCGAAACCTGAAACGGACGGACGGACGGACGGGGGCGGGGGCATCGAGGGTCAAGAGAAGGCCCCGACGTCGGCCGGTGGGCGCGCCGTGGCGCCAGTCACCGTGACGCCGGGCGTCGAACTGCTGCTGGCCATCGGCAATGACCAGCCCGAGTACCTGCTCACCGGTCGGACGCTTGCGCACCAGGGGTTGGCCGTGTCCGGGATGCTGCTGGAGGGGTGGACGCCCCAGCAGATTCGGCAGATCATCACCGGTCGGCCCCTCCCCGACAAGATCACCACGACCGTGGGCGGAATCGTCTCGGGCCGGCTACGGGCAGCCATGGCCGCGGGCATTCCGCCCGCCGCGGCTGCGCCTATCCCCTCTCAGGCCCCTGCCCCTGATAGCACGGACGGCGGTTGGGTTGCGGCCCCCGTGCCAAGCATCCCCACGGCCGCAGACCGCACGTGGGATGCCGCCCTCAGCAGCAGGCCCCCGCAGCGGGAATGCGATGCCTGCGGAGATCCCGCTGCTCCCGGGCAGAGCATGTGCCCGGAGTGCCTGGGGTGGCCTCGATGCAAGGGGGACGCCTGCGACGGGCGTCGATGGGCAGACCCTGCTGGTAGCGGCTTCTGCTCCCGCTGCGTCTCGGGAGGCTCCGCCCCCGGCTGCGGAGCTCCCACCGATGACGAAATGCGGGATCTCCTGACGCAAGCAGCGGACGCGGTTCGACGGTCGGCGGAGCCGCCCTTCTAGCCTCTGCGTGCCCCCTGTCGCGGCCGACCAGCGATCCCCGGGGGGATTCGCCGAGCACCCCCCGGGGAGTCGCGACAGGGGCGCACAGGGCTTTCCCGCGCGCGGCGATCGCTGGGCCGACTCCCTCCCCGGGGGGCGGGGCGTGCGGAATCTGCACCAACTTCGCCGGGCGTCACCAGTCGCAGGTGGACGGCCGTGCCCACGCGCCGCCACCTGGCGTCGACCAGGTGCTCCGACCAGCGGTGATGCGGTTCGCCGACCGGCGGTCACCTAATTCGCGCGGGCCCGACCGCGCGGATTCAACGCGGTCGGGCCCGCTGCGTTCTTCAGGGCTTTTACAGCAGTCTCTCCCTGTGATCTGAAAATGTCCAGTGATCGCAGATTTACGGCACCTGTTAACGGCCTCGTAAATGGAATCCGTGATTTGCTGGTAATCGAAACCCTGGTGCGGTGCTCCATTTCTCGACCGGGGCGCGATTTACGAGGGTCGAGTTCCCGGCTGTATTCGCGTGTTAACGGTGCCTCGCGCTGCTCTTTATGCCCCTGCGCGGGATCAGTATCGACGCCGGGCACAATTGCCGGTAGGGAGCGCCCAACGCTGAGTTCAGACGGACGCCGCTAAGGCCGGCACAGGTGGTGGCGTCGGGGTGGGGGCTGACCTGCGGACACAGGGTCTACCCTGCCTGGATCAGGCGGCGGGGCCGGTCCCGTGGCCCGTGGTCGACAGGGGGCGGAGATGGCGGACGATGCCGACGGGGCGGGAGCCGGGCAGCCCCCGGACCTGCCGCTTCCGACCGCGGACCCGGCGGCCGCGCCGACGCCCGGCACGTCAGGTGCCGGGGCTGCGCCGGATCCTGACGTACCGCAAGATGCGACCGCAGCAGCAGCTTTTCCACCTCCGGCCGCAGACCCGGCCGATGACGCCGTGTCCGCTCCCGGGGCGGCGGACACACCCGCTGATCCGGAGGCGCCGACCGTAGGCCCGGAGCCGGAGGAGGACGCCGGACCGTGGTGGAGCCGGCCGGCGGTGCGCGAAGACCTGCGCGAGACCTGGGACGAGACCCGCACGGAGGTCCGGGAGGCTGCGGAGGACGTCGGGCGCTCAGCTCACCAGTCCTTCGAGCAGGCGGTGGAGGTGGGCGCGATGATCGGGGACGCCATCGCGGACCGGCTCCCCCCAGGTCCGACCGCCGCAGCCCAGAAAAAGGGCCTTGACCTGCGGTGGCTGCACCTCAACCTGAACATTCCCGCGGTGATCATCGCGGGGGCCGCCTGGTGGGGCGTCGGTCCGGCGGACGGTCTGACCGACAGCGTCCGCACCGACGGGGCTGCGGCGCCGCTCGGCTGGGTGCTGCTGGTCGTCCTGCTGGCCGGGGTGCTGATGCTGCTGCCGCTCGGCAGCGCTCTGGCCGGCGCAGTCGCACACCTGGTCACGGCGCTGTCCGGCGTCCTGTGGCAGGGCCTGGTCCGCGCATGGCGCGCCCGCTACCTCGGCTACCTCCTGCGCCTGGTCGTCGCGGTGGTCGCGTGGGTGGTCATCATTGGGTTCGCACGCCTGGTGTGGCGGGCGCTACTGACGTGGCTGACGGGAGTCTGACGGACATGAACACGGGAGCAGCCGTTGGCGGGGGGCTCGGCGCGATGGTGCTGGGACTGGCGATCCTCGCGTACCAGATCGGCCAATGGCGGGGCGGGGACTACACCCCAAAGATCCACTTTTTCGCCGGAATCACCATGGCTGCACTGCTTTTTCTGGGCGGGGGCGTGCTCGGGGCGATGGGCGGGCACGCCGCCGCGCTCGGGCAGGGGATTGGGACGTACGCCCTGGAGGCGGCCACCGGCACCTCTGTGGCCGGAGTGAAAGGCCATCCGCTGACGGGTGGTGAAAAGGTGGGCGTGGGCGGTGCTATCACCGGAATCGTGATCCTGTGCTTTTACCTGGGAATTTTCAAGTCCGGTCGAAAGGACCTTGCGCCGCCGGTTGTTAAGGGGTCGCTCGTCGGCATCTGGCTGGGTACGTCCGCCGGACTCCTCGGCATGGCAATGGGACTGATCCGCACGAGCGGGAACACGGTCGGAATGATCTTTACCAGCACGCTGTAAAGGGCGAACATGGCGCGGGGAGCGGAAAAGCCCGACGGGGGCAGGCGGAACATTGTCGCCGCGGGAATGCGGCATGTGCGTTCCGAGTTCGGACGTTGGTGGAGCGCTGAGGATCAGACGGACACGCATATTGCGCACCGTTTGCTCAATGAACAGCACGCCATCTGGGCACGCGGACGTCGGGAGTTCTCCGAACATGCCCGGCGGAATATCCAGGCGCTGAAGATGCAACAGAGAATGCAGCTTCAGATTCAGCAGCGGCGGATGTATCAGCAGAAACGGCAGATTCGCCGTGGCGGATACGGGGGCGGTGGATACGGCGGCGGTGGTCACATGTCCCCCGTCATCCCGTACCGCACGATGCAATGGGGCGACTATCAAATCAGGGTCGACCAGGAGATTTTCGAGCATGTGCCGATCTCGCCGGTGATGCTCAAGATCGGCCGTGCGCAACTGGCCGCCGTCCGCCGGCGGACGGCGGCCGTGTTGCTGCTCGCTGGCGTCGCCGCGTGGCTGCTGCTGTGGTGGCTGGCTCCCGGGGCCGGCATCGCCGTCACCCTGGCCGTGCTGCTGCTCGCCACCGCCTACGCCGCCGCGCAGGGGCACCACCCGGTGCGCCGCCGCCCGCCGGTTCCCCGCCTGAAGTTCATCCCGGCCGCCGCCCCCGGCGAAGCCGCCCTCGACGGAGACCCGGAGCCGTTCCCGCTCGGTGATGCGGGGCGCTCGCCGCGGGAGGCGAAAGAGGCGCTGCGCCTGGCCCTCAAGAAGGAAGGGGCGACGCCGGACGTGGGGGTGCCGGCCCCGACGGACTGGGGCTGGCGCTACCCGGTCACCCTCACCTCCGGCACGCTGGAGGATCTCGTGCGCCGCCTGCCGGCGGTGGGCACCACCCTGCGCGTGGGCGCCAACAGGATCTTCGCGCAGTCGACGCACGCCGACACCGACAGTTCCGCCGTCACCGTGCGGATCCTGACGAAGCGGCCGTTCGCCGACGCCGACACTGCGCCCGCCCGCTCGCCGCTGTCGGTGAGCATCACCGGCGAGATGGACCTGGGACCCTCCATTGATGGCGACGGCACCCCCGTCATCCTGGCCGGACAGCACGTCCTGGTGGTCGGCGTCACCGGCGCGGGCAAGAGCGCCATGATCCGGAGGCTGGCGGAGTACGTCACCGCCTGCACCGACGCCGTAGCGGTCGATGTGGATCCCACCGGCGTCGGGCTGGGGCCCCTGCGTCCGGCCGCCGCCCGCGGCGCCTACACCCCCGAAGCGGCGGAACGTGCGCTACAGCGCGAGTTGGCCCGCGCGGAGGCACGCATTGCCTCCCTCGGGTCGGGGATTGACGACAACTGGGTAGTGGGCCCTGACAGTCCGGCTGTCGTCGTGTTCTGCGACGAGTACGCCCGGCTCACCCCGGCCGGGAAAGCGGCGGCGCTGGCGCTGCTCGGCATCGGCCGCAAAGCGCGCAGCACCCTCGTACTCAGCACCCGCGACGCCACCCGCGATGTTCTGGGCGAGGCCATCGCCGACTCTGTGGGCGTCCGCATCCTGATGCCGTGCCGCGCCGCCGACGTGCCGTTGGTGGTCGGTGAGTCCACTGCCGTGGCGCAGGGGTGGCTGCCCCATCTGCTCAAGCCGTCGCCCGGCGAATGGGAGCAGGCCGACGCAGGCAAGTTCTACGCGATCACTCCCCGCAGCACGGTGCCGATCGTGCGCTACGTACCCCGCCTCGACCCGGCGGTTGCTGCTGAACTGGCCCAGCAGCGCGTCTCCTCCGGACTCCCGGACATCGACGCGACCCCCGCCGCGGCCGCCGCATCCGCGAAGGCGGCCGCTAACGTCCCGCCGATCCTCCAGACGCTGCGGGCCGCGTTCACCGCGGCCGGCGATCCCGAGTGGCTGGCGACGGGTCCGTTGGCTGACCTCCTGGCGGACGCGGACGCTACGACCTGGGGCCGATGGGACGGCCGCACCGACCGCACCGCCATGGTTGGCCGCACGCTGCGCGCCGAGCTCCGCCGGGCCGGCCTGGCGGACGCGATCCCGACGCAGCGGCTGGAGACGCAGCCCGGCCGCCCGACGATCTATCGCCTGGCTGACGTGGTGGCCGCCCTCCCGTGACGTGGGGACGTCGCGGGAGGGTCGGCTGCAACGCGGTTTCGGCGTGGTGACACCGGCGCGGCTGGCCCTCCCGCGTGGTGGTGACCGTGGTGACGTGGGGCCGCCGCCGCGACGTCACCCACGTTCTGACCTGCGATGGGGCGTCACCCACGTCAAAAAGACCCCCGCCCCCGCCGGGACGGGGGTGCCTATATATGAAAGGCGGCCGGGGGTGGCGCGGCGGCCGGGGCCGCGCGATGCGGCCGTGCGCGGTGGACGCGCCCACGCCGCACCCGGCATGGTCATACACGGTGGGTACGCGGTCGGGTACACACACATAGCGGGCCCGGCGTACGGGCGCTGACGGGTCACCACCAGCAGAGGGGGAGCAGTGCACCAGCACCAGCATCAGCACGACGAGAGAGGGACCGATGCCTGACAATCCGTGCGACATGGTGCAGGGGCCGGCGCACTCGGCGTGCAGCACCGGCGGCGGTGGGGGGAGCGTCAAGCCACCCGACCCGCTGTCCAGCATGGACCCCCTGACGTCGTTGGCCCATTCGACAGCCAAGGCTGCTGCGTGGACTGCCAGGCGGCTCGGGGACGTCATCGGCAGCCCCAATCAGGTTGACTTCACGAACGCCTCCTTCTTGCAGCAGTACGCGGTGCTGTTCGCGGCGACGTCGGTCTTGGTCATGGTGCTGTGGCTGTTCGCCGTCATGAAGCGGGCGATCCGGGGCGCCCCGATGATCACCGCCATGCGCGAGGCGATCGGCCTGCTGTGGCTGGCCGTTGGGGCAACGGCGTTCACGCCGCTGATCCTGTACGTGGTCGTCCAGGCCACCAGCGCAGTGACCACCGTGCTGGTAGCCGCGCTCGGCAGCACGACGACCGGAGGGGACGTCTACGACGCCCTGGCCGCGGACCTGCTTGCGGGCCAGCTGCCCGGCGGGCCGCTCATCGTGCTCGTGGTGTCCCTGGCGACCGTGGTCCTGTGCGGCGCTCTGATGCTGCTGCTCGTGCTGCGCGCCCTGGCGCTGTACGCGGGTGCGATGCTCGGCATCGTCGTCTACGCGGGCCTGATCGACAGGGAGTGGTGGCCCCACGTGCGGAAATGGTCCGGGATCATGGCCGCGATCATCGGCGTGGAGCCAATAATCGTGATCATGCTCGGGCTGTCCGCAGTGCTGCGCGGCCAGCACGGGCACGTGCTCACCGGTCTCGCGGTGACCCTGGCGACGCTCGGCGTGTCCGTCGGCCTGATCACCAAGGTGCCGATGTGGGGCGACGGAATACGAGTTGCTCGGGCTGCCGCCCGCACGGCCGGCGGCGCCGCCAGCGGCGTTATCAACGGCGTGATCGGCGGGGGAGGGGGTGCCGCAGCAGGCGTCATGCGCGGCATCAGCACCCACGGCGGCCGTACGGTCGGCGGCACCAGCAGCACTTCGAGCAAGCCACCGCAGAGCAACCCGATCTCCGGCGGCATGGCCGCCGACTCGAAGCGCACCCCACGCCAGAAACCGCGGGGAGAGCAGGGTAAATGACCTGCCATCAGGGATACTGATCCCGCTTACGGCCTGCTGAAGACCTGTACGCCAACGCCCCTCTGGCCCCCGCCGGAGGGGCGTTGGTCGTCTCGGGGTAGGCCAGCACCAGGCCACCGCAACGCCGAGGGGAACCATGTCCGACGACAAGCCCAGCATCAGCACGCCACCGCCAGCAGTCGACAATCCAGCCGTCCCCCGCCCCGCGCCGCCGCCCCCCTCCGCACCCCCGCCGCCCGCCGGGCCGGCCCCGGAACCGCCGGTACTGCGCTGGCTGCGCACCCCGCGCCCGGACGCCGCTCCCGGCATCTGGACGTACGGACACCGTCCCCGACCCGCCGCCGAGCCCGACCGCACGCCGCTGCGGCGACTGGTCTCGGGAGCGCTGCTGTCGGGCCTTGGTGGCTGGCTCTTGTGGAGCCTGCTCTACAACGGTTATCTGGGCAGCTATTGGATCTGGCCGTTGGCCGTCCTCGGCCCGGAGGGCGGGGGTATGGCGTTCGTCGTGGCCGCCTACGCGTACTACGTCCTGGTTGGCGGCATCCTGGCCGTGGTGTTCGGCAGGCTGGGACGCTGGCCCGAATTGGTGCGGCGCCTGTACGAGCCGCTGCGCGAGCGGATGCGTGCCAGCCAGCAGGCCGCGCCGACCCCGCCCGCCGCCGACCCCGCCCAATGGCCCGAACTGCGCACGGCCGGGGCGTCGGCCGCCGCCGACCGACTCGCCGCAGAAGCCCGCGCGGGGCGGATGAACGACGTGGACGCCGTGCGGATTGCGCACGCCTGGCGCGTTGCGCAGACCGGCGTCGATTCGTTCACCGACGCCGTACTCCGAGATGGCGCTGCCGCCTACCGGCACCCCTCCGGCCAACGCGACGTACCCCGCCGCACCGCGCACCATGACTTGCTCGCACGCCAGGTCCGCATCGGAGTCGCCGCCGACACCTCCCGAAACCCCTATCAGCACCGGGGCGCCGGATGCGCCCTGGAGCCGGCACTGCTCGGCACCTCGGTGCTCGCTGTCGGCCCCGCCAGCAGCGGCAAGACCGCCCGCCTGGTGCGCCCGACAGTGGAATCCCTGTGTCTCCAGGCGCTCACCGGACAAGCGGCGGTGGTCGCCGTCGGCCCCGGGGATTTCGGGCCGGATGACGCGTTCGACGTGGTTGTGAGGATCGGACGCCCCGACGCGACCGGCGGGGACCTCGACCTGTACGGCGGCACCACCGACCCCGACGAAGCAGCCGGCATGCTGGCCGAAGCGCTCGTCGGTGATCTCGGCGACCAGAGCCGCCGCGGCGCCACCGCGCTCGGGCAACTGCTCGGCCCGTTCCGCACGGTGCACCGCCGATTCCCCTCCGTGCCCGAGCTGCGCGAACTCCTCGATGGGACGCCGGAGGCAACCAACCGACTCCGCGTAGACCTGAAGGCGGCCGGAGAAGGTGCTGCGCTGCGGGAGCTGGACGCCCGCGCCCGCCAGGCGGCCCGGCCGGACGACGTTGGAGGACTGCTTGCCGACCGCATCGCGCTGCTGGATCGCCCGGCATTCGGCGGCCACTTCGACCCCACGGGCGGCGCCCGTCAAGTGTCGCTGCGTGCCTTGGACCGCCCGCTGCGCGTCCGTATCGAGCTGCCCGCGCGCGGCCACATGGAGGCGTCGCGGATCATCGCACGGCTGATCCTGGCGCAGTTCACCGAAGCGGCAACGGCCCGTACGGGCCGGTCGCCGTTCGCCCTCCTGGTGCTGGATGACACCACGCACGTGGTGACGCCAGAGGCGCTGCGTGGCCTCCAGCGGCTGCACTCTGCCCGCGCTGGGGTGCTGCTGACGCTGCGGTCGTTGGACGACGTCCCCGACGCCCTACGCGGCGCCCTGCTCGGCGCGTTCGGCTGCCGGATGGCGTTCGCCGGCATCACGGCGGGGGACGGCGGACGGTTCGCCGAAGTCTGGGGCAAGGAGTGGGTGGAGACCCGCGACGTCACAGACCGGCAGGTCATCGCGGAGAGCGCCGGAGGGAAGGCGTTCCACATGTTCCGGCAGGCCGTCACTGGTAAGGCCGTCACTGCGAAGGCAGTGACCGTCCGCACCGTCGAACGGGAACGCTGGTCCGCCTCCGACCTCGCGAACTCCGTCCCGGCTGGCCACGCTGTGCTGTCGGTGACCTCCGTCAAGGGGGAAAGCGCCCCGCCTGTACTGGTCGACCTGCGGCCCGGTCGCTGAGCGATGGCGCGAGAAAGGCCTTGCCTCCCTTCGTATGGGTGCGGGGCCTTTCTCGTGTGGTTTCCGCACGCCCCGGATCCGGT
>NZ_JBICXQ010000055.1:0-22730 GCF_043200375.1 Streptomyces sp. NPDC048434 | reverse complement strand
CTTCACCGTGGACACCGGCCGCCGACCAGCCCGAGTATTCCGAAGCCCGCGCACACCAGCCCCATGACCTGCAACTTCAGGATGCACACCACTCATTGGGGCCAGCCGTTCATAGGGCGCCTTCACGGTTCTGACCGCCCCGGCCGTGTGGCAGCCCTCGACACGCCGTCCGCCCGGCCCCGCGCGGGTGAGGCCACCCTCGGCGTGGCGAAAGCGATGCGGCCCGAGAAGTATTCCACCTGGTCAGACAAGCCCGTGCGCGGTTGATCACCGCGTCGTCGAAGCGGTGGCGCACCCACCCAAGGAGTCCGAGCGCGGCAGCGCCGGTCAGCAGCGCGTCCCCGACCGTCATCCCCGCTTGTTGCGCGCACCGCCGCTACGCGTAGCCCCGGTAGCCGAACACCGTCTTGCAGAACCAGACGGTGGCCACAGGAAGTCCGACCTCCGCGCGTATTCCCACGCCGGTACGCACCACGTCCGGTACAGCGCCCTTGCGCAGCAGCGTCAGGGAGTGGTGCGCCGGCGACGGTTCCGCTATGCCGGCCGGATCGTCTTTGGACTTCGAGTCTTACGCGGTGATGCTCTGCGTGTTCTCGTGGCAGTGCGGTCTGCGGTGCGCGACCATACGGACGCCGACCCAGGCTCGATCATCGGCGTCGTGCATGAGGGAAGTTTCTCGCTGGCCGCCGGCCCGCGTTGACTGCCGCGGGTCTGGTCAGGCGTTTCCAGTCGGCGGGCGCTATGGCGCGCTACGAGCGCGGGGCGCAGTGCTCGACACCAGCAAAGCAACCGACGGCAAGAGCAAGTAGCCAGCAGAAGGAAACACCGAGACAGGAAGAAGGATGGACGTGTCCGGCAGCGAAAGCGAGAACCCGGTAATCCCCTCCCCGGCTCCCACGCCGACTCGGCCCCGGTCGAACCGGGACTGGTGGCCGAATCAGCTGGACCTTCAGGTTCTCCACCAGCACTCATCCCGGTCCAATCCGATGGACGAAGACTTCACCTACGCACAAGAGTTCGCAACCCTTGATCTCGACGCGCTGAAGCAGGACGTCTTCGAGGTGATGACGACCTCTCAGGAATGGTGGCCTGCCGACTACGGTCACTACGGGCCGCTCTTCATCCGGATGAGTTGGCATGCCGCAGGAACGTACCGCATCGCCGATGGCCGAGGCGGTGGCGGCGCAGGCGCTCAGCGCTTTGCCCCCCTCAACAGTTGGCCGGACAACGTCAGCCTCGACAAGGCACGCCGTTTGCTCTGGCCGGTCAAGCAGAAGTACGGCCGGAAAATCTCCTGGGCCGATCTTCTGGTCTTCGCCGGAAACTGTGCCATGGAATCGATGGGGTTCAAGACGCTCGGGTTCGGCTTCGGGCGAGAGGACATCTGGGAACCCGAGGAAATCTTCTGGGGCCCCGAGGACACCTGGCTCGGAGACGAGCGCTACAGCGGCGACAGGGATCTCGCCACTCCGTTCGGTGCCGTGCAGATGGGGTTGATCTACGTCAATCCGGAGGGGCCCAACGGCAACCCGGATCCGATGGCTGCGGCCAGGGACGTCCGCGAGACATTCGGACGGATGGCGATGAATGACGAAGAGACGGCTGCGCTCATCGTCGGCGGCCATACGTTCGGAAAGTGTCATGGCGCGGTCGATCCCTCGTACATCGGCCCGGAACCCGAGGCGGGTCCCCTCGAGCAGCAGGGCCTCGGCTGGCGGAACACCCATGGCAGCGGCAAGGGCGCCGACACGCTCACCAGTGGACTCGAGGGCGCATGGACCTCGTCGCCGACGAAGTGGGACAGCGGGTATCTGGACAACCTGTTCCGGTACGACTGGGAGCTGACGACGAGCCCGGCCGGTGCGAAGCAGTGGACTCCCACGAACCCCTCGGCCAAGGACACTGTGCCCGACGCTCACGATCCGTCGAAGAGGCATGCTCCCATGATGCTGACGACGGACCTCGCGCTGAAGCTGGATCCGGTCTACGGGCCGATCGTGAAGAGCTTCCACGAGAACCCGGACACGCTCGCGGTGGCGTTCGCCAAAGCCTGGTACAAGCTGCTGCACCGCGACATGGGGCCCCTCTCGCGCTACCTCGGCCCGTGGATTCCCGAGTCGCAGCTGTGGCAGGACCCCGTCCCTGAGGTCGATCACGAACTGATCGCGGATGACGACATCGCTGCCCTCAAGGGCAGGATCCTCGCCTCGGGACTGTCCGTCTCGCAGCTGGTCACCGCCGCTTGGGCATCGGCGGCAAGCTTCCGCGGCACCGATAAGCGTGGCGGGGCCAACGGGGCCCGGATTCGCCTCGCGCCGCAAAGGGACTGGGAGGTCAACGACCTGCCTGAGGTCGCCGAGGTGTTGCAGACCCTCGAACAGATCCAGCAGGATTTCAACGGCTCGCAGACCGGCGGAAGGAAAGTGTCCCTCGCCGACCTGATCGTCCTGGGCGGATGCGCGGCCGTGGAGCAGGCTGCGAAGAACGCCGGGCACGACATCACCGTCCCGTTCGCACCGGGACGCACGGACGCCTCGCAGGAACAGACCGACGTGGAGTCGTTCGCCGTGCTCGAACCCAAGGCAGACGGGTTTCGCAACTACCTCCGGGCGGGAGAGAAGCTCTCACCGGAGACGCTCCTGCTGGACCGCGCCAACCTGCTGACGCTGACCGCTCCCGAGATGGCGGTGCTGGTCGGCGGTATGCGCGCCCTGAACACCGGCTTCGGGGGATGCCCGCATGGCCTCTTCACCCATCGGCCGGAGACATTGAGCAACGACTTCTTCGCCAACCTGCTCGACATGGGCACGGAGTGGAAGGCGTCGGCCTCAGATGAGAACGTATTCGAAGGCCGGGATCGCGCCACGGGCGAGGCCAAGTGGACCGCCACCGCCGTCGACCTCATCTTCGGTTCGCACTCTCAGCTCCGAGCTGTCTCGGAGGTCTACGCGTCCGCGGACGCGGGAGAGAAGTTCGTGCGTGACTTCGTGGCAGCTTGGGACAAGGTGATGAACCTCGATCGGTTCGACCTGTCCTGAGCCCGATGTCCGGGTCGGCCACTCATCGGCCGCCCGGACATCCAAGGGATCAGGTCAGGGCGGTGACGAGCGATCCGTGAGGGCTCCGTCCACCAGCACTTGGACAGCTGCGCCGCAACTCCGTCTGCTGGTGGTTCGGAGCTCATATGGGTGCGGTCGACGAGCAGCCGTCCGTCGCGTCCCGCGTCCCAGGCGCGTGCCGGCCCCCGGGGTGATTGGGTGCCGGGTGCGGGGATGTAAGGCGGGTTGCTGACGAGCACGTCGAAGGAACAGCCGCCGACCACGTGGCGCCGCTCCCGCCGCGAGGGCCTCGCCCGCCCCGGTATTCCTGCAGGGCTGCCGGACGAACTGTCCCCCGACCCAGTTCTAGAACACCTGCCTTTATGTGGCGAAGCGAGGATGCACGTGCCCGAGGCCGTGGACACTCGCCTGGAGACCATGCGGGTCATGGTGAGCCCAACGAGTGACACAACGACGCCTTGCGATTCCCGCGTGAGCAACCGTGCTTGACGACTGAAGCGAGGGCGCGTTGCCTGATCATGGGAGGGCTGCCCTTGACCGCTTCATATGTCTTTCCCGCCTACACGCAAGCAAGTCACCTCACTACGAAAATCATGGAGGTCACCGGCGGGATCCCTGCCGTGCGCCGCGATACTTGTCGAGCGAGTTCATGACGGTCGTCCCTAGTTCTTACCAACGGCGCTGTGCGGTGGGCCGGAGGGAGCCAGCGGTGAGGAAAATGCGCATGCCCAGCGTCGATGCGCTACCAAACGGCCCTTTACGGGCATTCGTGGAGGAACTCTGGCGGCATTACGTGGACGCAGGACGACCGAGTCTTCGGGACATCGCAACAGCTGTCACCGCGAGAGGCGCTGTACAGAGCGTGGAGCAAAGCCCATCGGGCTGCCCGCATCGATAAACAGCAGCACGCCAATGTCAAAGCGTCTGGGGCTGTCACGTCGTCGTAACTACGCAGCGGATTCAACTTGGTTGGACAGACGACTGTTCGTCACAGCATCCGCTGCCGTTGCCCTTGCTGCGCTTGGCCTTCCCGACGCCGAGGCCGTGGCCCGCCGCGCGAACCGACCCGGGGCCGGACCCGGTCGGAAGCGGTCGGGTCGCTGGTGGAGTTCACCGACATCGATTACGTCGAACTGGACTACTGATACGAGCGGGGTTTCTCGGGTGAAAGCTCTACCAGGGTGAGCCGATGCACGATAGCTGTCACCAAGGCAGGCTGTTGTCACCAGGACTTCCGGACGGGGCGCGCGGAGCTGGAAGCTGTGCCAGAACCCGTGATCTGTGGCGTTCTGTGACAGCGGACCAGTCGGTAGAGCTCGTGCGCCTCCCGGCAGTCGCCTGAAACTCATCAGATTCTCGCTTCCGCAACCCACTTCGATGCCCTTGGCGTCCAACTCCATGACGGACGGCTGCCGATCATCCGGGAGAGCATGTGGCGAACAAGGACCAGAGGACGGACGCGTCGGGGGAGAAGGACCGCGAAAAGTGGATGGCGCGTTTCCAAGTACGGCTGGCCCTGCAGCCGGGCGTGGACCGGGCAGTCGTGCTCCAGGCGGTCAAGGATGTCACGGCGCACTGCGCGGATACGGGAGAGCACCCGCGGACTGCCTTCGGCGACCCGGACGCCTGTGCCGTGCAGGCCGCAGCGCGGCTGGTGCCGGCGGACCGGGCGGCGCGCGCGAGGCGGCACGACGCCGTGGTGAACAGACTCGACTCCGTGCTGAAGAGGGCCGGGGACGTCGCCGGTCTGTGACCGGTTGAAGCGACTTCCGTCAGGGCCCGGCGCACGGGTTCTGACGCAGCTTCTATCCGTCGGGGCTGCCGGGCAGCTCAGACGATTGGCGGAGCGCCGGAGTCCGATGACACCGATTGTGTTGTGCGCGCTGCTGGTGACAGACAGCGTGCCGTCCCGGTGGCAAACATCGTGCTTCGCCCGGTCGAAGCCGCAGGTCAGCCGACGCCGCAGGTGACACCTACCGTGCTTCGGCTCAGCTCCCAGGCTCCCAGTGTGACTGAGCGTCGCACTTGGCCAGTTGAGCGCGGGCGGTGCTGCCGGTCGGTGGTGGCCATAGGGGCAGGTGGGACTGTTCGGGCCGCGTGCGGGCGCCAAGATCCACGGTGCGGAACTCCAGGCCGCCCGCGGCTCGGCCTCACCCGTTCGCGCGGTTTGTTTGCGGGACGTGAGTGAGGCGTTTCCGGAACGTCAGTGGCCCCGGGAAAAGTGGTGTCCACACCGCGGGAACGGCCGAAGAAAACTCCCGCACGAAACACAGGGGGAACCTGATCATGCGTACTTCCCGGATTCGTACCGCCACCCTGGCCGCCGTCACCGCCGCGTTGGCGCTGGGCCTGACCGCCTGCGGCGGCGCCGACGGCGGCTCGAAGGCGGCGGGCGGCGACCACGCCGCCGGTACCGCGCAGAGCCGGTCCGCGTCCACCGGGGACGGCAAGGGCGGCGCGGAGCAAGCCAACAGCGGCGGTGACACCAAGGAGGGTGCGCGCTCGACGACCGCCTCGGGCGGGACGGATGAGGGCGCGGGCAAGGGCACAACGGCCGGCGCCCAGCAGTGCCGCGGCGACGAGATGCTGCTCACCGCCGTGCACCGGTTCGCCGGGCAGCAGGGCGACCACCTGCTGGTCACCGCGTCGAACAAGGGCACCAAGCCGTGCTGGGTGACCTCGTACCCGTCCGTGAAGCTCGGCGGCGACGTCGACGTTGCCGCACTGCCGCACTCGAAGAAGGACACCCCCGGTGGCGGCAAGCACCTCACGCTCCAGCCCGGCGGCAAGGCGTACAGCGCGGTGAACCTCTTCGACTACGGCTCGAAGAACCACACGGCGCAGTCGTTCGCCCTCGCGCTGCGCGGCGCGGACGGTCACAACGGCCCCTTCTATTCCGTCGACATCAAGGGCGAGAAGCCGCAGTTCAGCTGGAACGAGGCCGACGTGCTGAACTGGAGCACCAAGAAGCCGTACGGCTTCTGACGGCCCGTCGGCCAGTGGCGCGTCGTCCCGGACGCGCCGCACCGCGCGCCCCGTACTTCGCCGGCACGGCCTCGGTGCCGGCGATCGTGTCCGGCTGGTCGTGGGAGGTGACGCCGAGCCTCCCGACCGTGCGCGTCATGCGTGCCGTGGCTAACGGTGGGTACGGCTTCGGACTCGCCGTGCCGGGCGCCTCCCTCGCCTGGGACACCAGCGGCTCGTCCTGGGGCAGCGCACAAGATCCGCGACCACCTCGATCAGGCCGGGATGCTCGACATCGAGGAGTTCCCGGCCGTCGAGGACGACGTGACTGAGTTGGCCCGAAGCATCATCAGCGAAGTCGAGACGTCGTTCCGGATGTGACCTGGCCGGCCCGCACCCGGGAGGGGTTCATCCGGAGTGGCCCTGAGGGCCGGGCGCGACCGGAACGGGCCTGTCCGGGAGTCCGTTACAGGCGCGGGGTGCGCGCCTCGATCCGGTGGTCGAAGGCGGCACCGCCGACGCCGACCGTGGTCACCCCGCCGTCGACGGTGAGGACGGCCCCGTTGACGTAGGACGCGGCGGGCGACAGCAGCCAGTCGATCGCCTCGGCGACCTCCTCCGGATCACCCGGCCGCCCGGCGGGAGTCAGCCGGTTCGCCTCCTCGTATGCCGCCTCGGCACCGCCCGCCAACCCCGCCTCCGCCGCGAACCGCGCCATCCGCTGGTCGGCCATCTCCGTACGCACCCAGCCCGGGCACACCGTGTTGGCCCGCAGCCCCTGCGACCCGTAGTCGACGGTGAGGGAGCGGCAGAGGTGGAGCAAACCCGCCTTGGACGTCGCATAGGCGGCGTTGCCGACGCTGTTGCGGAGCGCGGCGACCGAGGCGACCGCGACCACCGCGCCGCGGGCCGCCAGCAGATGCGGCAGCGCGGCACGCAGCAGCAGGAACGGGCCGGTGAGGTTGGTCCGCATCAGTTCTTCCCAGTCCTCGACCGCGGTGTCGCCGACTGCGCCGCCCCGCCCGGTTCCGGCGTTGAGCACCACACCGTCGAGTCTCCCGTAGGTCCTCACCGTCGTCTCGACGAGCTCGCGCACGGCCTCGGGGTCGGCGGCGTCGGAAGGGTGGGCCAGCGCTCCGGTCTCCTCGGCAACCCGGCGCAGTGGCTCGGGCCGCCGCCCGGAGATCACGACCTGGTGTCCGGCGGTGCGCAGCAGCCGGGCGGTGGCGGCCCCGATTCCCGTTCCCCCGCCCGTCACCAGGACAACACGCTGTTCCGACATGGTCGTTCGCCTCCGAAGGTGGTCGGCTTCCGGCTCCCCGTACCGCGAGCATACGAAGCGTTGGCACCGCCGGGCCGACCGGGTGCAGCTGCCGTCGGCACCGCGGCTGGGTGCGGGGCGAGGAACGACCGCGGCGAAGGGCAGCGGCAGGCAAAGCGGCGGTTAGTCGGTGGAGCGGTGTGACGGCTGGGGGCAATCGTAGGGTCTCAAATTTCGTGTCGGAATCTCACGGCTGGTGCCGGATGGAAGTCGGATCCGACGTGGCGCTGAGACATGCAGGTGTCCTGTCTCATGCAAGCTGACGGATTCTCATGGCATCTCAGGCGACGTGGCGGATTCTCCATAGATCGCGGCTGAGCTGAGTTTTGTGGTGTGGGCTGTCTCTCGGGCCGTGGCGTCCGCAGCAGTGGCCCATGCTCTCGATGCCGGGTTGCTGCCGCAATGGAGAGCACGGCCCTATCCCTCACAACGTGTGGCTGTAGCTCTGGGGTTCCAGGAACTGGGTACCCAGCTCAGCGTTCGCCTCGGCGACACCCCAGTCGACCGGGCCGATAAGGACGGAGTTTCCACCTCTCCCGCGAAAGCCATGTCGTTTGAGAACAGCGAGCCCGCGGTTCTCAAACGACATGGCAACAGCGCAGGTCAGCATCGTGGCGCCGACTACGCTGCGGCGGGACAGCAGGTCGCGCCTGTACCTCGTTCGCGTGGAAACGCCGACGCCTGGAAGACCAAGCGGCCGCGCCGGGAACAGCCGGTCCGGCGGCACGGTTGCATCGACCGAGGGACCGGCGCCGCACGGGCGGGGAACACGGAGACCACACGGTCATCCGCCCCCACCAGGATCCGGGCCCCAAGATCGCGGTACACCCGCCGCGCACTCGGACCAAGACGTATTTCTGCAGGAGGACTGTTTTCATGACTGACCGGCCCTTGACGCTCATGGCAGTACACGCCCACCCCGACGACGAGGCCACCGGAACCGGAGGGGTCCTCGCGCGGTACGCGGCGGAAGGCATCCGCACGGTTCTCGTGACGTGTACCGACGGCGGTCGCGGTGACGGACCGGGGGGTGTCAAGCCGAGCGATCCCGGGCACGATCCGGCGGCGGTCGCCTTGATGCGCCGTCAAGAACTTGAGGCGAGCTGTGACGTCCTGAAGGTCAGCGATCTGGAGATGCTGGACTATGCCGACTCCGGGATGACGGGCTGGCCAAGCAACGACGCCCCCGGATCCTTCTGGCAGACCCCCGTGCAGGAAGGCGCGGCCCGACTCGCGGAACTCATGCGGCACTACCGACCTGATGTGGTCGTCACCTACGACGAGAACGGCTTCTACGGCCACCCCGACCACATACAGGCCCACCGCATCACGATGGCGGCGCTGGAGATGGCCGCGCTGACACCGAAGGTGTACTGGACCACGATGCCCCGCTCGATGATGCAGCGGTTCGGCGAGATCATGCGCGAGTTTCATGAGGACATGCCGGAGCCGGATCCTGCCGAGGCCGCCGCGATGGCCGAGATCGGCCTCCCCGACGATGAGATCACCACGTGGGTGGATACCACCGCGTTCAGCGGTCAGAAGTTCGACGCGTTGGCCGCGCACGCCAGTCAGGGCGAGAACATCTTCTTCCTCAAGATGGGCAAGGAGAGGTTCGGCGAGTTGATGGGCATGGAGACCTTCGTACGTGTCCAGGACGCCACCGGCGCGGCCGTACCCGAGAACGATCTCTTCGCCGGACTGCGCTGATCCGCCCACCCGCCCGTCTGGCCAGGAAAGCGCATTGACCGCACGGTGCGATCGAGCGGGTCACACACCCGGAGGCTTGTCCACGCGAGTTCCGCTCCGGCGGCCCGCGTCCAAGCCCTCGCCGACGGCTTCGACGTGTGCCCGCACTCTGACCCGACACCGTGCTCGTTCCCAAACCACCTGGCAACCGCACAGGTGGGAGACCTGGGGCTGCTGACTCGGAAGGTGCGCGAAAGCCCAGGTCACAAGCCCGGCGGTCTGCTCCGATCAAGACAGACCGCCGGGGAAGCGACACGAAGCTGAGACTCCACTGTCCGACACGCTGTGAGGCAACGGAAGAAGCAACAGGTCACGAGGGCGGTCTCCGACACCAACCGCGAGACCGTACAGCAATTCAGCCGGCCAGCCGAAGGGGCGGACGGGCCTCGGGAGCGGGGCATCCTCACACCCGTCCGCCCCGGGACGGGGTCCCAGTCGCACACCTACGCTGAAACAAAGGAGTACGGCGCGCGACCGGGGCCCTTGGCGCGCCGGTCCTCCGTGCACAACCGCACTCGTGCGCTGCCCCTGCTCGGGGTAGGCGCTGCTACCTCCGCGCCACCCGCCGACCAGACGTGGTGCTGGCCGACCGCGGCTGCGACCACGACAAGTACCGACGCCTGGTCTGGGATCTCGGCGCGAAACCGCTGATCGCCCGCCGGGCACCGAACACGGCTCCGGACTCGGCACTCAACGCTGGGTCGTGGAGCGCGCCGTCGCCCACCTGTACTGGTTCCGCCGTCTGCGGATCCGCTGGGAGATCCGCGACGACATCCACGAAGCCTTCCTCACCCTCGGTTGCGCACTCATCTGCTGGCGCCGGCTCATGAATCACCGTTTCTGAGGCCGACGCGAGAGGGGCTGTTTACAGCGAGACCTTCCGTTCTTCGGCCTTGAGGCCGCGGAGTGTCCAAAGCCCGTACAGAGCCAGCAGCGGTTTACCAACCGTCCACTCGCCAGGGCGGTAGTCGTACGCTCGCACGAGCCTCTCAGCAAGATCAGGGCGCTGCCGGCGCAAGTACGCACGGGCCTTGAGCGCGTGAGCTGGTTGGGAGGCGATCTTGATGCGGTCGACATCCTCAAGCAGCGGGATCACGTTCGTGATGTTCTCCCATGTCGTCGCGCTCTGGTCTTCGAGAAGCACCGGGCCGTCGAACCCAAGCACCGACTTCGCGTAGTCAGCCATCAGCTGAGCCTCCGCAGCTCCGTTGCTGGTCGCACCACCGCTGAAGATCACGCGAGTGCCTCGTGCACCGTCAGCGGCAATGGAGCGGATTCCAGCACGAACTCGCCAGCGGTTGATGAAGTTCGCCGTCGATTCTGGGTTCCGGTAGCCCAACACGACCACGGCTTCGGATGCGCCCACGCTGCTCCGCACGAGGGCTCGAGACCAGCGCCAGTTCAACCACTCGCCCCAGGCCAGGACCGCAGCCCCAGCTATCGCCAGTCCTGTCCTTCGTCGCATGCGGCGACTCTAGGGCACCGCGGCATCGGCAGCGAAGGCACCAGCCCGCCCTACGGAGGACGCATTCTGTTAGGAACTTCTTAGAGGGCGGTTCGTGACTCTTTAGGTGGTTCTGTGGTCGTCTGATGGTGTGGGTGTGGGCGGAAATCGCTGGTCGGCCGCCTGCGGTCTGTTGGGGTGGTGGGGTGAGTGAACGCAAGCCGTATCCGAGTGACTTATCGGACGAGCAGTGGTCGTTGATCGAGCCGGTGATCACCGCGTGGAAGGCCCGGCACCGTTCCGTCAGTGGCCATCAGGGCGCCTACGCGATGCGGGAGATCGTCAACGCGATCCTCTATCAGGGGCGAACCGGCTGCCAGTGGGCCTATCTCCCGCACGATCTTCCCCAGAAGAGTGCGACGTACTACTACTTCGCCGCCTGGCGGGACGAGGGAACCGACCAGGTCATCCATGAACTCCTGCGCTGCCAGGTACGTGAGCGGGCCCGCCGATTAGAGGACCCGACGCTGGTGGTGCTGGACACCCAGAATGTCCACGCGGCCGCCGGGGTCCCCGCCGCCACGACCGGCCGGGACCCGGCCAAGCGGGTGCCCGGCCGCAAACGCGGACTGGCCGTGGACGTCCTCGGCCTGGTCATCGCGGTCGTCGTCCTCGCCGCGAACACGCACGACAACACCGCGGGCATCGTCCTGCTGGACCAGGTCGCCGAACACGCCGGCGACACCGTCCGCAAGGCGCTGGTTGACCAGGGCTTCAAGAACCAAGTGGTCCTGCACGGCGCCAACCTGGGCATCGACGTCGAGATCGTCGAACGCAACCCTCAGGACAAGGGGTTCGTGCCGCAGCCAAAGCGGTGGAGGGTCGAGCAGACCTACGGGATCTTGATACTGCACCGGCGTCTGGTCCGCGACTACGAGCACCGCCCTTCGTCGTCCGCCTCCCGCGTCTATTGGTCGATGTCGCACGTCATGATCCGCCGCCTCACCGGCGCGAACGCTCCCACCTGGCGCGAACCGCAGGCGGTACCCGTATGAACCTCCAGCCCCTGCTCGACGCGCTGGACATCCAGGAGAACGCCGCCCGGGCCCAGGCCAACGACCTCCGCACACAGATCGGCGACCTGCAGACCCGGCTGCGGGAGGCCGAGACGCACCTCGAGCACCTCGCGATCACCCGGAAGACTGTCACGGGCCTTGCCGACCGACTTCCGGCCGTCCCACCGGACCTGCCCGAGCACCCTGACTACCCTCGCATCCTCGCCGTCTTCAACGAGGCGACCGGACCACAGGGGGCCAAGACATCTGCGAAGCCCTCGACCACAACCTGCTGCCGAAGAATATTGAAGGCACCCGAGCCAAGTTGAAACGCCTGGTCAAACTCGGCATCCTCACCGAGGTCGACACTGGCAGCTTCGCCAGGAACCAGTAACCGGCCGAGCCCCGATTGGCTTCGTTCACGTCAAACAGCAGCAGTATGGCCACCTGTGCTCGTAAGAATGGCGGTCGTGCGGGTGGTGGGGATCAGTGGGCCTTGTCAGCCAGCCCATGGGGTGAGGCTGGTGCGGTCGAACGGGCCACCGTGCGCGGCTGCGTACGTGATGGCGTCGTTGACGGCCTCGAGGCCGTACGACCGGACTCGTTCGGGGGCGAGATCCAGAGTGCCCGAGGCGAGGAGCCGGATGATGCCGACATTGGCTGTGCGCGGGTACATCCACTGCCCGCGCACGGTAATCGAGTTGCGCATGATCCATGGGTACGGGAGTGCGAGGTCGTCGCCACCGAGCATGCCGACGCCGCCCATGAGGACGACGCGGCCGTACTCGCGGACGGTCATGGCCGCCGCGCGCGACGCCGAGCTGGGTGCGCTCGGCGGGAGCAGGTCGATCACCATGTCGATCGGACCGTCGGCCGCCGCGGACATCGCCGCGTGGTCGGTGGCCTCGTCTCCGGTCAGCGGGACCGGGCGCAGACGCGGACCGAACCGGTCGGCGAGGAGGTCGAGCGCGGCCTGGTTGCGGCCCGGGGCGACCACGCGGCCCGCTCCCATCGCGAGCGCGACCGCGACCGCGCTGCTGCCGAGATTGCCGGTGGCTCCGCTGACGAGCAGCGTCTCGCCGGCTGAGAACCCGCCTGCCAGCAGCCCGCCGTAGGAGATGGCGTGCACGGTGAGTGCGGCCCAGCGGGCCGGATCGTCCCCTGCCACGGTGGGCAGCGGGAAGACGTTCTCCGTCGGGACCCGCATGAGCTCGGCGAACGCGCCGTCGTGCATGTACTCGGCGAGCCGCGCGCCGCCCTCGCCGCGCGAACTCCAGCCCTGGAGCGTGATGTCGGGCGTCAGGGCGTCGTCCCGCGAGCGCACCGTCGAGTCGCACCACACCAGGTCGCCGACCCGCAGCCGGGTGGCGTCAGGGCCGACGTGGACGATCCGCCCCACCGCGCCAACACCGGGCACGACAGGAGGGACAAGGGGGTACTTCCGCTTGCCACCGAAGACTTCGGCCGCGTAGGGCGCCACGCCGGCGGCGAGGACCTCGACCACCACCTCACCGCCCCCGGCCTCTGGGTCGGGCACCTCCCGCACCGTGAGCGGCCCGCCGAACTGCGTCAGAACTGCTGCTCGCACGTGATGACCTCCGTGTTCGTCCGTGCTCGTGGGATCGACACTAGGAGCTCGGTGGGCATGCGGGAAGCGATGATCTGGCATTCGTGGTATGCGTATGCCGCATGGACATCTCCAGCACGGGACTGCGGGTCCTGCGGCAGATCGCTGAGTCCGGCAGCTTCACCGCGGCAGCTGCCCGACTCGGCTACACGCAGTCGGCCGTCTCACGCCAGGCCGCAGCCCTCGAACGCAGCGTGGGCACCACCCTGTTCGAACGCCGCCCAGACGGGGTACGGCTCACCCCCTCCGGCTTGACCCTGCTGCAGCACGCCCACACGGTCCTGGCCTCGCTCGCAGCGGCCGAGCGTGAGCTCACTGGCACCGTCCCGCGGACCGAACTGGTGCGGCTCGGGGTGCTCCTGAGCGCGGGCGCGGCGATCCTGCCCGTCGCACTCGCACACCTCGCGGCGGCCGACCCGCAGATCACGGTCACCACCCGCGAGGGCACCACGCCCACTCTGATCCGGGCGCTGCGCGCGGGCTCGCTCGACCTCGCCGTGCTGACGTCCCGCCCACCCCACCGGCCCTTCGACGGCGACTCGCCGCGCCTGCACGTCGAGACTGTCGCGGACACCGAACTGGTCGTGGCGGTGCCGACGACCGGAGAGTTCGCCGGACGCACCACGGTGCACGTCGACGAGCTGGTCGACGCCGCGTGGATCGCCACCCCGTCATCGAGCTCTGAGCCGCTGCTCGGCGTCTGGCCCGGCCTGCCCGGACGGCCTCGCGTCATCCACTCCGCGCGCGACTGGCTGACGAAGCTCCAGCTGGTCGCCGGCGGCTTCGGTGTGACGACGGTGCCGTCCCGGCTCTCACCGGTGCTGCCGCCCGGGGTGAGCCTGCTGCGCGTCGACGGCGCACCCCCCGAGATCCGCCGGGTGCTCGTGGCGCGTCTCCCCGGCCACCCCGCCCCGGCGATCAGGGCCGTCACCCGAGCGATCACTTCGACCTCCTGAACCGCCGCCAAGGCCGCGCACGATCGCGACCACTTTGCCGAACTGCCGCGGGCTCAGCCCGGTGAACGGGGCTGTCCGGGACGGCTCCGACGCCGTGATCGCACCAGCCTCCACAAGAACAGCTCATCTGTGACCAGCAGTTACGGATACGCCTTACTCCACCGCATACAGCAGGTTGTACTCAGCACCATCGGCCCTGAAATGCAGACTGCGCTCACCAGGCGTATCCGTGATCCACTGCTCCCCGAGCGTGCCATCCCCGACTGTTCCGCCGACCTCCCCGAGAGAGACGGCAATCGTTCCCGTGAAGTCGCAGTCGTACTTGACGGTGTACATCCGGTTTCCCAGTACCGTCCCATTCCACACGGTGCCACGATTCTGGACAACAAGCCTCGGCTCGTCGAAGCCGCTCCAGCCCTCAGTCGTGACGCACTTGAGCTTCTCCAGATAGAGCTTGGCCATACCGTCCCCTGTGAAGGATCCTTCTCGACACTTCACATCCTGCCGAGCCTCAATAAACGATCACTAAACGAATGAACGCGGTATTCGCCGCCAGGGCGACACCCCGCCTGGGGAGGGCGGGGCATCGCTGTAGCCCTCGTCAGAGCAGACAGTGCGCCCCGGCACCACGAGCCCCAAGGCTGACCAGCCACGCCAATAACGCCGGTGATACCAGCAGTTGCAGGCGGTAGCCCGCCCCGAACCTGGAGGCCGCGGCGGCCCAGCGTCACGCACTACCACCGCCCTCTACTGACAGCACGTCGAGAGGCAACACCACGACGACGCTCAAATAACTCCCGCGGCCCACCTGGCCCAGAGCCGCTACGCCGCGGCGTAGCTGAGGCGCAACAGATCCTGGGCGCGTTCCAGGTCTCGCTCCGTGCGCAGCTGCAGCTCCAGTTCGCCCGTGCCGTGGTGGCCGAGCCCTGTCACGTCCCGGGTGAAGCCGAAGCCGGGAATGAGATCGACCCCCTTCGGATCAGCCTTGAGGTGGACGAGGAACTTGGTCTGCTGTGGCGGACAGACGCACGCGAAGTTCCGCAACCACTGATCAGCCGCTGTGCACGGTCAGGGAGTGGCCGCGACACGACCCGGCGCAGATACCCCTTCCAGTCTCTCCTCGTTCACCCACGGACGCCCATGCAGCCCCACAGCCCGGCAGTCCTGGTGCGCGACGCAGGAGCCATCCGCCACTGGGCCTTGACCTGCGCAGATGCGGATATGCGATGCCCTGACTTTCCCAAGCACCTTCTCGTAGCAGGTGAGTCGCGTGCCCAGCAGCGCTCCGACACTGCTCAGTTCTTCAGTCCGCCTCCGACACCTGCTAGCGCTGCCACTTCCCGGGTCCGGTGTGCGGGGCACCTCGTGCAGCGGGGGAGTGAGGTGGCAGGAGCGGGTTCAGACGGGAACGATCAGATAGATCCCGTAGGCGGCGACCGCGAGGCAGGCGGCGAAGCACAGCACGGCCGTGACAGCTGCCACCTTCTGGTGCCGGTCTGGAGGCGTGTCGGGGGCGGGCTCCCCGTGTCCGGCGCGGGCCCACGTGGCCAGGCCGAGCGAGAACATCACGACGACCACCACGGTGATCCCGAGGCTGACTCCGAAGACCCCGGCCAGAGTGCCCCAGTCGATGTCCATCCCGTTCCTCCTGCCTCGGCCTCTGCCTCTGCGACGGCCCGCTCGGTCGGGCCGGCTCAGGAGGCCGACTTGACAGCGGGCTTCGCCGCGCTTGCCGGTACCTCATTGACATTCTCCGGGCTCACGGGGCGGCGGCGCGAGAGCACGTAGAAAGCTGCCGCGGCGGCCAGGGCGACACCCGCCACCAGGGCCACCCCCGCATCGCCCCGATCAGCCACCCACGCTGCCACGCCTCCCACGGCGGCCGCGGACGGCAGTGTCAGCAACCAGGACACCGCGATCCGCCCTGCGACGCCCCAGCGCACGTGTGCCAGCCTGCGGCCCAGCCCCGCGCCGAGGATGCTGCCCGTGCACACCTGGGTGGTCGACAGCGCGAAGCCCATGTGCGACGAAGCGAGAATCACCGCGGTCGCGCTGCTCTCGGCGGCGAAGCCCTGCGGGGCCTGAATGTCGGTGAGTCCCTTGCCCATGGTCCGGATGATCCGCCAGCCGCCCGCGTACGTGCCCAGGGAGATCGCCAGGCCCGCGCTCAGCACCACCCACCAGGGCGGCCCCGCGCCATGGCTGAGCACCCCGCTCGAGATGAGCGCCAGGGTGATGACCCCCATCGTCTTCTGGGCGTCATTGGTGCCGTGCGCCAGCGCTACCAAGGACGCCGACCCGATCTGTCCCGCACGGAAGCCTTTCCCGACGGCGCGCGCCGGGGTCCTCCGGGTGATCATGTAGGCGAGGTAGGTGGCCAGAAGCGCCACCACGCAGGCCACCACCGGCGAGGCCACCGCAGGGATCAGGATCTTCTCGATGATCGCGCCGAAGCGCACCGCGGAACCCCCAGCCCCCACCCACACCGCGCCGATCAGCCCGCCGAACAGGGCGTGGGACGAGCTGGAGGGCAGTCCGAGGAGCCAGGTAACCAGATTCCACAGGATCGCCCCGATCAGCCCGGCGAAGATCATCACCAGGGACACTTCGCTGTCTTGGACTATGCCGCCCGAGATCGTTTTGGCTACCTCCGTGGAGAGGAAGGCTCCGCCCAGATTGAGCAGGCCCGCGACGGCGACGGCGACCCGGGGGCTCAGCGCCCCGGTGGCGATGGAGGTGGCCATCGAGTTGGCGGTGTCGTGGAACCCGTTGGTGAAGTCGAAGGCCAGGGCGGTGAGGATCACGGCCACGAGCAGGAAGGAGACAGATGCCATCCCGGTCCTCCACGTCGAGGGCGGTCGGGCCACGCGGGCCTGCCGAGCCATGTGGGTGAACCGCCGGTCTCTTCCCACGCTAAGTGCCGCTCCGGATCGCCGCCAATGCGACGGCGCGGGCCGGTCGCTGGCGGCCACGCCGATGGGCTGTGGCTCCCGACGGACCGAACGAGGCAGACGGCAGCTGCTTCCACGTGCATCCCGAGGTCGCGGCGCACACGATCGCAGCCAGCACCTCCCGGTCACCGTGCCGACGCCGGCTCCCGCCTTGTGGACGAATCGGTGCCTCCGGCGCCACCCGCTCGCACAGTCCCCACAGCTCATCCGGCACCAGCCGCTCAACAATCCCCACGCCAGGAACCTATCGAACATGCCAGTTAAGATGGCCTGTTAGGGGGAGTGCTGCCCCACCCTGGGGTCCTTCGTGTTGGTCATGGGAACTCATGTGTCAACAGCGTGTGATACCACCGGAGTTGAGTATCCCTCCGCTGCGCGGGCGATTTTCGACCTTTGGGAGAAGACTCATTCGGTTCCTCCAAAAGGAAGCCGTCTTCTTGCGGACTGCCTGATTGGCATCCGCCTGGCCTGGACCTGGGGATCAGTCCCGCCGCCTTCGCCGCTCACGAACTGGCCCTGGAGCCACAGGGCGCGGGCAGGTCCGGCCGGCTACCGCCTCTACGACAACAACGCCGTCGCACACCTGGACCTTGTGCGAACCCTGCGCGAGCTGGGACTGAACACCTCGCTCAGCTCAGCAGCGATCGAGGCCTCGAGGCGAGGATTGCCTCGGCGTCGTCACTGATCGTCCGGACCACGTCCGCAGCGGGGCGGATGGCATCGACGAAGAACGCCGACTGACCGTAGAGGACCGAGCTCGTGTCGGGGTCGGGTGGGGCGTCGACGGGGTTAGAGGCTTTCGAGGGCGCGCCTTCCGCTGTGCGGTCGCGCAGCGTCGCCTCACGCTCTGACCACTCATCGGTGAACCGATTGCGGCGGACGCGTTCGCCGATGGTTGCCGGCCACGGCAGTCCCGAGACGATGTCGTAGGTCCGTGTCCATACGGTGTCGCTGCCATCGCTCTCGACGATCAGGCGTTTGTGGGCATCGTGCACCTCGACCGCTTCGGGCGTGGCGAGAAACGCCGTGCCCAACCAGGCGCCGTCCGCACCGGCGGTGAGGGCCGCCGCGAGTGTGCGACCGTCGCCGATGCCCCCGGCGGCGAGCACCGGAACATCGGGATAGCGCTTCACGATTCCGGCGAGGAAGGGCAGGAGGCCCATCGTCCCGGTGTGGCCACCGGCCTCGGTGCCCTGCGCCACGAGAACATCGGCACCCGCTGCGACGGCCGCCTCCGCGTCGCCGTAGTTCTGAACCTGGCACATCACCCGGGCTCCCGTGTCCTTGGCGCGAGCAAGCCACGGCTGGGGGTCGGCGAACGACAGCGCGATGATCTCTGGTCGCTCCTCCAGCGCGGCGTCGAAAAGCGGCTCGGTGAAGGGGAGGAACGGCGTGATGAAGCCGACTCCGAACGGGCGGTCCGTCGTGGCGCGGATGGTTGCCATCTCCGCACGGATCCACTCGGGTCCTTTCCATGGATGCGTGCCCCCGAAGGAGCCGAGCCCGCCGGCCGCGGAAACCGCGGCGGCGAGCGTCCCACCACTGTGCAAAGCCATGGGAGCTGCCATCACCGGGTACGTGATGCCGAACATTTCGGTGAATCTCGTCTGCAACATGGGCCGACGCTAGCGAACACAGCCAACCCAACCCACCCGCAACGCGGCGGGCGGTCAGCCCTGTTCCCGACGCTCGCTGATACGCCTTGCTCCTTTGAGAACCGGATCGAGTGCGGCGACAAGTAGCTGCGCCGAGCCAGGAGCGCAAGTTCTTGCACAGGTATGCCGTCCCTTGCTCATCGTCGTGGACGTCGGGCCCGGCAGCAATTCCTGGCCATGCCGGCCACGCCAGTCGGTCAGGGCCGGGGCATTTCCGATCGTGCGGGCCGTGCGCAGGCCGCTGACCATGGCATCAAGGTCGCGGCTCTCGGAGCGTCCATCGGTTCAGTACCGGCTGTCAGTGGCGGGTCAAGTGCCCGGACGGGGAGCTCGTAGGTGCCGGCGCTGGGCCAACTCTTCGTCGTCGACCAGAGTGAGCATGGGCTGACCGGGTGCGCACATCATGGTGACGAGGAAGCGGCTCCGGGAGTCCGTCCGGTTGTTTCCGTCCTGGTAGTGGATGACATCGCCGCCCGGCTCCCAGAATGTCTCCCCGGCCTTGATCACCCGCTCCGGCTCACCTTCCAGCTCGAAGAGCATCTCCCCCTCGAGCATGTAGCCGAAGGCAGGTCCCGAGTGCCGGTGCGGAGGGGTGCCGGGATCGCCGGGAGGGAACTCGACGAGCACCGTCATCGCCTCCGCCTCCTCCGGAACGAACGGCGGTTTCGCCGACTGCAGCACGGTGAGCGCCGTCTTCCATGCTTCCGAGCGCGGTTGACTCTCGGCGCTGCCTGCCGTCTGTTCGTTGTTCGACATGGCGAGGTCTCCAGTGGTGGGCCGGCCGGGTCAGGTGAGCCAGTCGGTGTAGTGGGTGGGGGCGATGCGTGCGTCGCCCTTGGTGGTGAGCACATCGCCGTCGACGGCGGCGAACATGCCGGCGGTGTCGTCGGTGACGACCGTGCGGCCGTCGGGCCGGGCGTTCAGGGTGATCCGGCCGAGTTCGTCGAGGGGATGGACGTCGGGCCCGCCGACGTCGAGGGTTCCGTTCAGAGGGGTCCCCGCGGCGACTTCGGCGACGGTGTCGGAGACGTCCTTTGCGGCGATCGGCTGGAGTGGGGTGGTGGGCAGGCGGACGGTGTCGCCCTCGGTGGTCCAGGACATGAAGGCGTCGATGAACTCCATGAACTGGGTGGCGTGGACGATCGAATAGGGAATCGGCCCGGCCTTGAGGATGTCTTCCTGCAAGACCTTGGCGCGGTAATAGGCGAGGTCGGGCACCTGGTCCGCGCCGACGATCGAGAGGATGACGAAGTGCCCCACCCCGGCCTTGTGGCCGGCGGCCAGGAGGTTGTCCATCGAGGTCTGGAAGAAGGCGGGAGAGGCGTCGTCGAAGGTCGGCGAATTCGTCAGATTGACGATGCCGTCTACTCCGGTCACCGCCTCCTCCACGCCCTGGCCGGTGATCACATCGACACCTGTGGCCGGCGAGTGTGGCACGGCCTCGTGACCGGCGGCGTTCAGCTTCTTCACGACCTGCGACCCGATCAGACCGGTACCGCCAATGACTGCGAACTTCATAGGTCACCTTTCGTCGCGCACCGATAGGTCATGCGTCCAGATTGCGGCGATGCAGTGCACGGCGCACGCTGGGCCGTGCACTGCTGGCATGCTGGTGGCGCTGCGTGCTTACGGCATCGCTGATGGCACTTGACGCAAGGGCCATCGGGAACGCTGGTGGTTGCTGCGACGCCCTTCCATGATCGAAGAGACGACGCCTAATACCGCAACGGTGTTTGTGCTGATGGATGGGTGTTCAGTTCCCGGTTCCAGGTCTTGATCGCTTCGGAGGCTAGGAGCAGGGCGATAGGGGTGCCGGCCAGCGCCTGCAGGGGCTCGCGCATCGCGGACCTGGGAGGCCAGTTCGATGAACTGGTCGAGGCCCACGTCCAGCCCGTAGGAAGCATGCAGGCGCTGGGCAAGACGGTCGTGGTGCTCGGGCTTGTAGTCGCCATCGGTGAAGACCTCGGCGCTGATGGTCGGTTCGTCGTCTCCCGTGGACAGGGGCACGCCGATGAGGTGGCCGTCGATACGGAAGGTTCTCCAACTGCGGGTGAGGGTGCGAGGGGCTGACCTTCACAGCACCACACCAGGCGCTCACCGGGAGCGGCTGCCGCCGTGTTCCACCGCGTGCCGGAGGATGCACTGCTGCCACTGCGCCAGTGCCAGCCTGGTCAGGTCACCTCCAGTGCCGCCACCACAGCAGTTGAGCCAGAACCCCACTTCAGGAGGCACCACTGTCTGGCATTGTGCCCAAGGTTTCGCGCCTTGCGCTCCTGACTACCCGTGGTAAAGCACATGCCACCCAGACTCCAAGCCGCCAGCAACGGCGTCACGTGCGGTCGCCCGTCAGGCCGCATGGTAGAAAGCCAGAACACCTCCGCCTCACCGAGGACCGCCAACGCCGACGCCCACGGCGTCGCTTGCGGGCCTGGAGACGAGAACGGCCCCAGCACAGCATCATCCGGTTCACTGTCCAACATGTCACGTCCTTGGCCAATGAGGCATGGTGGCGACATGGCCGCCACGGTCTTGCCGTCCTTCTTGTGGCGGGCGGGGCGGGTGTAGGCCTCGCCAGTGACGAGGACGCGACCGACCTCGTGCCGGGGCGCGCGCCGATCGACGGTTCTTCGAAGCAGGCGGGCGTCCGGGAACTGGCCGGATCGGTTTCGGCGCACGCGCTGGTGTCGGGGTCTGTGCCTGACGGTTCCTGAACCCCCTCCGGCACCAGAGCTGGCGTCGGCCTGTTCGACTCGGCCCGGTTCTCCCAGGGAAGGCGGAGGTCGACGGCAAGAGGGCGGGCGAGGCGGAGTTGGGAGCGGGCCGCGATCACCAGCCATGTCCAACGATCCGCCGCCTGCGTGCTCAGCAGTCGGGGCTTGGTCCGGCCCAGAGTCTGTGTGAACAGGCGGAATGTGTGCTCGACGTCGAAACGCCGCAGGAAGGGCTGCCGCAGCGATCGACGCCCTCGGAGCTCGCCCCGGTGCCCCCGGTGTCCTTCCCGTAGAGGCGGGTGTCGGTAAGGGTTATTCCGAGGTCGACAGCCTGTCAGGCCCCTTGCAGCAAGGGCTTGTTACTCGCTCCGATCGCTTCTGAGCCGCTACTTCGGTTTGATGTGGGATCAGCATGGTCGGCGGGTTTTGTGGTGGATTCGTAACGTTGCCGGGCGTGATGCAACGGGTGGGGCCGCCGGCTCATCTGGGTAGTCAGCGAGGCGCATCGGGCGCCTTCGTTAAGGGGGTGGGTCTCGCCATGTGGGGGAGACCCACGGGAGGGAAGTCCATGACCAGGACAAAGAAGACCGGGATGAAGGCGCGGGGCGGCCGTGTGGCCGCGATCGGTGCGCTGGGTCTGGCGTCGGTGGCTCTGGCCGCCGGGCCTGCGTTCGCCAAGGGCAGTGTGGACATTACGGCGCCGCACACGGCACAGGTCGGCAAGACCATCACGGTCAAGGCGCACGGCGGCGACGACAGCGCCGGCTACCTGCATCAGCTGTGCCTGGAGGAGAACGGCTTCGGCGAAGGGTGGCACCAGGAGAACTGCAGCGCCGCGGTCAAGGGCGACGCGCGGGTCACTGCACACGGCACGTCCGCGCGTCGCGGCAACCTGCAATTCCGCGCGGTGCTGTACGGCCTGACCAGCACGCACGACCACCATCCCGTGCGTTTGAACGCCTCTGACGTGGTGACGGTGCACGTTCGCTGATTCCAGGCGCGGCCGCAAACACTGCCCGCAGCTGCGCGGTTCAGTTCCTGATTGCCATGAGATACAGAGCTGGGCGGGATCAGGGTGCGCGGCAGGCATGTCCGTCCTGGTGCCCTGGTGACGCGCCGGTGGCCCCCACCCCCGGGGGGGGCCCCCCCTAACCCGCCGGACCGGGGGGGGTGCCCCGGTGGGGGGGGCGCGGCGGGGGGGAGGTGGACCACCGCTGGGGGGGCCGGGGCGTATTACA
>NZ_JBICXQ010000054.1:0-25647 GCF_043200375.1 Streptomyces sp. NPDC048434 | reverse complement strand
TCACGGCACCTGATGCAATCGGCGCGGACATGAGGCGAGGGGCCTGCGGTTGTCGACGCGCAGGCCCCTCAGCCCCATCCGCGGAGGACGGATGCGCATGGACGCACCGGGCCAACGAATCACCAGCTACGACGGTTACGAAGTCCGGTGCCCTCCCTATCAGCCACGCCTGGGCAGGGCGAATCGTCGCCCGACGGCAGGGCGGCGCTCACAGGGGTGTCAGTAGTGAAGGGGCACCCACCACCGAATATGATCGAGCCGCGATGGTAAAAACGTTCGATTTCCCGCGTGATCTGGTGGACGCCCAGCTGGAGCTGCATAGCGTCCGGTCGGAGCTGTCCGCCCTGTACAAGCGCCTGCCCTGGTCGGCGGAGCCCTGCCGGGCTGGACACACACCAAGCCGTGGGCCTGCACCGCGTACCCGCCGGTGATCACCAGCGGGTAGGGGGTGCCGATAGCGAGGACATCAGCCAGGAGCCGGCGGTGCAGACCTGTCAGGTTCACGCGGCCGTCGCGGCCGTCGCGGTGGCGAGTTCGGGGAAAGCGGCTTCCCACACGTCCCTGATCGGGCGACTGGTCAGCGTGCGCAGCACGGGCCACTGTGCGACGAGCAGATCCCGGTTGAGGAAGTCGATCAGGTCTTGGCGCTGGCCTTCGGCCGGGACGGTGCGGTACAGGCCCATTCGGGAGCGCGGCTGCTCCAGTCCGTAGGAGCGGCGGCCGGACCAGACCACGTGCAGCGGCAGATCGACCGTGCCGCGGGCGGGACCGTTCAGGTCCTGCAGCTGCGCGGGCACCCGCTGTGCGTACTGGGCACACAGCAGCTCGAACGCGTTGGGCACCGGAAACGAAGACTGCACGGTCATGCCGCCAGTATCGCCCAGCCGGCCGCGCGGATTGCAGGCAGCGCCCGAGCTACCTGCCGGGGCGGTGCCGGTGTCGTCTACGGGGTGCCGCGCAGGTGGTCTTGGCGGGCGGTGACCAGGGCGCGCCAGCGCTGCCGGACGGTGTGTGGGTCCTCCAGCTGTGTGGCTGCTGATCGTGCAGAACGTTGACGAATGGCTGAAACCCAGCCCACGCTGGAGATTCGACGTGATGGAGTGACCTCGGAGGCAGGAGACCGAAGGGGTACCGATGAGCGACATGACTGATGAGGAGATCGTCCGCGCCGTACGCGGGTTCGCGGCGATGCACGCCGAGCGCGAGAAGCTGGCCGAGCGGGTAGCGGCGCTTCGTACCGCGGTGTCCCCAGAGGACTTGGCCGAGCGCAATCGTTTCGGTGAAGCCATGGCGAAGATGGACGCGAAGCTCCTTCTGGAGTCCGTTGAGGTGCTGGACCGCATGGGTATGACAATCGCCGCACAGGCTTGCTTCTCCATGGCTAAGGAAGAGGGCCTCGCCACTACAGCCTGTCCGACGATTCGAGCTACGGACCCGTCGGACAAGCCCTAGTGGCCTGAGTCGGAGATTCGTCGTTGGTTGGGTATGAGTCGTCCGGGTCCGAAGATTCCGCCGTTGTCGGTCACTGATGCCCAACGGGCCGTGCTGGAAGGCTGGGTGCGTCGTCGCTCGACGGCCCAGTCTCTGGCTCAGCGCTCAAGGATCGTTCTGGAGTGCGCCGAGGGGCACTCGGTCATGGAGGTGTCATGCCGGCTTGGTGTCACTGCGGACATGGTCCGCAGCTGGCGGCGGCGTTTCCTCGAACGCGGTCTGGACGGCCTGTCCGACGAGCCGAGGCCCGGCGTCCCGCGGAAGATCACCGACGCAGACGTCGAGCGTGTCATCGTCAAGACGCTCGAGGAGAAACCGAAGAACGCCACCCACTGGTCGACCAGGTCCATGGCGGCGGCCACGGGCATGTCCCAGTCCGCCGTCTCGCGGATCTGGCGGGTGTTCGCCCTGGCCCCGCACCGGTCGCAGACGTTCAAGCTTTCCACCGGCCCTCTGTTCATCGACGAGGTCCGTGACGTGGTGGGCCTCTATCTTGATCCGCCGGAGAAGGCCCTGGTCCTGTGCGTGGACGAGAAGTCGCAGATCCAGGCCCTGGACCGGTCTCAGCCCGTGCTGCCGATGGCGCCCGGTGTTCCCGAACGCCGCAGTCACGACTACGTCCGCGCCGGCACCACCACCCTGTTCGCGGCCCTGGAGGTCGCCACGGGAAAGGTGATCGGCTCCCTGCACCGGCGGCACCGGGCCGTCGAGTTCAAGAAGTTCCTCACCAAGCTCGACAAGAGGTGCCCGCCGACCTCGAAGTGCACCTCATCCTCGACAACTACGAGTGTCGTCGGACGCCCCCGCGGGTGCAGGCTTCCGGACCCGCGCTCTACTGCCAGGTCGCAGTGTCGGGGTCGATGCCGTGGGCGCGCGCGCTGGTGTCGATGATTCGACGGAACCACGTGGCAAGGCCGGTGCGGATGCCGTCGTAGTGGGCAGCAAATCCCGGATCGGCCTCAAACTTGCGGCCGAGACAGACCTGCATCTGCCTGGTGAGGGGAAAGTACGAAGCAAAGACTTCGCGGTGCCACTCGACGAGTCGATTCGCTTCTGGGCTACCAGGTGTGACGCCGGCGTCCAGCGCATCCCCGAGGGCGCGGTCGAAGTCGGCAACGGCGTCGGCGATGTCCTGCCATTCCTCCGGACCGCGAGAGGCTGAGCCTTCGGCGTACTGCAGCCATTGCGTTGTGTCTCCGTAGCGCTGACGGGCTTGGGCGGGCCAGTCCGGGTTCCACTGGGAGCCGAAGACCGCGGCCTGCTGCTCGATGGTCAGCAGCAGGCCGCGCTCGTGGGCGTCGATCATCCGGTCCAGTCCGGCGCTGAGCTGCTGGAGGCGGTCGATCCGTTCAGCAACCTGGGTGCGCTGCGCGCGCAATGCGCCGGGCACGTCTGCGGTCGAGTCGTCCAAGAGGGCCAGAATCCTGTCCAGGCCGAGACCGAGCTCACGGTAGACGACGATGCGGTGCAGGCGTTCCAGATCACCAGTGGTGTAGAGCCGGTATCCGGCAGCCGTGCGCAGCGACGGTCGCGCCAGACCGATCTCGTCCCAGTGGTGCAGCGCGCGGACTGTCACGTCCAGACACGCCGAGACCTGACCGACGGTCAGGCTGGGGGCGTCAGTGGCATCAGGCATGCTCCCCATTGTCGCCGTGACCGTCGCCCGGTGGGGTGATCCCCATGGCTTCAAGGTTCCGCGCCTCCTGGCTGGCCGGATCAAAGGGCTTCGCCGCAGTGAATACGATCCGTGCGTTCTCGGGGGTGATCACCTCCACATCGCGGGTGTTCCAGGGAGTGTCCCGTGGACCGTCGACCGAGTTCGGGCGCAACGCACGACATGCCTCGGCAAGGGAATCGACCTGGCTGAGCAGGCCCGAGAAACTGAAGCTCATCGCTGGTGGCTGCTCCGGAACGCTCGCCGCCGAGATGAGGAGTACGTCCTGGAACGCCCACCGGCGCAGATGCACAATCGCGCCGGGGACGCTGAACAGCTCGAAGAACCCGAGCCCACGAATCCAGAAGTCCGCCGACGCCGCCAGATCGCTCGTGGGGATCGTCACGAACGCGGGCATTGCATAGATGCCACGGAACGGCTCCGGCGGAACCGCATCCGGGCCGGGAGTAGGCACGGGACTCATCTCAAAGGCGTTGTAGTAGTCGCTCATGCACCCACCCTCCAGCCTCACGCAACGTGAGGGTCAAGCATGATCCGTGAATCTCGCCATACCCCAACGATGCGACCAACGTGTGGCCGGGTACACCTGGAACGGGCTTCTGGCCCGTTCCTACTCAGGCCCTGGCCTCGGTGCCGGCCCGGCGTTGCGGAGGGCCCGCGGCCACCGCTTCATCGTCGGTCCACACACCTCACGGTGATCACGATGGCCGCAACTGTCCGGCTACCGGGTTCCACCAGCAGGATCACCTCTACGGCTGGAGTACTGGCTACGCTGTACTTCGAGGATCAAGGAGAAGGCATGGAACCTTGCGTGGAGTGCGGTGCGCCGATGGACCCGCGATCGTGTGACGAGCTGTTCCACGACTTGCTCGCGTTGGACCATTCACGGCAGGCACCGTGGGGGCCGCTGCATGGCGTCTCAGTCTCTTGCTTCCTGCTCCAACACCCAAGTCGGCTTCCCGACGACGACGGCGCGATGGCTAGGGCGCTCCTGCGCGCATACCTCGAAGGCGGCCTCGACGAAGTGAACCAGCTCGTCGGTCAGGCTCGTCGTGGCAACTCCCACCGTGTGAAGGACGGGCCTTCACGAGTCGTCCGGAACGCGGCCCTGCCGCTCCGGGACGCGCCGCGAACCCGTTTCTCCGTCACGATCGAAGACGTCGCCGTCGACGGGACGTTCCCCTCCTCACAGTTCACGGAACGCGTCAAGGCTTGGGCCGCCGCGACGGTCGAGGCGTGGAGCCGCGGCACGTGATCGAAAACACCGGGGGCCCCATCTGAAGCGGGGGCCCACGGCATTCCTGGCTCGCTCGGCCTGTCCACGACCGCGCGCACAGACGACGCTGGTCCGCCTGGCGCCGCCGTCGCCAAGCCCGCGCACGCCATAGCCATGAAGATCACGTCTACGGCTGGAGTGCTAGGGAGCAGTTGTTGCCGCCATTCCTCCTTGGCCAGGACGCAGTGGCGAACGTGACCGATGTTCCGGGCGCTGAGGGACGTTGAGCCCCGGAACAGATCCCGGCGCGGTCGGTCGCGTGGCATCACCCAGGCCGGCGAATCGCGCCGAGGAAGCTGCCCCCCGCCTCCCGGCCGACATTTCAACGGAGTTGACTCGCCAAAACCAAGAATCCCTACCCCGCAGTATCGGTCAGGTGAGGGATGTCAGGAATATCTCTTCAGTGCAGGATTGCGAGTAATCGAACCAAGGGGAAAAAGGGGAAATGCGAGCAGGATTGCCCCCGGCCGTGCTGTGAAGTTGTCGGGCGCACCCCGAAAGCACGCAGTGGAGCCTGCCGGATTCCACACTCGGATCCCACCACTGAAAGGAAAGTTCCTCATGCACCGCAACGGAAGACGGAGGATCGCCGCGGGCGCGTGCGCGCTTGCTGTGTCCGTATCACTGGTTGCCCTGAACGCGGGGAGCGCTGCCGCGGCAGATCCGCCTGCCAAGCCCTTTGCGAAGGGCGCGGGTGACAACGGCGACTGCAAGGGACAGGTCGGGCCGACGAATTACTTCGTCAACAAGACCGGCGAGAACGTGCACATCATGGTCTCGAAGGACCCCGGATGAGCCATTGCCGACACCTTCGCCGATGTGGGCCTGTTTGCGGTCGGTGTGGGCGAGATCAAGTCTGCGACCGGCGTGGCAGCTCTTCCGGAGACGATCAAGACCTTTGCCGACCTCGCCAACGTCCTCAAGACGGGCTACAAACTGGTCAGTGGCACCGCGGCTGCCGGGTCGCGCTCCGCGGAAGCCGTCGCAGAGCTCGCCAAGTTGCAGAACAACTTCAAGGAGAAGTCCGCCACGATCAAGCCCGGTGAATGCAAGACTATTCACGACACCGGATTCCTCGATTACCTGAACGCCAGCACGGTGGCAGCGATGTTCGCTCCGGCGAACGGAGCCAGGACGGTAGAAGTCATAGCCATGACCGAATCGGGCAAGGTGGTGGACTTCAGCACTCCGCCGGACGCCTCGTGGATCTCCACGGATGCGGGAGTCGTGCGCTCCAAGTACGGGACCCTCCGGGACGAGGATCCGGGCGCAGGAAACCACCCGTGGGCGAGCTACTGATCTTTTCGTAAGTTCGGTGGGTGTGGCGGGTGGATGGTCAGGCCGGTGTGGGCGAGGTAGGACCATGGCAGGTGCTGGTTGTGGTTGATCCGGTGGACGCCTTGTTCGGTGGCGTCGGCAACGTCGGCGAGGTGGTCGCCGGCGAGGTTGGCGAGTTCGCGCTTCTTGAGTGATGACCAGAGCAGTTCCACCGGGTTCAGCTCGGGTGCGTATGCGGGTAATCGCTCGAGGATGAGCCAGTCCTGCTCGGTGACCCAGGCTCGCATCGCCCGGCTCCAGTGGGCGGACAGGCCGTCCCAGACCAGGATCACTGGCTCGCCACGGTAGAACACTTTGACCTCGGAGGTTGTGTCGGCAGGATTTGGTGTGTGTCCGCTGATCTTGTGCCTGATGACCTGTGGGAACGAGTGGCCCCGCTGTTACCGCCTCGGCCACCCAGGCGGCATCGGTATTCGGGGCGATTGCCGGCGGATGACCGGGCTGCACTGCGCGGCATCGTCTACGTGTTGTGCAAGAGCGTGAGATGGCGGGACGTTCCCGCGGAACAGGTGGGCTGTAGTGGTGTGACAGCCTGGCGGCGTCTGCGGGACTGGACCGAAGCCGGGGTCTGGCCCCAGTTGCACGAGGTGCTGCTGGCCGAGGCCGGGCCGCGGGCCTGCTGGACATCGACGACTCTGCGATCGACGGCTCGCACGTCCGGGCCCTCAAAGGGGGGCTCACACCGGACCTTCGCCGGTCGACCGGGCCCGCCCCGGCAGCAAGCACCACCTGATCGTCGACCGGCACGGCACTCCCTTGACCGTGTCGCTGACCAGCGGAAACCGCCACGACATCACCCAACTGATGCCCTTGCTGGACGCGACACCCCGCATCCGCGGAGTCCGGGGCCGGCCTCGCCACCGGCCACGTCGACTATTCGCCGACCGCGGCTACGATGACGACAAGTACCGCCGCCTCCTTCGGGCCCGCGGGATCACCCCGAAGATCGCCCGCAAAGGCACCGCCCACGGCTCCGGGCTGGGCAAGACCCGCTGGGTCGTCGAGCGGACCTTCGCCTGGCTTCACCAGTTCAAACGACTCCGGATCCGCTACGAGATACGCGCCGACCTCCACCTTGCGCTGCTTCAACTCGCCTGCAGCATCATCTGTTTGAGACGACTCCGAACCTCATTCTGAAACGATCAGTAAGGACAACTGCGACGGCCGCCTCGCGGCGCGGCACATCCTTCGCGCCTCCGAGATCTGAATCCGTGGCTCCGGCTTGGACCGGTATACGCATCAGGCCCCCGGGTTCCCGGGATGGTCGAAGGTGGTCGTGGGGGCGGGAGCGCCGTCGGGCTGGGGCGGCAGCAGCGGGCCGCAGTCCCACTGCTGGAAGATCAACCGGGTCTCGACGCGCGCCACTTCGGGCCGTGAGGTGAACCCGTCCAGGACCAGCCGCTGAAGATCCGCCATGTCCGCGACCGCGACATGGACGAGATAGTCGTCGGGCCCGGTCAGATGGAAGACCGTAATGGACTCCGGCAGCGCCCGGATCCGCTCCACGAACGGCCCCACCAACTCCCGCCGATGCGGCCTGACCTGCACGGACAGCAGTGCCTCCAAGCCCCGGCCCAGCTTCGCCGGATCCAGCCGCAGCTGATGGCCGAGAATCACTCCCGAGCGGCGCAGCCTGGTCACCCGGTCCAGACAGGTCGAAGGCGCGACACCGACCTGCGCGGCGAGATCGCGGTACGTCATCCGTGCGTCGTTCTGCAGCAGCCGTAGCAGATGGAGATCCACCGGATCGAGTACGACAGAATCGGTCATATGCCGAACGTAGCACGGGGTCCGGCGCTCCTCTCCCGCTCGGTGTTCAGACTCCTGGGCATGGACTCCGGCAGCTTTGATGCATATGACGTACCGGCCGACCCGCAGGGAACCGGCCATGCTCCCGACGGCACCGGTCGTCGTGTCCCGGGTGTGCCCGCACCCCGGGCGCTCGCCACCGAGGCGGTGCACGCCGGGCGGGACGACCTCGCGCGGCAGGGGGTGCACGCCCCGCCGATCGACCTGTCCACGACTTACCCCTCGTACGACAGCCGGGGCGAGGCGGCCCGGATAGACGCCTTCGCGGACGACGGTGCCGAACCGGAGGGCCCGCCCGTCTACGGCCGCCTCGGCAACCCGACCGTCGCCCGCTTCGAGACCGCCCTCGCGCGTCTTGAGGGCACCGAGAGCGCGGTCGCGTTCGCCACCGGGATGGCCGCGCTGAGCGCCGTGCTGCTCGTACGCAACGCGATGGGCCTGCGACATGTCGTCGCCGTACGACCGCTGTACGGATGCAGCGATCACCTGCTCACCGCAGGGCTGCTGGGCTCCGAGGTGACCTGGGTCGACCCGGCGGGCATCGCGGACGCGCTGCGCCCCGACACCGGCCTGGTGATGGTCGAAAGCCCGGCCAACCCGACCCTCGCCGAACTCGACCTGAGAGCCGTCGCGCACGCGTGCGGTTCCGTCCCGCTGCTCGCCGACAACACCTTCGCCACCCCCGTACTGCAACGCCCCGTCGAGCAGGGAGCCCGTCTCGTCCTGCACAGTGCCACCAAGTACCTGGGCGGCCACGGAGACGTCATGGGCGGCGTGGTGGCCTGCGACGAGGAGTTCGCCGGGCGGCTGCGACAGGTGCGGTTCGCCACGGGCGGAGTGCTGCATCCGCTCGCGGGCTATCTGCTGCTCCGTGGTCTGTCGACGCTGCCCGTACGGGTCCGAGCCGCGTCCTCGCACGCGGCGGAGCTGGCCGGCCGGCTCGCCGCCGACCCGCGCGTCACTCGCGTCCACTACCCGCGCATCGGAGGCGCCATGGTCGCCTTCGAGGTAGCCGGCGACCCCCACGACGTCATCGCGGGCGTCCGACTGATCACCCCGGCCGTGAGCCTCGGCAGCGTCGACACCCTCATCCAGCACCCCGCGTCTATCAGCCACCGCATCGTGGACGCCAACGACCGCCGCGGCGCGGGAGTCAGCGACCGGCTGCTGCGGCTCTCGGTGGGGTTGGAGGACGTGGAGGACCTGTGGGCCGACCTCGACCGGGCGTTGGGGACGGCGCCGGGGCCGGACAGAGTCCTCCGGCAAGCGGCGGTCGCGAACAGGTAGAACCGCAGACGACGACCGGCCCGGCGTCGTTCTGTGCGGTCGGGACCTAGCTAGCCGCAGCCGGGTGCCGGCGGCGTCGCGGTCCTAGACGAGCGCGGGCAGTGCGGCCGCGGGGGCCGGCCTGTGGAGCTGGCGCGGCTGCTGGGCGGGCATCAGCGGGCATACCAGCCCAGCGATCGCGATGAGGCCGTCGCGACACTGCGGCACCGCCGTGTGCAGCCAACGCTGGACGGCCCAGAACCGAGCGGCCTCCTCGCAGATGTAGGGGCGGGCCTGTTCCGCGGCCAGGGTCAGCGCGGCGGCCCGGCGCCGTGCCCAACGCCCTTGGCCGTCCAGCGTGTTCCGGTAGAGGGGGTGGGCGTCTCGGAGCATCACCAGCACCTCGTCGACGGCGGACAACTGCTCGGCCATCGCCACCACCTCGGGCAGGACCGAGTAGCAGCTGTCATGCCCGGTGGCGGTGGTGAACCGCGCGGGCACGCCCCGCTGGCTCAATTTGGCGTAGCGGGCGGCCGTGCCCTGCCGGGAATCGGCCGCGCGCACCGCCAGGCCCACCGGCTCCACCCGGTATCCGGCCTGCCGGTACAAGGACGCGCCGGCAACGAACCCGGCGGCGCTCGCCGGGGTGATCTCGATGACCACGTCCCCGCGCCGCTCGCGAACGTACGCCTCGGCCTGTGCCTGCCAGGCCCGGTAGTCGGCGCAGATCCGCTCGGAGGCCGTGCGCGGCTCCTCGTTCAGCAACTGTAGGTAGTCCGGGTGGGAGAACTTGAAGTCGTCGCCCCTGATGTGGGCCGGACCGTCTCGCAAAGTACGGCGCACCATCTGAGCGGCCCTCGTCTTGCCCGCACCAGGCTGACCCACCACGTACACCGCGACAGGCCTGTCCTGCAGCGTGATCCGCCCCCGGGTCGGGACGATCAACTCGTCGAAGACCCACTTGTGTTCCTCAGCGGAGAGCCGGTGGTAGTCGACTCCGGGCGCGTTCCGGCGGGGCTGGGCGGTGCGGCGGACCGGCTCGACGCAGGCGGCGGTGCGCTCGGCGTCGCGGCGCACCGCCAGCGACCAGTCCGGCGGTAGCCGGGGATCGGCAAGGCGCCGGTCGGCGTCGGCGAGCTGACGACGGAACCGGCCCGTCTCCCTGGCACCCCACGGCCGCCCCCGCTCGACAAACACCTGGGTTCGGTCACGCGAACTGGCTCTCGGTAAAGCGATGATCGGAGAATCGGACATATGGCGTGAATGTTAAAAGCCTTGATTCGGAGGGTATTTCGCACGGTGTGTATGTCGCCGGTCCGGTCTCGGCCGGTCGCCTGCCCGCTGCCGGCCCATGTGGTGGAGCAGACATCTCCGGATGTGGGACAAGAGCGTCCCACCTACCTCAGGGAGTGTCATGTTCACCCTCGTACCGCGTTCGTCGTTGCCGGCTCAGGCACGCGGCTCCGGGTTGAGTGCCGCGTTCGTGGCAGGGGCTGTCATTCCCGTGGGCGATACGCCCCAGGGAATCGCTCTCACGCCCGACGGCGCCCGTGCCTATGTGGCCAACCGTGACTCGAACACAGTGAGTGTGATCGACACCGTCACCGACACCGTCACCGCGACGATCCCTACGAACGCCGGGCCGACTTTCGTGGCGATCACCCCGGACGGGACGCGCGCTTACGTGACCTTCTCCGGTGCCGCCCTTGTCAGTGTCATCGACACCACGACGAACTCCGTCATCACAGACATCGTGGTAAGCGATCCCACGACCGTCGCGGCGATCACCCCCGACGGCACCCGCGTCTATGTGACCGTTGGCTTCTCCACCGTCAGCGTGATCGACACCGCCACGAACACGGTCACCGACACCATCACCGTGGGTGATGCGCCGACCGGCGTGGTCATCACCCCGGACGGCACCCGCGCCTACGTGGCCAACCAGGTCCCGGGCACGGTCAGCGTGATCGACACCGCCACCAGCACGGTCACCGACACCATCACCGTGGGCAACTTCCCCATCCTGCTGGCTGTCACCCCGGACGGAACCCGTCTCTACGTCACGGTCGTCGGCGACTCCGCTCTCAGTGTGATCGACACGGCCGCCAACACCGTCACTGCCTCGATCGGTGTCAGCGCCCAGCCGCGTGTGCCGGCGGTCAGCCCGGACGGCTCCCACGTGTACGTGCCGAACGCTGAACCGGACACAGTGAGCGTGATCGACACCGCCACCAACACCGTCGTGGAGAACATCGGTGTGGGAGACGGCCCCACCGACATCGCGTTCTTTCCCGACGGGACGCACGCGTATGTGACCAATACGCTCGCGGGCACCGTCAGTGTCCTGGCAACGACCGTGATCCCCGACCACGGCTCCACCGGAGGCGGGACCCCCGTGACACTCACCGGCCACCACCTGGCCAACGCCACCGCCGTGCACTTCGGAACCGCCCCGGCCGTCATCACCGCCAACACCGCGACCTCGATCACTGTCACCGCCCCCGCCGGATCCGGTGCCGTTCCCGTGACGGTCATTACCGCGGGCGGCACCGGAACCCTGGGGACCTTCTACTACACGCCGCCCCCCACCCTCACCGGTATCAGCCCCGCCGCGGGTCCTGTCGCAGGCAGCGACCAGGAGATCGTGATCACCGGCCGCAACCTTGCCGGGACCCTCAATGTGTTCCTCGGCGCCACCCGAGCCGTCATCCAAACCGTCTCCGACACCCAGATCACCGTCAGGGCCGCCGGTGCCCCGGCGCCAGGCGGCGTCGCCGTCACCGTGATCACCCCCGGCGGAACCACCGACGGCCTTTCCTACACCTACCTCGACCCGTCCACCGTCACCAGCGTCAGCCCCAACACGGGACCGGCCACCGGCGGCACCGAAGTGACCATCACCGGCACCGGCCTGGCCGACACCGACCAGGTCACCTTCAACGGAACCCCGGCCACCTTCGCGGTCATCTCCGACACCACCCTGACCGCCACCACCCCGCCCAGCGGCACCGACGGCACCGTCGACGTCACCATCACGGGCCCCGACGGAAACCCTTCAGGAACCTTCACCTACGTCACCGGGCCCGACATCTGACCTCACGTCCGTGCGCTCCTTGGTGGGCTCTCCACCGCCCGCAGCGCGGTGCCGGGCACCGTGGGCGCGAGGTCGAGGCAGGCGGCCATGTCGAGGTTGACCTCGCCGTACGGACGTACATGAGACCAGAACAGCGGCGTCAGGCCGCGCCGGTCGGCCGGAGTATGCAGGTCCGCCCACTCCGGCTCGGCCAGTGCGCGCCAGCGGCGAAGGGCAGCACCTGGATCTGGAGATGGGGGAGACGTTCCCGGAGGGCCAGGAGGTGGCTGAGCTGCTCGGCCACTACCGTCGGCCCGCACATCGCCCGGCGCAGCGCGGCTTCGTCGAGTACGCACCAGATGGACAGCGGGGTCTCGCGGGTCAGTACGGCTGCCCGCTGCATGCGTAGTTCGGCGAACGTCTGGATCTCCCGGTCGGTCCGCCTGTTATCTAGGGGGTGGAGGGTTCCTGTACAGCTCAGGGGCATGCTCAATCGTGCAGGCAAGTAAGGCACGTAGCCGGAACCGGTTCGGCCGAACCGTTTCCGGGACTCCCGTTCGGCTGTGACGGTCCTTGAGGAGGTGCTCGTTCCAGTCGGCGAGCCAGGACCGGATGTCACGTTCGAGGGCCTGGACAGAGCGATGGGCGCCGCGCTTGAGCTTCTTCTGTGTGAGTTCGGCGAACCACCGCTCCACCAGGTTCAGCCAGGATGCACTGGTGGGCGTGAAGTGCAGGTGGAAGCGCGGGTGTGCCAGCAGCCACTTCTTGATCTCCGGTGTCTTGTGGGTCGCGTAGTTGTCGAGGATCAGGTGGGCCTGGAGGTCGGCGGGGACTTCCTTGTCGACCTTGGCCAGGAACTTCTTGAACTCGGAAGCCCGGTGCCGGCGGTGCAATGAGCCGATGACCTTGCCCGTCGCCACCTCCAGGGCGGCGAACAAGGTGGTGGTGCCGGCGCGGATGTAGTCGTGGCTGCGGCGTTCGGGAACGCCGGGCATCATCGGCAGAACCGGCTGGGAGCGGTCCAGGGCCTGGATCTGCGACTTCTCGTCCACGCAGAGGACCAGGGCCTTCTCCGGCGGGTCGAGGTAGAGGCCGACGACGTCGCGGACCAACCGGCTCGCAAGGCCGTACGAACACAGGCGGCCGAGTTGTTCGAGCAGAAGATTAAACCGCCGGAGGTCGCACGGCGTCTGAGGGTTAGCTGGAGGTCGGCCTACCAGTGGCACCAGCTGTGGCGGGATGGTGGCCTGGGGCCCTGTCGTCGCGCGGTACCACCCCGGGCGGCCTGCGGGGGCTACATCTGTTTCGAGGACGAAGCAGGCTTCACCCGCCGTCCGCCCAAAGGACGCACCTGGGCCGGCGCGGCCACACGCCAGTCGTGACGGTCAGCGGACGCCGTTCGGGACGGCTGTCCGTGGCCGGACTGATCGCGATGCGACCCGGCTCGCGCCCCCGACTGTGTCACCGGCTGATCAGCCATCCGGCGGGCAAGGGCAAGCGCCGCAGCATGGGCGAACGCGACTTCATCGCGCTGATCGACGGCGCGCACCAGCTCGTCAAGGCGCCGATCCTCCTGGTGTGGGACCGGCTCAACACCCATGTCTCCCACGCCATGCGGGAGTTGATCGACCAGCGCGACTGGCTGACGGTATTCCTTCTGCCCGCCTACTCGCCCGAATTGAATCCGGTTGAGGGTGTGTGGGCGCACATCAAGCACAGCCTGGCCAACCTCGCCGTCATGGCCCTCGATCATCTGGAGGTCATCGTCCGCCAACGGCTCAAACGCCTCCAGTACCGTCCCGAGGTCCTCAACGGCTTCATAGCCGGCACCGGCCTGGCCCTGGACACCCCAAGAACACCGTGACGAGCGAGATCCTCCACCAGGAGTGGACAGGCGGTAACTCGGTGACCCAATGCTTACGTCCTCGGGCGCATTGCCGGGCGGTCAGGCCATCCCTATCCGGATGACGCATCCCCTCAATGCAGCCTTCCTGACCTCCAGGACACACCGAACCCTGGAAGTCAGCCGCCGCGGGTCGCCCAGACCTCCACGTACGGCCCCCGGTCGACACCGTCGATCGTGAAGCCCGCCCTGGCCACCGCGGCGGCGAACTCATCTGGGTCCCACACGGTGTACCACCGTCGGCCGTCCGGCTCATCGAGCCAGCCTGTACGGCCGGTGGCGCTCAGACACACGTATATCCGGCCCCCGGGCCCCAGCAGTCCGGCGAACTGCCCCAGTACGTCCACCGCATCCACCACGTCGAGGTGGACGAGCGACGCGGAGGCCCAGATCCCATCAAACGCTCCGGCCGGGAACCGCGACCCGACCTCGCGCAGGTCACACTCAGAAGTAGGCGCGTGGGCGTTGGCCATCGCCACGAACTCCGAATTAAGGTCAACACCACGCACCCATGCCCGTGTTTCCGAAACCTCGCAAGGTCACGGCCCGGACCACACCCTGCGTCAAGGATCAGCGAGGGCACAGGCAAGGAGCCCGCGAACGCTCAACACGATCCGCCATCTTCGGAGCATGCACAGCCGCGTAATCATCGGCGTGGCCGCTGTAGACGGCGGCCGACTCAGCTACCGGGTCCGACTGCCCACTTCATTCCCCCATCCTGAGCTGCCTCTGCACCACCGACCAGCGGCCAGAACGAAAAGGGATCAACCTCATACATTCGCAGCCCAGCGATCCAGGCGACCGTGCCCCCGGAAGACGCAACGAGCGTCACCCTGAAGCACAGAGGTCAGTAACGATTCTCCTGCCGTTCTGCACCAGCGAACCGACGCCGGCACCGTAGTTGTACCGGCAGGTGGCAAGCGAGTGGCCACGGTGCCCCTTGGTGTTAGGCCATCAGGCGAGGAGGAACCAGGCGTTCGTCGCCATGCTCAGCGTCCTCGTGGCCTTCGCGACCCGGCACCGGCCGGCGCGCTGTGCATTCTCGTCACGCTGCTGTCGGCAGTGCCGAACGAGGTCCTGGGGCTCGGCGGCGGCACGCTCGCGGCCGTCAACGACCGTCTGCCGCACGGGGCGGGCGGCCGCCTCGTGCACGTAGGTGCCGACGCCCCGTACACGTCGGCGACGGCGGTCATGACGTGGCCGGGGCCGCGGCGGCACACCTGACTGCCTGTACGTGCTGCGCCGCAGGGACGTGCCTGCGGGCGATTCGCCATGAGCGGCGGCGGAAACCCCAGCGTCGTCGAGGACCGGCTGGGGCATCTGGACATGGGCTTCGCCACGCGGACCGCGTTCGGAACAGCACCTGTGATGCTGCCGCCGGGCACACTCGGCGTAGCAGTGGTGGTCGAAGCGATGGCAGGCGAGACGCACATGGTGTTCCCCGAAGGGCAACGGAACCTACGTCCTCGATCAGGAGGGTGCATGAGTCACGCGCGGGACGTCACCGACGTCGTCATCGTCGGTGGCGGGGCGGCGGGGCTCTCGCTCGCGCACGCACTGACGGTGCCCGGCGCCGGCCGCCCCGTGTCGGTGGCGCTGGTGGAGACCCCGAGGCCGTCGCTGCGTCCGGCGGAGCGCACCTGGTGCTTCTGGCAAGTGGGGCCGGGCGACTTCGATGACGCCTTGGTCGCCTCCTGGCGGCGGCTGCGTGTCCGTGGCCGGGATGGTGAGGTGGTCGAGGGCGAACTCGAGGCGCTGCGCTACCGGATGCTCCGCTCGGACCGCTTCGAAGCCCTGGTCGGATCGCGACTGGCCGCTCTTCCCCACGTGAGGCTGGTGGAGGCGACAGCGGAGACGGTGCGCAACGTGGCCGGGGGCGCGGAGGCCCTGTGCGTCACCGCGGAAGGGGACCGCATCACACTCCGGGGCCGGCACCTGTTCGACTCCCGCCCCGGCCAGTCCCTGCCCCCGGCCCGCACTACGCTGCTGCAGCATTTCAGAGGCTGGTTCGTCCGCACCTCGGCTGCTGCTTTCGACGACGAGGTCGTGGAGCTGATGGACTTCCGGGTCCCTCAGCCCGCCCACGGGCTCGCGTTCGGATACGTCCTCCCGCTTGGCCCGAAGGACGCGCTCGTCGAGTACACCCAGTTCTCCAGGGCTCCACTGTCCCACCTGGAGTACGAGGCAGCCCTTGAGCGCTACACGCGCGACATCCTGCGCCTGGGGCCGTTCGAGGTACGTTCCGTCGAAGCGGGCGTCATCCCCATGACAGACGCGCGGTTCGCCCGCCGCATCGGCACCGCCGTGCACCGCATCGGCGCCGTGGGAGGTGCCACCAGGCCGGCAACCGGCTACACCTTCTCCGCCGTCCAGAGGCAGAGCAAGGCCGTCGCCGCCGCGCTGCGCGACGGCAAAAAGGTCCGACTGACGGCACCCCACGGGCGCCGCGCGCTGGCCATGGACGCCGTGATGCTGCGCGCCCTGGACACCGGGCGCGTCAACGGCTCCGACTTCTTCACCCGGTTGTTCCGGCGTATGCCCGCCGAACGGGTGCTGCGGTTCCTCGACGGCAGCAGCGGGCTGTGGGAGGACATGCGCCTTGGCTTCGCCACACCTGTCGGCCCCATGCTCCGTACCGCGGTGGAACTCCCTTTCCTGCAGAGGAGACCTTTCCCCCTCACACGCGAGGAGAGCACCGGATGACGCTGAAGCGCGACGCGGACCTGGCAAGAGCCTTCGACCACGCCGCCCCCGGGTACGACCGCCTCGTCGGCCTCAACGCCGGGTACCACGCCGACCTCAGACGTTCCGCGCGGCGCCTTCGCCTGCCCGACGGCGGGGCGGGCCGGCACATCCTCGACATAGGGTGCGGTACGGGAGCCTCGACTGCGGCCCTGTTGCGAGCAGCCCCGCTCGCTCGGATCACCGCCGTCGACGCTTCCGCGGGCATGCTCGAGCGGGCAGCCGCCAAACGCTGGCCCGCCGGTGTGACCTTCGTGCACTCACCGGTGGAGCGCCTGGCCGCCGCCGGGGTAACGGGGCCGTTCGACGCGGTCTTCGCCGGCTACCTCTTCCGTAACGTGGCCGACCCCGACGCCGTGCTGGCCGTGGCCCATGGGGCTCTGCGCCCCGGCGGCAGACTCGCGGTGCACGAGTACTCCCTGAGCGGGCTCCCCGGACACCGCGCTCTCTGGTCGGCCGTGTGCTGGGCGGTCATCATCCCGGCCGGGACCGTCACCGGCGACAGCGACCTCTACCGCCACCTCCACCGCAGCGTGCTGGACTTCGACACTGCACCCGCTTTCGCCGAGCGGCTCTCCGACGCCGGATTCAGGGACACACGGGTACTGCCGGTGCCCGGATGGCAGACGGGCATCGTCCACACGTTCCTGGGCCGTCGCGCCGAGCCCGGCCAGGGAGGAGGGCCCAGATGACCCGCTTCGACGCCCGCACCGGGGCGGCTCCCCGCAGAGGAAGGGACCGGAAGGCGCAGGTGCTGAGGGCGGCGTCCGGTCTGCGCCGGCTCCAGGGACCGGGGCCGCGGGCAGCGGTCGTCGGAGCCGGTATCGCAGGTCTGGCAGCCGCGACGGCGCTGGCCGAGAGAGGCGTCAGGGTCACGCTCCACGAGCGCGGATCCGCCCTCGGCGGCCGTCTCGCAGGCTGGCGGACCGAGCTCGCCGACGGCAGCCAGGTAACCATGAGCCGCGGCTTTCACGCCTTCTTCCGTCAGTACTACAACCTGCGCGGCCTGCTGCGCCGTGTGGACCCCTCGCTCTCCGTGCTCCGTCCGCTGCCCGACTACCCTTTGCGCCACCGCACCGGACTCACCGACGGGTTCGCCCATGTGCCCCGCACACCACCCTGGAGCGCTGTCGGGTTCGCGGCATTCAGCCCGACCTTCGGATGGCGGGACCTCGCCGCCATGCGACCGAGAGCTGCCCTCCCGCTCTTCGATGTGCGCGTGCCCGGGGTGTACGAGCGCTTCGACACCGTCAGCGCCCAGGACTTCCTCGACGCGGTCAACTTCCCCCGGGCGGCGCAGCACCTGGCGTTCGAGGTGTTCTCCCGCAGCTTCTTCTCCGATCCGCGAGAACTGTCGGCGGCCGAACTGCTGCTGATGTTCCACATCTACTTCCTCGGCTCCTCGGAAGGACTTCTCTTCGACGTGCCCGACGGCCCCTTCCCACAGGCCCTCTGGGAGCCGTTGGGCCGCTACCTGCAGCGTTTGGGCGTGGACATCCGGACCGGGGCACCCGTCGACTCAGTGCGGCCGTCCGGCGACACGGCGCTGAGCATCGACGCCGCTGGTACCTCCACCGAGTACGACGCCGTGGTCCTGGCTATGGACGTGACGGGCCTGCAGCGAGTGGTCGAGGCGTCGCCGCTGCTGGGGAACGAGGCGTGGCGGGTGGGAATCGCGGCCCAGCGGACCGCGCCGCCCTTTCTGGTGTCCCGGCTGTGGCTGGACCGTTCCGTGGACCGGTCACGCCCCGGTTTCCTCGGCACGAGCGGCTTCGACGGACTGGACAATGTGAGCGTGCTGGACCGCTGGGAGGGGGAGGCGGCCCGCTGGGCTCGGCGGACCGGCGGTGCCGTTGTCGAACTGCACGGGTACGCGGTCGACGAGTCGGCCGACCGTCACGCCGTGGAACGAAGACTGCTGCGGCATCTTCATGAGGTCTACCCGGAGACCGCTGACGCCCGGATCGTCGACGCCCGGCAGGAATGGCGAGCGGACTGCCCGCTGTTCCCCGTCAAGGGCTACCTGTCCCGCCCCACGGTGCGCACTCCGCACCCCGCTCTGACGATGGCCGGCGACCTGGTCCGCACCGACCTCCCGGTGGCGCTCATGGAACGTGCCGCCACCACCGGGTTCCTGGCCGCCAACTCACTGCTGCGGCGCTGGGGTGCCGCCGGCCACCCGCTGTGGACGGTACCTCGCAGGGGGCGTTCGCCGGTGCTGCGGTGCATGGCCGCCCTGTTCGCGGACGCCGGCTGAGCCACCGCCTCCCCAGCAATCAGGCCGAACCACCGAACAGCCTTGCTCAGCCCGGGAAGCGGCCCGTGCTGCGCAGCAGCCGGCGCCGTTCCGCGTAGGCAAGGTCGTCGCGCCACAGGCGCCCGGCCGCCCACCGCATCAGCGGCCGCAGAGCGGGGGCCGCCGCCCGCGCCGCGGCGAACCCGCGCCGGTCGGAGAAGGCGACGACGGCTTCAATCACCGCCGTGCGCGGACTGCCGTCCCGGGTGGGGCCCAGCGGCGTGGCGTGCGTCTCCACGACGGACGTCGCGCCCTCGCCCTCGGCGATGTGCATCACGACCGTGCGCGGCTCCGGCGCGGTGAACACCGCCCGCACGGGAACGACCAGCCGCCCGGCGACCTTGAACGACACGTCGACGGTGAATGCGTCCTCGTCCGCGTCGCTCTCCGGGGCCCGCACGATGGTCTGGTCCACGAAGGAGTACGGGTGGAACCAGGACCCGTGCCACGGGTCCAGGCGGTTGGCGACCACGTCCTCCGGCTCGCAGCAGCCCACGACGGTGAACACCGCGTCCACGGCGCCGCCGTGGGGACGCAGCGGCACCACCGGCCGGTCGAGCGGCGGTTCCCCGCCGAGCTCGTCCAGGCGCACCCAGGCGAGCACACCGTCGTCGTGAGCGGGGAACGGGTCCCATCCGGCGAACGGGAACCCGTCCAGGGACAGCCCGTGCCAGTGGCAGATGACGGTGCCGCACACGACCCGGCTGTCCCGCAGGGGCGCGCCCAGGTGTGGGCAGGAGCCCGGCCCGGCCTTCAGCTCGCCCGCAGCGGTACGCCAGGCGACGACCTCCACCCCGCCGACCGTCCGCCCGAACGGGCGCCCGTTGCTGCCGATGTCGCGGGAGGCGCCGATGACATACCAGTTGCCCGACGGCCGTGCTGCACAGCGCTTCAGCGCGTCCGAGATGAGCGATGGCCTGGCCTCGCGCCATGTCGGCGTCTGCTGCTCCCAGCGGGACTTGCGTCGCGACCGCACGGGCAGGGTGTACCGCCGCCGTTCCCGGGGCTCCGTCATGTTCTGTGCCTCCAGGGGCCCGTGGAAGGCGACCTGTGCGCGTGTGCCGCTGGCGGTGCCTTGGGGGCGTGCTCCAGCGACCACCGGGGCTCTGGTCGCAGGCGGGCCGCGAGGACCCGGGCGAGTCCGCCGAGCGCTACGACGGCGCGGCGCCTTCGGGGCACCACCGAACGCCTCTGGACCACGGCGTAGCCGTCGTCGGCGATGGCGTCGAGGATCCCGCCGTACAAGGTGTAAGCCGTCCGGATGCAGGGCCGGGTGCGTGGTTCGAGCATGGCGATGCCCGGTAGGGCCTCCTGGTAGATGCTCCGGGTGAGGTCCGCGGCGGCTTCGAGCGCGGCGCGGATCCTGGGGTCCGGCTTGCCGGTGGCGCGGCTCCACTCCAGCAGCGGGCGATCCGCGCCGTGCGCGGCGAACAGGTCGGCGGGCAGGTAGACCCGTCCGCGGTCAAGATCCTCGCCGACGTCCCGCAGGAAGTTGGTGAGCTGGAACGCGACCCCCAGCGCGGCTGCGTGCGGTGCTGCCTCCTCCCTCGGCGCGACCGTGCCGAGAACCGGCAGTATCTGCAGGCCGATGACGGCGGCGGATCCGTGCATGTACGACCTGAGGTCCTCGTAGGTGGCATAGTCCGTGACCGTGAGGTCGTCCCGCATGGAAGCCATGAAGTCCGTGAAGTGCTCATGGGGGATGGCGTAGGTCTCGGCCGTGTCGGCCACTGCCCACACGACGGGTTCGCTGCTTCGGCCGGTGCGCAGCCCTGAAGCGAGTTCGCTCTCCAGCTGCGCGAGCTGCCGGTCACGCTCTTCCGGCGGGCAGGCGGAAGCCAGGTCGTCCACGATGTCGTCCGCCCAGCGTGCGAAGCCGTACAGTGCGTGGACGGCCGGGCGCCGGTGCACAGGCAGCAGTCGGGTCGCGAGGAAGTAGGTCCTGCCGTGTCGGGCGTTGAGCCACCGGCAGTGCGCGTACGCCGCTCGCAGTCCCGGGCCCGAGATCCGCGCCGCGTCGAGCTCACGTCGTGTCATGAACGCCTCTCACTGTCCGCTGATGCGGGACGCCGCCAGCTTTCCGCTGACGAGCACGGTGGGCACACCTACGCCCGGAGTCGTTCCGCAGCCAGCCAGCACGGCGTTCTCGACGCCGGCGACCAGGTTGCGCGGTCGGAACGGACCGGTCTGCGCGAAGGTGTGGGCGGCGGAGAACGGTGTTCCCGCGGCGTGACCCAGTGCCGTCCAGTCGGCGGGGGTGATCACCTGTTCCTCCTCGATGGCCTCGCCGAATCCTTCAAGACCGCGCTTCTCCAGCTCGCAGACGATGCTGTCGCGGTATAGAGGGGCGAGGGAACGCCATTCGGCCGCCGACGGGCCGACGGTCGTGTTGGGGCAGGGTGCCAGCACGTAGTGCAGATGCCGGCCCTCGGGCGCCAGCCGCGACTCGTGGGCCGTGGGCCGGGTGATGAGCAGCGACGGGTCACTCATCAGCTGCCCGGTGCGGGTGATCTCGTCGAACGTCCGCTGCCAGGCGTGTCCGAACGAGATGGTGTGGTGGTCCAGGCCGGGCCAGCTGCGGCGCGTGCCCGCGTGGAGAATCACCGCCGAGGGCGAATGAGTCAGCCGTACCGGCCGGCGTGGTGTACGGCCCAACAGGCGGTAGACGACAGGCAGATCGGGTGTCAGGACCACCGCGTCGCAGGGCAGCCGCTCCCCGTCTCCGAGACGCAGGGAAGTGACCCGCCCTGCGGAGAGAGCAAGCTCTGTGACCTCAGTGCCGTAGCGGAAGTCGGCTCCGGCGTCGCGGGCGGCGTCCGCCATCGCCACCGGCAGCGCGTGCATGCCTCCCTTGGGGAAGTACACGCCGGCGACCGTGTCCATGTAGGCGATGACGGCGTAGGCGGCGAGTGCCCGGGCGGGTGGTACGCCCGCGTAGAGCGACTGGAAGGAGAACACCCTGCGGAGCCTTGGGTCCTTGATGTACCGGCCGATCTGCGCGTCCAGCCGGCCGAAACCGCGCAGTGCGGCCAGCCGCACCAGATCGGGGTGCAGCAACTGGAACGGCGAGTCGAAGTTCGTGTCGATGAACCGTCGCATCTGCGCTTCGTACAAGGACCGCAGCCACTGCCGTAGCCTGCGGTATCCGGCAGCCTCGTCCGGGCCGGCGAAGGCGCGGACCTCCTCGGCCATGGCCTCGCCGTCGGTGTGCACGTCGAGTCCTGAGCCGTCGGCGAATTGCGCCCGGTAGGCGGGGTGCAGGGCGACGAGCTCGACACGGTCCGCGAGCGAGTCGCCTACCGCGGCGAACGCCTCGTCGGCGAGGTGCGGCATGGTGAGCACCGTCGGGCCCGTGTCCAGGAGGTAGCCGCCCAGCCGCGTGCGCCCCGCCCGGCCGCCAGGCTGGTCCGACCTCTCGACCACGGTCACCTGCCGGCCGCTGCCCAGCAGGTGCAGCGCGGCGGCGAGGCCGGACAGCCCGGCACCGACGACGACCACGCGGTCGGTGCGGCCGGGAACGGTTCTCATGGAGTGTCCTCCTCGTGCGGCGCGGCCACCCCCGCCGCTGTGCGGACCAGACTGCCGAGCGCCGCGACCGCAGTGGGCTCACCGGGCAGCACGGCCAAGCGGCGTTCACTGAGGTGGACCAATCGGCTGATCCTGGCCTCCACGATCCGCCGGGCACCGCTGTTCTCCAGGGCAGCTCGCGCGTCCTGCACCTGAGTGCCCGTCAGCGTCGGGCCGGGCGTCCTCAGTGCCGTGGCGGCGGCAGCGTCCCCGGACTCGTCCGCCAGCCGCAGGGCGACGGCGCGGAGGTAGGTCAGCTTCCCGGCCTGCAGGTCGTCGTCGGCAGGCTTGCCGGTACGCAGTGGATCACCGAAAACGCCCAGGATGTCGTCCCTGAGCTGGAAGGCGATGCCTGCGCATCGGCCGGCCGACCGCAGGACGCCCGTCGTACGGTCGCTGGCTCCGGCGAGTGCGGCGCCGAGCGACAAGGGGCGCTCGATGGTGTAGAGGGCGCTCTTGAGGCAGGCGATACGCATGGCTTGGTCCAGCGCCGTCGAGCCGGTGGCCGCCGCCCTCATGTCGAGGTACTGGCCCGCGACCATCTCCGACCGCATCGCGCACCACTCCTGGTGGAGGCGAGCGCCCTGGCCGGAGGCCAGAGCGGTGGCGGTCAGCAGATCGTCGGCCCAGGCCAGCGCCAGATCTCCAGCGAGGACGGCCCCAGCGGTCCCGAAGGATGCCGGTGAGCCGCGCATGCCGGCCGCGGCGTGCTGCTGTGCGAAGTCCTCGTGGGCGGCGCGGGCGCCGCGGCGCACTGGCGAGCCGTCCATGACATCGTCATGGACGACGGCACACGTCTGGATCAGCTCCAGGGCCGCGGCGAGGCGCAGCGCCTTCTCCGCCCCGTCGGCTGGGCCGCCGCAGACCCGCCAACCCCACCAGAGGAATTGGGCCCGCAGGCGCTTGCCGCCGCGCAGGGCGATGTCCCGCACGCGCCCGGCGACCTCCTCGGCGAACACCGCGTCGGTCTGCCGGGCTTCCGTCAGGCGCTTGTCCAAGTGACGTCGGAGGACGGCCTCGACGGCGTCGGCCACAGGAAGACCGGGCCGCGCCGAGGGCGTGAACCTGCGGGGCCGCCCTTCGGTGATGGTTGTGCAAATGTCGTCATCGGTCGCCTGGATACCGAGCATGCAGCCTCCTGCCGGGGTCGCCACTGCTTCGAACACCGCCTCTTTCTGCTCGGAAGGCGACGCCGGATGCGATGAGGTGCCCGCAGTCGTCTCAGGGACGGCCGCGAGCCTGGTCGGCGGCCTGCGCGGCGGCCTTCCGCTCCGTCGACGCGCCGGCCGTGCTCAGCTGCCCGCCGCTGCTCTCGAGGTGGGCGCGTACGAACCACTGGAACAGCTCCAGCGCACGGAGCTGCTCGATGAGCATGTCCTGGGTGACGGGGTCGGGTTCCTCCGTTGCCTTCATCGCCGCGCGGTGGTCCTCGATGACTGACGTGTACACGAGATCGAGTGCGCCCAAGTGCTCGATGGCCGCCGCACGGCCGATCGAGTAGTCATTCCATGTGCGGTCGGAGACGAGCGCGCCAGGAGTGCCGTGCGGTTCGCCGCCCAGGGTGGAGATGCGTTCTGCTAGGTCGTCGGTCATCGCCCGGACCTGCTCGACCTGCGGGTCGAGCATCTCGTGCACGGCGATGAAGTGCGGTCCCACCACATTCCAGTGGATGTGCTTGAGGGTGAGCGCCAGGTCGTTCAGTGAGTGCAGACGCATCTGTAGCAGTTCGATGACCGCGCCGCTGTCCTGCGTCGTCATTCCCGGCACGGTGTAGTCGGGTGCCTTGGGCGTCACGGTCGCTCCTTGCTCGGTGGTGGCCTCTCGCCAGCCAATCACCGTAGGCGGGGCGATGCCCGGCGAGGAGGAGCGGCCGCTGCTCCGAACGGGGTTCCTTCTCAGCCGCCGAGCACCGAGTCGACCCTGTCGACCGCTTCACGGATCCCGAGCGGGTGCAGCGTTCCGGGGAAGAACGGCGCCCTCCACCCCGGGCCCACCATGGCGGCCCAGCAGCGCTTCCCCGCCCGGGCCGTTCCGGACATTTGGCCGGGCACCGAGCGCTCCCGCACTGAGGTGGCCCTGCTGCCGTCCCGTCCGCCGTTCACGCTGGAGAACTACGACAGCGAGCTGCACCACAAGCACGGCATCGTCATGGTGCTGGACTGGCTGGAAGACCAGCCGGGACAGACCTGGCAGGAGCGGTGGCTGGCCAGCGGCATCGAGCAAGCCGGCTCCGCCTGGCGGCTGGTGATCAAGCAGTGGCTGCACGAGCGCGGTCTCAAGGCAGCCTGGCGCATGCCGGTGGTGGGCCGGGCCCTGACGACAGTGATCAGTGCTGATCTTCTGCGGCCGTCGGTGGACTGGATGGCCGCGGGGGCCAGCCGCCAAGGGGCCCTGGTTCGCTCCATGGCCCGCAGCCGCGACCCGCGCGGGTTTGAGCGCTTGCGGGCCGAGTGGGACATCGGCGCCGTGCTCAGCGTCGCCGCGGACGCGGCTGACGAAGAACTCATGCAGCGAATCCTGCTCCAGCTCCCACCGGGCTACGATCTTCTCTTCGGCCGCCCCCAGCCCACGAGTCCAGAAACACGGGCAAGGCGCAACCCAAACGCTCAACACCAGCCCATTGACGAGAAAGGCGACGTTCCCCATGTCCCTGCAGCCTGAAAGGGGCCGTCCAGCACCAGGCATGACATTTGACCAGGTGCTGGAACGGGTCCGGTACGACGGTGCGTACCCCACCCGCGAGCGAGCCGAAGAGGTCGTAGGCGCCGTGCTGGGCGCACTGAGCCGCCAGCTCACCGGCGAGGAACGTGTCGACCTGGCAGCCCGGTTGCCCGTCGAGGCCGCCCTGGTGTTCACCGCCCAGATCCCCGGCACTGAGCAGTTGACCAGCTGGGGCTTTGTCAAGGATCTCGCCACCCGCACCGGTGGCACGCCGGCCACCGCACGCTGGGATGCCGGCGCCGTCCTTGCCACCGTCGCCCAGCTCGCCGGGCCCGGCCTCCTCACCCGTGTGCTTGCCCACCTTCCCCCGGGATACGGGCTTCTGTTCGGCCGCGCCGAACTCACTCAGCCCGCCTGAACACAGCCGCTGCGTAGTACGCCCTGCCGACCGACAGCGGTTCTCGGCTCCCCGCAGTACTCGTTCAGCGCCGCCGAGATGTACATGACGCGAACGACGGTGACGGTCGGTGCGGTGACGCTGACGCCGTAG